>NZ_DATCMV010000115.1:0-49721 GCF_036563125.1 Microbulbifer sp.
ACCCATCACATTCAGCGCGGTGGCGTAGCCATCGGCCTCGGCACAGGTATCGGCAATCACGGTGACCGATGCAAGCCGATGTTCCACCGGTCGCCCGGTGCGCGGATCCATGGTGTGCGCGTAGCGCTTGCCGTCCCGCTCATAATAATTACGGTAGTCACCGGAGGTAGCAATGCCCTTGCCACTAACCTGAATCGGCTTCTGTACCACCTGCCCGGCACTCGGCCTTTCGATACCGACGCGCCACACCGCACCTTGCGGATTGACCCCCGCGGTGCGCAGCTCGCCGCCGATCTCCACCAGGTAATTGGTGATGCCCTTGCCTTCCAGCAGGTCTGCAATGCGGTCTACGCCATGGCCCTTGGCAATGGCGGAAAGGTCGATCTGCACCGGGCGGGTTTTACTCAGCCGGTTACTATCGAGTAACAGCGCATCCGATCCGATTACCTGCAGAAGCTCGGCGATGGCGTCGTCCGCAGGAATCTTTTCCGGCTCCGGCAGCGGACCGAATCCCCACAGATTTACCAGCGGACCGACGGTCACGTCAAACGCACCGCCGCTGTGCTGGTAAATTTGCAGTGAGCGGGCAATGACGTCAGCGAGATGGGGGGAAATCTCCACCAGCTCCCCCACCGGTGCCGCGTTGAAACGCATCAGCTCCGAGTCGGGGATATACGTGGACATCTCCTGGTTTACCGCCACCAGTTCCGCATCGATCGCGGACTGCAAGTCGGCCTTGCGCAGCGCCGATGGCACATCCACCACAGTGATGTGGTAAGCCGTACCCATGGTTGGGCCCGACAGCTTCCATGAGGTTTTTCCAGACGTACAGGACGCCAGAACTACCAGCGAAAGGATAAAAATTGCGCGCAGAGCGCGGTTAAACCGGGATGCTACAAACAAAAACAGGGCCGAATACATCGGCCCTGTTTTTGTGGATGCGTTAGCAAATCCAATCATGCGGATCAGCCACCGAAGTCGTCGAGCAGGATGTTTTCATCCTCTACGCCGAGGTTCTTCAGCATGTTGATCACCGCTGCGTTCATCATGGGCGGTCCGCACATGTAGAACTCACAGTCTTCCGGCGCCGGATGGTTCTTCAGGTAGTTCTCATACACTACGTTGTGAATGAAACCTGTGTAACCGGTCCAGTTGTCTTCCGGCTGCGGGTCAGACAGTGCAATGTGCCACTGGAAGTTGTCGAACTCTGACTGCAGACCGTTGTAGTCGTCCTCGTAGAACATCTCGCGCAGAGAACGCGCACCGTACCAGAAGCTGATTTTGCGCTTGCTGTTCAGGCGCTTCAGCTGGTCGAAGATGTGAGAACGCATCGGCGCCATACCGGCACCACCACCGATGAAGACCATCTCGTTGTCGGTATCCTTGGCGAAGAACTCACCGAAGGGACCGTAAACGCGCATTTTGTCGCCCGCCTTCAGGTTGAAGACGTAGGAAGACATCTGGCCCGGGGGGATACCCTCGGTGCGCGGCGGCGGAGTGGCGATACGGATGTTGAACTTAACAACGCCCTTCTCTTCCGGGTAGTTGGCCATGGAATAGGCGCGCACTACCGGCTCGGTCACCTTGGACTCCAGCTTGAAGAAGCCGAAGTGTTCCCAGTCACCGCGATATTCCGGCTGGATATCGAAGTCAGAGAATTTCACGTGGTGGGGCGGAGCCTCCAGCTGCACGTAACCGCCAGCACGGAAGTCCACGTTCTCACCTTCCGGCAGACGCAGGGTCAGCTCTTTAATGAAGGTGGCCACGTTCGGGTTGGATTCCACAGTGCACTCCCACTGCTTCACACCAAACACTTCTTCCGGCACTTCGATCTTCATGTCCTGCTTAACAGCAACCTGACAGGACAGGCGCTTGCCAGCTTTGGCATCACGCGGGGTGAAGTGCGCAGCCTCGGTCGGCAGCATGTCGCCGCCGCCTTCGAGTACCTTACACACGCACTGGGCGCAGCTACCGCCGCCACCACAGGCAGATGCCAGGAACAGGTTGTTCGCAGCCAGGGTCTGCAGCAGTTTGCCACCCGCAGGAACGGTGAGAGTCTTCTCGCCGTTAACTACGATGTTGACGTCACCGGTGTTCACCAGGCGCGAGCGGGCAACCAGGATGATGGCTACCAGCGCCAGCACGATCACGGTGAACATGCCTACGCCAAAATAAATATCCGTTAATTCCATGTTATTCGACCTCCCCGCTTAGATATCGATGCCGCCGAAGGACATGAAGCCCAGCGACATGAGACCAACGGTGATGAAGGTGATGCCCAGGCCTTTCAGACCATTCGGCACGTCGCTGTACTTCAGGCGCTCGCGGATACCCGCCAGTGCTGTGATGGCCAGCGCCCAGCCGAGGCCGGCACCGAAGCCGTACGCAACGGATTCACCAAAATTGTACTCGCGCTCCACCATGAACAGAGACGCACCCATGATGGCGCAGTTCACGGTGATCAGCGGCAGGAATACACCCAGGGCGTTGTAAAGCGCCGGTACGTACTTATCCAGGAACATTTCCAGGATCTGCACCAGGGCAGCGATTACGCCGATGTAAGACAGCAGGCCGAGGAAGCTCAGGTCCACGTCCGGATAGCCAGCCCAGGCCAGCGCGCCGTCTTTCAGCAGGTAGGTGTAAATCAGGTTGTTCACGGGCACGGTGATGGTCAGAACCACAACCACCGCTACACCGAGGCCAACCGCCGCTTCTACCTTCTTGGATACCGCGAGGAAGGTACACATCCCGAGGAAGAAGGCCAGCGCCATGTTTTCAACGAAAACAGCGCGGATGATCAGAGAAATAATGTGTTCCATCTATCAGGCCTCCTGTTGCGCCACAGGCATCTTGGAGTTGGGCGCAATGGTGAACTCTTGCTCTTCCACCTGTGCCGGCTTCCAGGTACGGATTGCCCAGATGATCAGACCGATCAGGAAGAAGGCGCTCGGCGGCAGCAGAAGCAAGCCGTTGGGCAGGTACCAGCCACCGTTGTTGACGGTAGACAGGATCTCGAAGCCAAACAGTTTGCCAGCACCGAACAGTTCACGGATAACCGCCAGACAGATCAGGATAAAGCTGTAACCCAGACCGTTACCGATACCATCCAGGAAGCTGTCCTTGGGACCGTGCTTCATGGCGAACGCTTCCGCGCGGCCCATAACGATACAGTTGGTGATGATCAGACCAACGAATACCGAGAGCTTCTTGGAAATGTCGAAGGCGTAGGCTTTCAGAATCTGATCCACCACGATTACCAGCGACGCGATCACGGTCATCTGCACGATGATCCGGATGCTGTTGGGAATCTGCTTGCGGATCAGGGAGACCGACATGTTCGAAAACGCGGTCACCAAGGTCAGCGCGATACACATTACCAGCGTCACCTGCAGCGAGCTGGTCACCGCCAGCGCGGAGCAGATACCGAGGATCTGCAGCGCGATGGGGTTATTGTTAAATACCGGCTCCAGCAGAGTGTCTTTCAACTTCTTGCTCATGCTCATGCCTCCCCTGCTTTAAGGTTTTTCAGGAAGGGACCGTATCCCTGGCTGCCGAGCCAGAAATTGATCAGGTTGTTAACCCCTTTACTGGTCAGGGTCGCACCGGACAGACCGTCTACCTGATGCTTGGCTTTGGCACTGCTCGGGTCAACGCTGCCCTTGATCACGGAAATATCGACACTGCCGTCAGCGTCAAAGACTTCCTTGCCAGCCCACTGGGATTTCCAGCGCGGGTTGTCAACTTCACCGCCCAGTCCGGGAGTTTCCTTGTGCTCGTAGAAGCCGAGGCCCGCTACGGTGGTCAGGTCACTCTCGAGTGCCAGGAAGCCGTACAGCTGGCCCCACAGGCCGTAGCCGCGAACCGGCAGAACGATACGCTGCAGCTGACCATCCTTCTCCACCAGATACACCTCTTTGGTGTTCTCGCGGCGGATGATTTTTGCAGTGTCTTCTTCCGCCGACAGTTTTTCACTGGCGCTCGGGATCTTGGCCGCAGCGCGACCGCTGCCGCCTGCCGGGGCTTCGTCGGTGAACTTGCCAGTACGCAGGTCTACGTACTTGATAGTTACCGCCTCAAACGCCTGCTCAATGGCTTTGGCGTTGCTCTGATCTGCATCGATCAGACCACCGGCCAGCAGTACGTTTTTCTTCATGTCCAGCAGAGCGTTGGCTTCCTGCTTGGGCTTGAGCATCACGGCTGCAGTGGAAACCACCACGGAGCAGACGAGACACATAATCACGGCAACCAGCAGGGTGCCTTTTACGGAATCTTTATTAACCACGTGCCAACCTCCGTTTGATATGGGACTGCACAACGAAGTGGTCAAACAGCGGCGCGAACAGGTTGGCGAACAGGATCGCCAGCATCATGCCTTCCGGGAATGCCGGGTTCACCACACGGATCAATACACACATCACGCCGATCAGGATGCCGTACCACCAGCGACCAGTGTTGGTCATGGCAGCGGATACCGGGTCGGTGGTCATGAAGATCAGGCCGAAGGCGAAGCCGCCCACCACCAGGTGCCAGTACCAGGGCACATTGAACATGGAGTTGGTGTCGGAACCGATCATGTTGAACAGGAAGGCGGTCGCCATCATGCCCAGCAGGGTACCGGCGACGATACGCCAGCTAGCGATCTTCATGCCGATCAGGATCACACCGGCAATCAGCATGGCCAGGGTGGAGGTCTCACCGATAGAGCCCTGCATTTTGCCGAAGAAGGCGTCCATCCAGGTCAGCTGACCACCTGCAACATTCACAACGCCGTTCTGGATGCCTTCGCTCGCCAGTACAGACAGCGCGGTAGCGCCGGTGTAGCCGTCAACGGCGGTCCAGACCGCGTCACCGGACATCGCTGCCGGGTATGCGAAGAACAGGAAAGCACGGCCGGTGAGTGCCGGGTTCAGGAAGTTTTTGCCGGTACCACCGAACACTTCCTTGCCGATTACCACACCGAAGCTGATGCCCATCGCCACCATCCACAGAGGCAGGTCTGGCGGACAGGTCAGTGCGAACAGAATGGAAGTAACGAAGAAACCTTCGTTCACTTCGTGGCCGCGCACCGCCGCGAACAGCACTTCCCAGATACCGCCGACGATGAAGGTCACCGCATAGATGGGCAGGAAGTACATGGCACCGTGGACCAGGTTGTCCCACAGGCTGTTGGCGTCGTAGCCGGTCAGCGCGCCGATAATGGCGTGGCGCCAGCCAGCGGCTTCGGTCATGCCCATGTCGGCCATGATGGTGTTGGCCTGGAAGCCCACGTTCCACATACCGTAGAACATCGGGATCATGGCACAGGCCCACACGGTGATCATGATGCGCTTCAGGTCGATACCGTCGCGCACGTGTGCCGTGGTCTTGGTGCGATCCGCCGGCTGGAACAGACCGGTGTCGATCGCCTCATACAGGGCATACCATTTTTCGTATTTGCCACCCTTGTGGAAGTGCGGC
Organism: Microbulbifer sp.; assembly: GCF_036563125.1. Lineage (GTDB taxonomy): Bacteria > Pseudomonadota > Gammaproteobacteria > Pseudomonadales > Cellvibrionaceae > Microbulbifer. Next base: position 5,458 of record NZ_DATCMV010000115.1, read on the forward strand.
TCCATGGAGTCGAGTAGTTTGCGCAACATCCTTAACCCTCCTTCTCAATACGGGTCAGGTTATCCCGCAAAATGGGGCCGAAGTCGTACTTGCCCGGGCACACGAAGGTGCACAGTGCCAGATCTTCTTCGTCCAGCTCCAGCACGCCCAATTGCTGAGCCACCTGGGTATCACCAACGATCAGTGCACGCAGCAGCTGGGTCGGCATGATGTCCAGGGGCACCACGCGCTCATAAGTGCCGATCGGCATCAGTGCGCGCTCGGAACCATTGGTGCTGGTGGTGAAGTTGAACAGCTTGCTCTTCATCAGGCGGCTGATGTAAATCGGCAGCACGGAGAAGCGGTTCGCACCCGGGGTGAAGTAATGCAGCATCGGACGCTCGCGGCCTTCCTGCAGTACAGACACCTGGTTGTGGTAGCGGCCGAGGTATGCCAGCGGGCCGGACGCGGTACGGCCACCGAAAACGGAGCCGGAGATCACGCGGTTGTCGTCGCCCTTGGTTTCGCCAGCGGTCAGCGCTGTCAGATCGGCGCCCAGACGGGTGCGCAGCAGACGCGGCTTGGTGACCTGCGGGCCAGCAACAGCGACCACACGGTCGGTGTACAGCTTGCCGGTTTCGAACAGTTTGCCTACGGCAATCACGTCCTGGTAACCGATGGTCCATACCTGACGACCGGGCTTGACCGGGTGCAGGAAGTGGATATGGGTACCGGAGAGACCGGCCGGGTGCGGGCCAGCGAAGGCTTCGCGCTGCACGGAAGCTGAGCTCGGCACCGGGATGTCGGCGTCAGGCGCGGTACAAACGAAGGTCTTGTCCGCCAGCTTGGAGAGGATTTCCACACCCTGGGCGAAGGCGTCGCGCTGCTCGGCGATAACCACTACCGGGTCGGCAGCCAGCGGATTGGTATCCATGGCGTTGATGAAAATCGCAGAGGGCTGGGCGTTGAGTGCCGGCACCTTGCTGTATGGACGGGTGCGCAGTGCAGTCCACAGACCGGACTCAACCAGGTTCACACGAACCTGCTCAGCGGTCAGGCCTGCCAGCTGGTCAGCGCTATAGCTGGCAAACTGCTCAGCCTCATCGCCTTCCACCTCGATGACCACGGATTGCAGAATCCGGCGAACACCGCGATTGATGGCGACCACGCGACCGGCGGCCGGTGCGGTGTAGCGAACACCTTCGGTTTTCTTATCGGTGAACAGCAATTGTCCGAGTTTGACGCTATCCCCTTCCGCGACTGCCATGGTCGGTTTCATCCCGTTGTAATCGGGACCGATCACCGCAACAGTCTTGGCCGCAGGGCCATCATAGATGACCTGCTCGGGCGCGCCGGATATGGGTAAATCCAATCCCCGACGGATCTTTCTCATACGCCTATGCCTAAGTTCTTAGTTGGTAGGTTTAAAAATTTCTAGGTTTGTAAAACGCTAAAAACGGAATAGAAGAACCCATAGCGGGGGCTTATGGTCGCGGCTCTCCGGAGGGTAGTGACTAAATAGTAGCCGCTACGACATGGCACCACTGTTATATAAGAAGATGCATTCTGCCCCGGGGGCGCAAATGACCCCGGTGTTGCACAGGCAACCCGCAGTCTTTGCGTTCGATTTTCCCGGCACACGACAGCCCCGCAAAATCGCGCGCATTATAAGGATGGGGCGGGGGGTTTACCAGAGCAGATGGAGCCAATTGGGCTCAGGATGAGGAAAGTTTTGCTGAAAAAACAAAGACTTTAGGGGAAGGCGCTACCCGCCCGGAGGGAATACGGCGTGGCGCGCTATTGATCTGCCTGACCAATGGTCGACCCGCCTCAGACCGGGATTACCCCCATCCAAAGCGGGCGCCCACCGGTGACACAGGAATCCTCCCGCGCCACCGGCGACAGCTTAGTCCCTCTTCGGGAACAGCTCGTAACGCACGCCGGCCATATCTTCCAGACAGCGCACTACCTGGCAGCTGTAGCCGAACTCGTTGTCGTACCAGCAGTACAGCACGGCGTTGTTGCCATCGACGATGGTGGCGATGGAGTCGAACACACAGGCGCGACGGGAGCCCACGAAGTCGCTGGAGACCACTTCCGGAGAATTGGTAAAGTCGATCTGCTGACGCAGCGGCGAGTGCAGAGCCACTTCGCGAATGTACTCGTTCAGCTCATCCTTGGTGGTTTCCTGGCCCAGTCGCAGGTTCAGGATCGCCATGGAGACGTTCGGGGTCGGCACGCGGATTGCGTTACCGGTCAGCTTGCCCTTGAGCTCAGGCAGCGCCTTGGCAACCGCCTTGGCAGCACCGGTCTCGGTCAACACCATGTTGAGGGCAGCGGATCGGCCGCGACGCTCACCCTTGTGGTAGTTGTCGATCAGGTTCTGGTCGTTGGTGTAGGCGTGCACGGTTTCAACGTGGCCGTGCTCAACACCGTACTTGTCCATCATCGCCTTCAGTACCGGCACGATGGCGTTGGTGGTACAGGAGGCCGCGGACAGGATCTTGTCTTCCGGCTTGATATCGCAGTTATTGATACCGTAAACGATGTTTTTCAGGTCGCCCTTGCCCGGAGCGGTCAACAGCACCTTGGCGGCACCCTTGCTTTCCAGGTGCTGGGCCAGACCGGCTTCGTCACGCCATACACCAGTACTGTCGACGATCAGCGCGTTGTTGATGCCGTACTGGGTGTAGTCCACTTCCTGCGGGGAGTTGGCGTAGATGACCTTCACTTCATTGCCGTTGCAGATCAGGGTGTTGGTCTCTTCGTCCACACGGATGGTGCCATTGAAGGCGCCGTGCACACTGTCGCGACGCAGCAGGGAAGCGCGCTTGACCAGGTCATTGGCGGCACTGCCCTTGCGCAGCACGATGGCGCGCAGACGCAGCACATCACCACTGCCGGCCTTCTCGATCAGCAGGCGGGCTACCAGGCGGCCGATACGGCCAAAACCGTAAATCACCACATCTTGCGGCTGCGGCAGCGGCGTGCCGGCACCGGAGGCATCCGCCAGCTCGTCGCGCACGAACTCTTCAATGGAGAGGCCGCGCTGGTCGCGCATGTATTTGTTGGTCAGGGTACCCAGGTCGATATGGACCGGGCCCAGCTCCAGCTTGCAGATGGCCTCTAGAACCGGAAAGGTTTCAAACTCGGACAGCTCGTTCTCTTCCACCTGACGCACGAAGCGGTGGGCTTTCATGATGCTGAGCACGGAGCTGTTCACCAGGTTCTGGCCGTACATATAAATGCCGACGTTGCTTTCCCGGTTGAGCTTGCCAATCATCGGAATCATGGATTCCGCCAGCGCTTCGCGCGCTTTCCAGTCCTTGAAAAAGTCCGCGGGCTTCGGTCGCTTCTGAGTCACTATCAGACACCTCTGCAAAGTGAAAAATTAGGTCGTGCCAGGGCCGGCTCCGGACGCTGATCCGAACATTAAGGATGGATCAAAAATTCACCTCCGGGCCGCAGGCTGGCGCATTATGTGGATTCACTTACGGGCGTGCAACCGAGCAAAAAATGGCCGAAAAACTGTAGTTAAACTACATTTTTTCTGCTGGAAAAATGCACCACCACGCCCCGCAGCCACGCGACCTGATCGTCAGTTTTCCCGTGCCGGAGCGCCTGCGCCTGCACCGTCATCCGTTCGCAGTTACAATAGCTGCCCCAAAGGCCGACTGCGGTCAGAAAGCACGGAATTATAAGGAAAGATGAGTCACTTCCCCCCTTTGTCCCCGCCCGCGTTCCGCGCGCCCAATGACCGACAATTCTGGGGCCAGTTGCACGGCGCCAGCGCCGCGCTGGCCATTCTGAATGCCGCAAAAGCGAGCCACACCCCTACCCTGCTGATTGCACGCAATAGTCAGGAAGCGCACCAGCTCGAGGTGCAGCTGAAATTTTTTAACAAAGCGCGGCGAGATAGCGATACCGGTGACGACCTGGATATATTCCAGTTCCCCGACTGGGAAATTCTTCCCTACGACACCTTTTCACCACACCAGGACATCATCTCCGACCGTCTGGCCACCCTCTACCGGCTGCCACAGATGGGCAGCGGTGTGGTCATCGCCCCCGTCAGCACCCTACTGCACCGGCTGGCACCCAAAGACTATATCGCCGGTAATGCACTGATCCTGAGCGAAGGACAGAAGTTCGACCTCAACAGCCAGCGCCGACTGCTGGAGCAGGCGGGCTACCACTGCGTGGATACCGTATACGAACACGGCGAATTCGCGGTGCGCGGCGCGCTGATGGATATTTTCCCCATGGGCAGCAGCCTGCCCTATCGCATCGACCTGTTTGACGATGAAATCGAATCCCTGCGCACCTTCGATCCGGAAGACCAGCGCACCGTCGACCGGGTCGAGCAGATTCACCTGCTGCCGGCGCGGGAATTCCCGATGCACAAACCGGCGCTGGCGAAGTTTCTCGAACGCTGGCACGAGCGCTTTGATTGCGACCCGGGCCCGGTGTCTATTTATCAGGACATCAGCGCCGGCATCGCACCAGCGGGTATCGAGTACTACCTGCCGCTGTTTTTCGACCAGTGCGCAAGCCTGTTCGACTACCTGCCGGAGGGCAGCCAGGTATTTGTACAGGGCGATCTGAAACAGCCGGTGGAATCCTTCTGGCGCGAGGCGGAAAACCGCTATCAGAGCCGCTGCGGCGACCTCACCCGACCGATCCTGCCACCGCGCCAGGTGCTGCTGGATATCGACGAATTTTACGGCGCCCTGAAAGCGCTGCCGCGGGCCTTTTTCTCCGCGGAGACACTTCCGGATGCCGAGGGCAATTACAACTTCGCCACCCGCCTTCCCCCGAGCCTGCCGGTCAACGGAAAGTCTGAGCAGCCGCTGGCGGCGCTGGAAGCCTACCTGATGGAGTACTCTGGGCGCGTGCTGTTCTGCGCGGAGAGCGGTGGCCGCCGCGAGGCCCTGCTCGAACTGCTGGGTGGCATTCGCATCAAGCCAAAAACCTTCGATAGCTGGCAGGCATTCCTCGACACCGACGAGCGCCTCGGCATTACCGTTGCCCCCATAGATCAGGGAATACTGCTGGATGATCCCGAGCTCAACCTGATTGCCGAGCCACAGCTGTTTGGCGACCGGGTACTACAGCAGCGCCGGCGCAGGAAAGCCAAGGAAGATGCAGACAACGCGGTCAAGAACCTGGCGGAACTGCGCATCGGCGCACCGGTGGTACATATCGATCACGGTGTCGGCCGCTACAAGGGACTGCAGAGCCTGGAGATCGACGGCCAGCAGGCGGAGTTCCTGACGCTCGAATACGGCGACGGCGCCAAGCTGTATGTGCCGGTGGCGAGCCTGCACCTGATCAGCCGCTATTCCGGTGCCGACGAAGAACTGGCGCCGCTGCACAAACTGGGCAGTGACGCGTGGCAAAAAGCCAAGCGCAAGGCCGCGGAAAAAGTTCGCGACGCCGCCGCCGAGCTGCTCGACATTTACGCCCGCCGCGAGGCGCGCGTCGGCCATGCATTTGACAACCCCGGGCTCGCCTACCGCGAATTCGCCGCCGGCTTCCCGTTTGAAGAAACCCCGGACCAGCAGCAGGCCATCGAGGCAGTAGTGGCCGACATGTTGTCGGACAAACCCATGGATCGCCTGGTGTGCGGTGATGTGGGCTTCGGCAAAACCGAAGTCGCCATGCGCGCGGCGTTCGTCGCCGCCCACGGTGGCAAACAGGTGGCCATGCTGGTGCCCACCACCCTGCTCGCCCAGCAGCATTTCCAGTCGCTGCAGGACCGCTTTGCAGACTGGCCTATCGCGATCGAGGTGGTATCGCGCTTCCGCAGCAGCAAGGAAGTGGATGCAATCAAGGAGCGAGTGGCCGATGGCAAGGTAGATATCCTTGTCGGCACCCACAAACTGCTGCAGAGCGATCTCAAGTTTAAAAATCTGGGCCTGCTGATCATCGACGAGGAGCACCGCTTTGGGGTGCGCCAGAAGGAAAAACTGAAGAGCCTGCGCTCGGAAGTGGACATCCTGAATCTCACCGCGACGCCGATTCCGCGCACCCTGAATATGGCCATGGCGGGCATCCGCGATCTGTCCATCATCGCCACACCGCCGGCGCGGCGCCTGTCGGTGAAGACCTTTGTGCGTGAGCGCGACGAAGCACTGATCAAGGAAGCCATCCTGCGGGAGATCCTGCGCGGCGGCCAGGTGTACTTCCTGCACAACGAGGTGAAGAGCATCGAGCGCATTGCGCGCGAACTGCAGGAACTGGTGCCGGAGGCGCGCGTCGGCGTCGGCCATGGCCAGATGCGCGAGCGCGAACTGGAACAGGTGATGAGCGACTTCTACCACAAGCGCTTCAACGTGCTGGTGTGCACCACCATCATCGAAACCGGTATCGACGTGCCCACGGCCAACACCATTCTGATCGAGCGCGCCGACAAGTTCGGCCTCGCCCAGCTGCACCAGCTGCGTGGGCGTGTGGGCCGCTCCCATCACCAGGCCTACGCCTACCTGCTGACGCCGAACAAGCGCGCCATGACCGCCGACGCGGTAAAACGCCTGGAAGCCATCAGCGAGGCCCAGGACCTGGGGGCCGGCTTCACCCTCGCGACCCACGACCTGGAAATACGCGGTGCCGGCGAGCTGCTGGGCGAGGAACAGAGTGGCCAGATCCACAGTGTGGGCTTCACCCTGTACATGGAGATGCTGGACCACGCGGTGAAAGCGATCCGCGAGGGACGCGTCCCGAATATCGACGAGCCGCTGGAGTCCCCCGCCGTGGACGTGAACCTGCGGGTGCCGGCGCTGATTCCAGAGGACTACCTGCCGGACGTGCACAGCCGCCTGATCATGTACAAGCGCATTGCCAGCGCCGAGGACTCCGCCGCGCTGAAAGAGCTGCAGGTAGAGATGATCGACCGCTTTGGCCTGCTGCCGGAACCGGTCAAGCACCTGTTCCGCATCACCGAGATCAAGCTCAGCGCGACCAAAATGGGCATCCGCAAGCTGGAGGCCTCCGCCAGCCGCGGTCGCATCGAATTCGCCGAAAACGCCAAGGTGAACCCGCTGACCCTGGTGAAGCTGGTGCAGAACCGACCGGGTCAGTTCCAGCTTCAGGGGGCGAACCACCTGAACTTCGCGCTCGACGAAAGTGGGCCGGAGCACCGGCTGCAGCAGGTTAACGAGGTATTGCTACAGCTGTCGCAATAGTGAAAACGGACACGGGGCGGCGGCGCATTCAACACCCAATCAGTGCTAAGATGGCCGCTGCTCACAAAAAGCGCAAAAGTCGCAACAACTCAGAAATAACCACGACTTAACCACAGTGGAAAGAAAATGACCTTTACCAATAAGCAGGTCACAGCACGCCTGAAGCAGGTGGCCAGTGCCGCACTGCTGGCACTCTGCGCCGCGGGTGCTGAGGCAGCCGGCTACGCCGGTACCCAGTTCGAGATCGAGATGGTGGTGTTTGCCCGCGAAAACGGCATGAATCAATCCCGGGAAACCTGGCCGGCGGCCCCGCGCCTCGACTACAGCAAGCGCTGGGTGGACTTCAACACCCCCTCCCGCGGCGACCCTATGCTTCCCGCCCTGCAACCGGCCCCGAATCAGCTGAACAACAAGGTTGCCGCACTGCAGCGCGACCCCGGATACAAGGTGCTGTTCCACAAAACCTGGCGCCAGGTTTTGCAAAATGAGCGCAATGCCCCCGCAATACTGATCAGTGGCGGCCCACAGGATGGCAACCACCACCAGCTGGAAGGCAGCGTGACCCTGAGCGTCTCCCGCTATCTTCACCTGAGCACCGATCTGTGGTTCAGCGAGTGGCTGCCGCAGACCGCAACCCCCTCCTTCCCGATGAGCCAGGGCGCGGACGAACCGAGTGCGCCGCAGGGCATTGCGGTACCCACCCGCCCGCGCGCCGCGGTGATGGCAGCTGCGGCCAGCGAGGAACCGCTGGAGCTCGGCGGAGGCAATACCCGCTCAGAAGCTGCTGTGTTTAACAACGGCAGCAGCTTCTCCGACCGCCCCATCTCTGCGACTGCCGCTGAACCGATGGAAAAGCTGGCGGCCCGGGTGGCGGTGCTACAGGAAGAGCGACGCCTGCGCAGCGGTGAGCTGCACTATATCGACCACCCCAAACTGGGTGTACTGGTAGAAGTGCGCGCAGTGACACCACAGGACGAACCCGAGTCGCAGGATGAGCCGATGGAATTCAATCCCTGAGCGCACACCGGCCATTCATCTGCAGACGGCCCCTTTGCGGGCCGTTTTTCTTAGCGGGAAAATCCCTGTACCCTCACCGCCATCCATGACAATCATTCAATAACAACTAGGCCAGATCATTTCATGATTACCAATGACGCCATCATTCTGGGCATGCTCGCGGCCATCCTGGGCTTCGTGTTTTACACCGCCAGCAGCGAACAGCGCTTCTGGAAGCGCTTCTACCGCTTTGTGCCGGCACTGTTGCTCTGCTACTTCCTGCCGAGCCTGCTCACCACATTCCATATCATCGACGCACACAACTCGAACCTCTACTTCGTTGCGTCACGCTATCTGCTCCCGGCCAGCCTCGTGCTACTGACCCTGAGCATCGACATGAAAGGTATTGTGAACCTGGGACCAAAGGCGCTGATCCTGTTCCTGACCGGCACCCTGGGTATTGTTATTGGCGGCCCGCTGGCACTGCTGATCATGTCCGCGTTCGACCCCGAGATCCTGAACGGCAACGGTCCGGATGCCATCTGGCGGGGTATGACTACCGTAGCCGGCAGCTGGATCGGCGGCGGCGCTAACCAGGCGGCGATGAAAGAAATTTTTGAGGTGGGCGGACAGGTGTTTTCCGCCATGGTCGCCGTGGACGTGATCATCGCCAACCTGTGGATGGCCGTTCTGCTGATCATGGCCGGCAACGCCAAACAGCTGGACGCCAAACGCGGCGCCGACACTTCCGCCATCGACACACTGAAAGATCGGGTGGAAACCATGCAGCGCAAACACGCGCGCAACCCCACCCTGCAAGACCTGATGCTGATTGCAGCGGTGGGCTTTGGCATAACCGCCATTGCCCATGGCTTCGCGGACGTATTGGCGCCCTGGTTCCAGACACACGCCCCACAGCTGGCGCGCTTCAGCTTCACCAGTCAGTTCTTCTGGTTGATTGTGATCGCCACCACCCTCGGTATTTTCATGGCCTTTACGCCTGCGAAAAAACTGGAAGGTGCGGGTGCATCCAAAGTGGGATCCGTGTTTATCTATTTCCTGGTCGCGACCATCGGTACCCACATGGATATCACCGCACTGAAGGAAAGTCCTGAGCTGTTTGTGCTCGGTATTATCTGGATGGCAATCCACGCGGGACTGATGTTGTTTGTGGCCTGGCTTATCAAGGCACCCACCTTTTTCATGGCCGTGGGCAGCCAGGCTAATGTCGGCGGTGCCGCTTCCGCACCGGTGGTGGCCGCCGCGTTCCACCCGTCTCTGGCACCGGTGGGCGTACTGCTGGCGGTAATGGGTTACGCGCTTGGCACCTACGCCGCCTGGTTCTGTGGGCAGCTGCTGCGTATGGTGGGCGCGCTGTAACGCGCCCAATCCCATAACTGGCAGACAATAAAAAGGCCATTCCAGCAACCTGGAATGGCCTTTTTAATTCAGGAAACCAATGCAATAGGCAAACAATCGGACCTACGTATAAAACGCGTCCGATTGCGCTATTTCAGCAAAAAGCTTCTTGCGGGAATGGGTTATTCGCAGGGAACAACATCTTCCGCCAGCAGACCTTTATCGCCCTGCTGCATTTCAAACTCGACGGCTTGCCCCTCGTTGAGGGTCTTGTAGCCCTCACCGCGAATACTGCGGTAGTGCACAAAAATATCCTCGGAACCTTCGGCGCAGGTGATAAATCCATAACCCCGGGCATTGTTAAACCACTTCACGGTACCCGTAACGCGATCACTCATTAAGCCAACCTCATTTATTGTTATTGCGCCCGCCCCGGTTGTGGGCAATGCGCCTACCCCAATTCCCGTATCCCTGCCGGAGTCCGACATGGACCACTGTCTCGAAGCGCCTGCCCGGTCACCCGGGCAAGTCCATACCGATTCTTAGATAAAACCGCGCCAGTGTCTAGGTTTCCCCGTGAATTTAATATTAATTCCCACGAGCTTTGCGCAACAATTCACCAAAAACAGCGGAAACTTATCGCAATTTTTGACAATTCATGCAGGTTGCGAATACATCACTTAGCTGTCATTCCCGTATCAATAGGAATACGTCGGTCTCCGGCCACCGCCAACTCCGGGAGTTCGGCGATATGCAGCGTGGATGTTGGGAATGCACAGGAGGCACCCTGCTCCTGGACAATGTTCAGGATCTTTAACAGCACATCCTGTTTGATTTCGTGGTAGCGCACCCAGTCCGTGGTTTTGGTGAATGTGTAGACAAAGAAATCCAGCGACGATGGCGCAAACGAGTTGAAGTTCACAATCAGCGTCTGATTGGTGTCGATTTCCGGGTGCTGTTGCAGCATTTCTTTGACCGCCTTGACGATAGGCGCCATCAGGTGGGCATCGTCGTAGCGGATACCGACGGTTTCGTATATACGCCGGTTCAGCATACGCGACGGGTTTTCTACGGAAATCTGGGTAAACACGCCGTTCGGGATATACAGTGGGCGCTTATCAAATGTACGAATGCGGGTGAGCCGCCATCCGATATCCTCTACCGTGCCTTCAATTTCCTTGTCCGGCGAACGCACCCAGTCACCCACCTTGAAAGGCCGGTCGAGATAGATCATCAGGCCGCCGAAAAAATTGGCCAGCAGATCCTTGGCGGCAAAACCGATCGCGAGACCGCCGATACCGCCAAATGCCAGCACACCGCTGATGCTATAGCCAAAGTGCTGCATGATCACCATGGTGGCGGTGACCATAATCGAGGCGCGGATGAGCTTACCAATGGCGCGCACAGTGGTCGCGTCCATGGGCTTGCCCATAAAGCGCGGGTCCGCCAGATTGCCCTCCACCGCCTTGGCAAAGCGCAGCGCAAACCAGGTGATCAGGACAATGAAGCCGATTTCGCGGATGTTGTTGGCGAACGAGAAGATTTCCGCTCCGGTAGCATTGCCGGCGCGCGCCGCTGCCAGCGACAGGCCCACCAGCCACACCAGCAGCGATGCCGGCGGATTGAGACTGCCGCACAGGGCATCATCCCACGGGTTGACGGTGCGCTCTGCCCTCTGCTCCAGGCGTCTCACCAACAACCCCAGCAGCCACGATGCCATCGCCGTGGTCAGTACAATCAGAAAAACTTCCGCAATCCAGAAACGGTCATCCCCCAGCAGGGAGCGCAAAAAGGCTTTGGCCGACTCCACAAATCACTCCATATAACGACAAGAAAATAAATTTGCGCGGATGCGCTCGATTTTTGACAGGGGGTATTGTGCGGATTTAAACCCAGGATGCCAGCCATTCGCGGGTTGCCTGCCAGCGGGGTGACTGCTCGAGCTCACTCCAGCTGGTTATTTTCGCCTGACCGCGCATGCGCGCCAGCCGTCGACTGGACTCCGGATCCGGGGTAAAGCCCTCCAGCGCCTTGAGTACTTCCAGTGCGCCCTGCCGGTTGTTGCAGACCACACCCATATCGCAACCCGCCTGCATCGCCGCGCGAATCCGTTCCGCATAGCCTCCGGCGGCGCCCGCCCCCTCCATGGTCAGGTCATCGCTGAAAATCACCCCGTCAAAACCGAGGCGTTTACGCAGTATTTCCTGTAGCCAGAAACGCGAAAAACCCACCGGGTTTTCATCCACCTGGGCAAAGCGGATATGGGCCGGCATCACCGCCTGCAGCTCACCGGCGGCTATGCACTCGGCAAACGGGACACAATCTGAAGCCAGCACCTGTTCCAGTGTCCGCTGGTCAACCGGCAGTTCTTCATGGCTGTCTTCCAGCACCTGACCGTGCCCCGGAAAATGCTTGCCGGTGGTGGCCATACCGGCCTCGTGCATACCGGCAATAAATGGCCGCGCCTTTTCGGCGAGTACCAAAGGATCGCGGGCAAAACTGCGATCGCCCACGATCTTGCAGAAGTCGTCGTCTGCGTCCAGTACCGGTGCAAAACTGAAATCGACGTCCACCGCCAGCAACTCCGCCGCCAGCAGCCACCCCACATCGCGAAGCTGCTGGGTATTGGCGCGCGCGCTCAGAGCCTGCATGGATGGAATACGGGTGAAGGTGTCGCGAAAACGCTGTACGCGGCCGCCTTCCTGGTCGACAGCCAGCAGGATTTCGGAACGCACGCTGCGGATATCAGCCACCAGCGCCTCGAGCTGTTCGCGGCTGCGAAAATTGCGCGCAAAGAAAATCAGCCCCCCTACCATGGGGTGGCGCAACAGCTCGCGGTCCTCGTCATTGAGTTCCGTGCCGTCCACATCAATCATCACCGGACCAATCTGTACAGACATGGTATGTCAGCTCCTTTAACCAACCTGGAATCTTTCCGCGGCTATTTCACCATTTCACACAGTCACAATTCGCGGAACCGCAGCACACCGTGTGGACAGGCTAGTGCAATCAGGCCGCACCCACGTCCGGCGCGGTCAACATCGCCACTGCCGCTGGCGCGAGTCGTGCCAGGGTCTCATCGAGACTGCTCACGGCACCAAAATCTTCCCTCAGGATAGCTTCGATCGCATCGAAGCTGGAAAGGGAAAATATGGTGGCACCCAGCATAAAGTACAGACGCCAATAGAAAGTGACAGGGTCCACCTGTGGCAGCACACCGGATAACTGCCCGGCAAAGCGTCGGTAGCTGGCACCGTAGCGCGATACGATAAAGCGCCGCAGATGGCCCTGTGACTGGGTGTAGGCAAGCCCCAGCAGGCGCATGAAGCGTTTGGGGTCGCGCCCCTCCCGAGCGAGCCCTGCCAGCGCGACCCGATAGAGGCTCTGCAGCAGATCTTCTACCTGCAGTTGCGCCTGCGACTCACGGCGGTTCAGTTCCCGATCCAGACTTTCCGTAAAAGGCGTAAGAAAGCGCTCAAATACTGCCTGTATCAGCTCTTTTTTTGAACCAAAGTGATAGTTCACCGCCGCGAGATTGACCCCGGCGGTGCTGGTAATTGTGCGCAAGGAGGTCTCGGTGAAGCCGCGTTCGGCAAACAATACCTCGGCTGCATCGAGAATCCGGTTGACGGTATCCAGCTGACTCATCCCAATTCAAACCATCAATTAAAACGTTTGTTTAAGAGCTGAGACTAGCACATCGTCACCCAATCGAACATTTCCCGGCCAATCAAACATTTCCCGGATAACAGGCCACGCTGGTGGCCCTGTCATCCCCAAACCGCCACCCAGGTCACACGCTGCCCACTATTTAACGAATATCGGACTCCACGGTTACCAGCCTCTCGCCACGCACGCTAGATTGGAAATACAGGCCAGTGATTGGCTCCTAGCATTGATAAACAACAGGAGGCATACCATGGCGAGAATCGCACCGGAAATCGGCAGTTGGTTCGAAAACTTTGAGAGCGGAGATCTGTTTGAAGTGGTCGCCGTTGATCAGCCATCACGTACCATCGAAATCCAGTATCTCGACGGTACGCTGGACGAAATAGATTTTCACAGCTGGCCGCAGTTACCGATTATCGGCGCCGCAGCGCCGGAAGACGCCAATGCCGGCTATGGCACCTGGGCAAAAGAAATGCAGGATGATGAAGATGCGGGGTTTACCAGCCCGATTTTTTCGCCTGCGCAAAGCGCGATAGACCGCCTTGAAGGCGAAGCGTTTCCCGGCACTGACGAAGGCAAGTAAGCGGACTCCACTTAAGCTCGCACAAGGGAAACTGTGCAATAGCCAAAAGCCCTGAGCGTGATTGTTTAGTCCTCGCGACGGCGAATGTAATCAATGATGATCTCCGCCGCTTCGTCCACGGTATCTACCAGTTTGAATAAATCCAGGTCCCCGGCGTCGATACACTCGCGCTCAAGTACGGTATTTACCAGCCAGTCCATCAGACCAGACCAGTAGCGCTTGCCCACGAGCACAATGGGGAAGCGGCGCACTTTTTGCGTCTGCACGAGGGTCAGGGCTTCAAACAGTTCGTCCATGGTACCGAAGCCTCCAGGCATGGCGATAAAGCCCACCGCGTGCTTCATGAACATGAATTTACGCACGAAGAAATAACGGAAATTCAGCCGGATATCCAGATACGGATTGGGCGTCTGCTCGAATGGCAGTTCTATATTCAGGCCGATGGATGCGCCGGCGTGGGTGAAAGCGCCGCGATTGCACGCTTCCATAATGCCCGGACCGCCGCCGGTAATCACGGGGATCCCCTCGGTGGCCAGCAGCTCGCCGAGACGCATTCCTTGCTGATACTCGACCGCGTCCTCCCTGAACCTGGCGCTGCCGAACACCGTAACGGCACCTTTAAGGGTAATCAGCCGCTCTATGCCATCAACCAGTTCCGACTGAATACGCAGCACACGCCACGCTTCCGGCATCTTTGCATCCAGCATATGCCTGCTTCCTTTCACTTGCTTCTTATTGTTACAGCGAGCCCGGCAGCCCTGGTTTCCTTCGGGTTTTAGATTTCGCCGGTCACCTCAAGTCTAGCAGTAAGGACGCGACAACCCCGTGGATTGCGCGGGGGGAAAATCTGTATATAATCCCAGCAACTGTATAAAAATACAGACAAAAGGAAGCGCTCATGACAAACCTTACCGCTCGTCAGGCCCAGGTACTGGAACTGATCAAATCTTATCTGGATGAAACAGGCTATCCGCCCACCAGAGCCGAAATTGCCCAGGAGCTGGGTTTCCGCTCGCCAAATGCGGCGGAAGAGCATTTGAAAGCACTGGCGCGCAAGGGCGCAATTGAAATGGTTGCCGGCGCTTCCCGCGGCATTCGCATTCCTGGTCACCAGAGTGGCCTACCCATTGTCGGCCGCGTCGCTGCGGGCAACCCGATTCTGGCGGAAGAAAATATCGAGGAATATTGCGAAATTCCCGCGGAATTTTTTCATCCGCCGGCCGACTACCTGCTGCGAGTGCACGGTATGAGCATGAAGAACGCGGGTATTTTCGACGGCGACCTACTCGCGGTACAACGCACCGACAATATTCGCAATGGCCAGATTGTAGTGGCCCGAATTGAAGATGAGGTTACCGTCAAGCGCTTCAAGCGTCGCGGCAATCAGGCCATGGTCCAGCTACTGCCTGAAAATGAGGATTTTGACATCATCGAAGTGGATATGCGTGACAAGAATTTCGCGATCGAGGGCCTGGCAGTAGGCGTGATTCGCCAGAATCCCTATTGATGGGTATAGCGAGCAGCGCTCGGCTGTGACGCCAGCAAATAAAAACGGGGCTCAATGAGCCCCGTTTTTATTTGCTTTCGGTGTAGGTGCCGAGCGCCTCACTTTCAGTGAATAGTGTGCTCGGTAACCTCGAGCTCCTCGTCTTCGAAGGGCTCTGGCTCCATAGCACCAATCTCCTGCACCGCTTCGATACCCGCCTCCAACATGGCGCGGGCAATGGCAATCTTGTGCTCGCGCAGAAAATCCAAGCTTTCATCCGAGAAATGGATACGCACCAGCGGGTCCCCTTTGTGACCGGCGCGTCGCAACGCCACATCACCATTGGACAACTCGATGATTTCGTAAGTCTCAGAGGACATTCACTTCTCCAGTTACAGCGTGATTTGACGGCAGTGTAACACAGGGATCAGTGATTCATCAGCGGCCAGGCAAGGATCGACACGATGGCAGGCCACCGCCCTACCACTCCTGGCCTTGGGCGCGCTGGCGCGCCACCAGCTCGTTGAGCTGGCGGTGCCAGTGCCGAAGGCTCTCGCGGTCGAGGCCGGCGGAAAAATTGGTATCCAGCTGACGCAGGGGTATCAGGGTCTGCACGCCGTTGTTGGCGGCGGACTCCTGGGCGCCACCACCAGCAGGACGCCACAGTCCCTGCCAGCAGCGGGCCATGGCACTGAACCAGCTGTCAGGATTCTCCTCGAGCCCCACCAGTTCAGCCACTTCGGCACTGAACTTGCCCCGGGCGGCAGTCAGCTCCTGAAGCCGGTGTGCCGCTTCCGGCTCGCCACCGGGCTTGAAACCGAGCTGCAACTGGTGGCCCTGCTCCGCAAGAAATGCGCGATGCGCCCGCCACAGCTGCAGCAGCGTGCCTTCCAGCAGCGCCGACTGGTGTAGCGGATTGCTCTCGGCTTCCCCGGCCTCCAGGGACTGCAGTAACAGCTCGGCTTTCCGCAGCGCCGAAGCCACTGTACCGGTATAGGGGTTGCTCACAGCGTTACCTATTTTGCCGGCGATTTTTTAGCAGGCGCTTTTTTTACGGCTGCCTTTTTCGCGGCGGCTTTCTTGGCCGGGGCCTTTTTGGCTGCCGCCTTCTTAGGTGCCGCAGATTTGCTGCCAGAATCTTCTACCAGCCACTTGCCGCCGGTGTAGAAAGCTTTCCAGCCGGTCGCCTTGCCGTCCTCCTCAGACTGCACATACTGCTCCTGAGTCTTGCGGCTGAACCGCACCACGGTGTCCCGCCCTTCGCTGTCCTCTGTCGGTGCAGAAAACAGGAAGCTGTACTTGGGATCAATCTCGTCCTTGTGCGGCAACAGCTCCTTCACCAGCGGTGCGCGGGTTTCGCGATTTTTCGGGAACTGGCTAGCCGCCAGGAACAGGCCCGAGGCGCCATCGCGCAGGATGTAAGTGTCGTCGACCTTTTCGCAAGCGAGCTCCGGCATCGGCACCGGGTCCATTTTCGGCGGTGCAGCCTGGCCGTTTTTCAACAACTTGCGGGTATTTTTACAGGCGTCGTTGGTACAGCCGAAGTATTTGCCGAAGCGGCCGGACTTCAACTGCATATCGCTGCCGCACTTGTCACACTCGATCAGCGGGCCATCGTAGCCCTTGATCTTGAATGTGCCCTTCTCTACTTCGAAACCGTTGCAGTCCGGGTTGTTACCGCAGATATGCAGCTTGCGCTGTTCGTCCAGCAGGTAACTGTCCATCGCCGTGCCGCATTTCGGGCAACGGCGTTTGTCACGCAGCTGGCGGGTTTCCGCCTCTTCATCCTTGTCCGCGTCAATGGCCTCTTCGCCGGACACCAGGTTCATGGTGTTGGTGCAACGCTCCTTGGGCGGCAACGCATAGCCGGAACAGCCGAGAAACACACCGGTGGAACCGGTGCGAATCTGCATATGGCGACCGCACTGGCTGCACTCGATATCGGTGTCGGTAGGTGCATTGCGGCGCATACCGCCATCCGCGTCCTGAGCAATCTCGAGGCGCTTGCTGAAACCGGAGTAAAACTCATCCAGCAGCGCTTTCCAGCCCCTCTTGCCTTCCGCCACCGCATCCAGCGACTCTTCCAGATTCGCCGTGAATCCGTAGTCCATCAGATCGGTAAAGCTTTCGCTCAGACGGTCGGTGACAATGTCGCCCATCTTTTCTGCGTAGAAACGACGGTTCTCCAGGCGCACGTATCCGCGATCCTGAATGGTGGAAATAATCGAGGCGTAGGTGGACGGACGGCCAATACCGCGCTTTTCCAGCTCTTTTACCAGCGCCGCTTCGCTGAAACGTGCCGGTGGCTTGGTAAAGTGCTGCTTCGGGTCCAGCTTCTTGAGGTTGAGCTTTTCGCCAACCTTGATATCCGGCAGCACCAGGTCTTCATCTTTCTTGCTCTGCGGCGGCGCCACCTTGAGGAAACCGTCAAAACGGATTACACGGCCGCGGGTGCGCAGCTCGAAGTCACCGGCATTCACCACAACAGAGGTGGAAGTGAACTGCGCCGGTGTCATCTGGCAGGCCACAAACTGTTGCCAGATCAGGGTGTAAAGGCGCTCTGCGTCACGCTCCATACCGGACAACATATTGGGTTTCACCCGCACATCCGATGGGCGAATGGCCTCGTGCGCTTCCTGGGCACCCTCTTTGCTGCTGTATCGATTCGGGGTTTCCGGGAGATATTTCTCGCCGTAACTCTCACCAATGAAATCCCGCACCGAGGCCACTGCCTCCGCACTCAGGTTGGTGGAGTCGGTACGCATGTAGGTGATGTAGCCAGCCTCATACAGGCGCTGCGCCATCATCATGGTTTTCTTCACACTGAAACCGAGACGGTTACTGGCCGCCTGCTGCAGGGTGGAGGTAATAAATGGTGCACCGGGCTTGGAGCTGGTGGGCTTGTCTTCCCGCGCCGTAACTTCAAAGTTGCTGGACTGCAGTGCCTGCAGCGCAGCCATGGCCTGCGCTTCATTGACGGGGCGGAAGTTCTCGCCACCCTGCTTTTTCACCTCGAGCCGTAGTGCGTCGGACTTGGCCGTTTCCGTATCCGCAAACAGCGTCCAGTACTCTTCGGGAATAAACGCGCGGATTTCCCGCTCGCGCTCCACCACAAGACGCACGGCAACAGACTGCACGCGACCGGCGGACAGACCGCGGGCAACTTTCTCCCACAGCAGCGGAGACACCATGTAACCCACGATGCGATCGAGGAAACGGCGTGCCTGCTGGGCATTTACACGATCGATATCCAGCGGGCCGGGACTCTTGAATGCTTCCTGGATCGCAGACTTGGTAATTTCATTGAACACCACGCGACGGAAGCGCTGCTCATCGCCACCGATGGCCTCGCGCAGGTGCCATGCAATGGCCTCCCCCTCGCGATCCAAGTCCGTTGCGAGATAAACGGTGTCGGCACTGGCCGCGAGCTTGCGCAGCTCGTCCACCACCTTTTCCTTGCCGGGAAGAATCTCGTAGTGGGCTTCCCAGTCGTGGTCGGGGTCAATACCCATGCGCTTGATCAGCTGCTCATGGCTTTTCTTGCGCTTGTAGACCTCTTTATCTTCCTTGGAAAGCTTGCGGGTTTCCGCCGCCCGACGGGCGCGCTCCTTGGCATCCACCGGCTGCTTGCTGGAAGCACCGGTAGGAAGATCCCGGATATGACCGATACTGGACTTCACCACAAAGTCCTTACCGAGATACTTGTTGATCGTTTTCGCCTTCGCCGGCGATTCGACGATGACCAGTGATTTACCCATAAGCTTCTGATTTTTAAAAGAAAATTTACTGCTTCTGCACCTTCGGCACGAGCCGTTATGAGCGGTGCGCTGCGCGAATATATATGCTCCGCCCCCGGTATGGTCAAGCAAGCGTCACATTTCGGTGACCAGATTGATCATTTTGCATGCGATTCTGACCAATCATCCGTCAGTTGGTTCGACAAAATCTCACCGCTAGGCCATGGCGATTCCACAAGCTTGCCACCCGCATAACTCCGAACCGGCCGCTAGAAACAGTAGACCAGTTCGGCAAGGCGGCGAGTCAGGAGTCCCGATGCCCGCCCGCGCTACCTTCCTCGCGTGAATTTCCCACTGGTGCCCCTCCCACCTGTGGCAGGCGGATTGCTTCCTCTATTACCGGGCGCACGGCGCCGAGCGCGTGGATAATCGCATCGAGTCCGGCGCCGCCGCTGCGCTCGCGCCACTGCACACCGAGACCGGCATCGTTGGCAAAAATCGCGGTAGCGTCCGCCGGCAACAGGGAGATCAACTCCTTAAGGGACGGCTTGGCGGCCTCCGGTGCCTCGCGCTTTTTGCGCCAGTCCCAGACACCATCGAAGTTCAGTTCGTGAGACATACGCTGCAATTCAAGCCCCCACCCGCTCTGCAGGCGGCGTGGATTTCGCCACTGGGAAAAATAGACGGCCGCGGTGCCGGCACCCTGGGATTCGGGTAGCGGCTGTATCTGGACCTTAAGCCCGGCACTGGCGGCGCGCTGACGCAGCTCTGCCAGCTTTTTGTCGCGACTGCTGGGCTTCAGCCACATTACCGGACCGACCACCAGGGTGATGGCAAAAATAATAACGACGATTGGCAGCCAACTGGCCATGGGCACTCCCTGTGAATGAGCGATGAAAATCGGAACTCTGTAAATGGCTCAATACCGTGACATAACGGCAATCTGCACAGTATGCCTGGCAAACGGCAGTATCATGCCCCGATTTAGGCGCGCATTTTTCTCCGCAAGGCAGAGGTTGTGTCAAGCCTGTTTTTTTAAAGTAGACTCAATGCAGCAAACCGGGCGCTCCACCAATTAGTGCGGAAGCGCCAGAAATTCAACAGTACGTGGGGGCAATATGTCAGGCTATAACAATATTCTGGTTGGACTGGACCTCTCTCAGGAATCCACTCAAGTTCTGGATCGCGCCGCGGAGATTGCTGCGCAAAGCGATGCACAACTGAGCCTTGCCCATATCATCGAGCCGCTTACCTTTGCTTATGGCGGCGATATTCCGATGGATCTCTCCGAGGTACAGGAACAACTGCAGAACCAGGCAAAAGAGCAGTTGCGACGGGCCGCAGCTCCCCTGAATATCCCGGCGGAACGCCAGCACGTGGTGCTCGGCCAGCCGGCGACGGAAATTCACCGCCTGGCTGAGGATGCCGGTTGCGATCTGATCGTGATCGGCAGCCACGGCCGTCACGGCCTGGCGCTGTTATTGGGTTCAACCGCCAACGGTGTGCTGCACGGCGCGGGATGCGATGTACTGGCGGTGCGGGTGCACCCTACCGGCGAATCCAAATAACACCTGTTATAAAAACGGGGGCATCAAGCCCCCGTTTCCGTTGCGTCTGGCGCCAACAAGTTCTGCCCAGAACGCCCTACATGCTGTCGAGCTCCGCCCACCGCTCAAACGCCACTTCCAGCGCTTCCTGTAACTCGGTCAGTTTCTGCAAGCGCGCCTGCACCAGGTCGCTGTCCTGCTGGTAAAAGTCCGGCTGTCCCACCTCCTCTTCCAGTGCGGCGATTTCCGTTTCCAGCGTCTCGATCTGGGCGGGTAACGCATCCAGCTCCCGCTGCAGCTTGTAACTGAGTTTTTTAGTTTTCGGCGCCGCTGCAGCGCTCTTTTCGGTCGCAGCGCTCTCCGCGGCATCCACACTTGCGGACTCCGTCTCGCTAGCTTCCCCGGCCCGCTCCCGCTTGCGGGACCTGAGCTGCTCCTCCGCACTGAGGAAGCGTCCGCCCTGACGCACGAAATCCTGATAGCCACCCACGTACTCCCGTACTACGCCGTTGCCTTCAAACGCGAGGCAGCTTTCCACCACGTTGTCGAGAAAGGCTCGGTCGTGGCTGACGAGCAACACTGTGCCGGAAAAATCCAACAGCAGCTGCTCGAGCAGCTCCAGTGTCTCCACATCCAGGTCGTTGGTAGGTTCGTCCAGCACCAGGATATTCGCGGGTTGACTGAAAAGCTTTGCCAACAACGCGCGGTTGCGCTCTCCACCGCTCAGGGCCCCGACCTTGGTGCGAGCCTTGACGCCGGTAAACAGGAAATCGCTCAGGTACGACATCACATGGCGGGTACTCCCACCCACGTCGATGCTTTCGCGCCCCTCGGCGATGTTGTCTACCACGGTGAGTTCCGGATTCAGCGTATCCCGGCGCTGATCGAAATAGGCCACCTGCAACTTGGTGCCGAGTCGGATACTGCCGGCCTGGGCCTCGAGTTCACCGAGCAGCAGACGAATCAGGGTACTCTTGCCCGCACCGTTCGGGCCGATCAGACCCACTTTGTCGCCCCGCATCAGGGTAAAGTCGAGGTCGCGGATCAGCGGCACCAGCTCGCCCTGCTCGTCGGTAAAGCCGAAGCTCACGCCCTTCAGTTCCGCCACCAGTTTGCCGGAGCGCTCACCCGCATCCAGCGACATCTTCGCCACGCCCTGGCGTTCGCGGCGGGCCTGACGCTCCCGGCGCAGAGCCTGCAGGGCGCGCACACGGCCCTCATTGCGGGTGCGCCGGGCCTTGATGCCCTGTCTAATCCACGCCTCCTCCTGCGCGAGTTTTTTATCGAACAGGGCGTCGTTGCGCGCCTCTTCTTCCAGCTGTTTTTCCTTCTCCTGCTGGTAGCGGTCGAAGGGACAGTTGAATACCCGCAGGATGCCGCGATCCAGATCCCATACCGAGGTCGCCAGTCGCTGCGCCAACGCGCGGTCGTGGCTGACGAACAACAGAGCACCGCGGTAGGTGGCGAGAAAGGTCTCCAGCCACTCTACCGCGGCGATATCCAGGTGGTTGGTGGGCTCGTCCAGAATAAGCAGATCCGGTTCCGTCACCAACGCCCTGGCGAGTGCCGCACGACGTTGCCAGCCACCCGAGAGGTCCATCACCCTGACATTTTCGTCCAGGTCCAGGCGGTCGAGAACGCTGTCGATCCGCGCCAGCAGCTCCCAGCCGTGCGCGCTGTCAATCTTCGCCTGCAGGTCCGGGTTCTGGTTGTCGCGGTATTCCGACAGCCAGCCGCCTACCTCGCCGAGGCCTTCGGCGACATAACGGTAAACCGTGTGGTCGCAATCTTCCGGCAGGGCCTGCTCAAGTGTGGCGAGCACGGTGCCGCTCTGGCGGATGATTTCGCCTTCGTCCGGATCGCCCTTGCCGCCGATAAGGCTCAAAAGGCTGGACTTGCCCTCGCCGTTGCGCCCAACCAGGCAAATACGATCTCCGCGCTCAATCTTGGCGCTCACATGATCCGCCAATACCTGCACGCCATAGCGCAAACAAACGCCATCCAACTGAAGCAACATAAATAAACACTACAATGGTTTTGGGACATCCCTATAAATCTACCGCGCATGTGCCGGTCGCGACTGGCCGCCCGCTAGGGAAGATTTTTGAGGTGCACTGGTGAAAACGGACATTTTACGCTTTATTCTGCGCCCTTCGAATAAGCGATTTCTCAATCGGGTGTTCAGTATGTCGATTGGCAGTAATGGACTCGCCATTTTCCTCTCCGCAATGTTTGTTGGCGGCTTCGCGGCCGCACCGCTTTTGCACGCCCAGAGCGCAGCAGATGCCGCCGAACCCGCGTCGTTGCTCGCCTCCGCGGGCACAGCCGCTACAGCGGCCCTAAAAGCGGAAACCCGGGAGGTGCGGGAGGCGGAAGCGGCAGTCGCCCAGCGCAACAAGCTGCAGGAAGCTCGCATGGCCATTGCCCGCAATGACCAGCGCCGTCTGGCCCAGCTCAAAAAGGAGCTCAAAGACTACCCGCTGTTGCCCTACCTGGATTACTGGAACATCAGCAAGAATCTCGCGCGTCTGCCCTACGGCGATATCGATGCGTTCCTGGAGAAGCACGACGGCACTGCCGTCGGTGACTGGATGCGTATCCGCGTGTTGCGCGAGCTGGGTGCGCGAGAGCGCTTCCGCGATTACCTCAAGTACTACCGCCCGGAGTGGATCACACGCACTCAATTGCGCTGCTACTACGTGGACGCGCTGTCCCGCTACGGCGACAAGAAAGAAGCCTACGCCCTTATCGAAGAACTCTGGACCGTCGGTGCCTCGCAGCCGAAAGAGTGTGACCCCGCCTTCAACCGCTGGGTCAATGACGGCGGCCTCACCCAGGAGCGCATCTGGAAACGCCACGCACTGTCTGTGAGTGCCGGCAATCTGGATCTTGCCGGTTATATCGCCCGCAAACTGGATACGGACCGCGCGCGCCGTGCGGAGCTGATGCGCGAGGTCTATCGCAAACCGGAGCTGATTCTCAATTACGAACGCTTTATCCAGGAAGAGCCGGAATACCGCGACATCGTATCCATCGGCCTGCGTCGGCTGGCGTCCCAGAACGCGGAAAAGGCAGAGGCGGCCTGGCAGCGCTACAGCGCCAGCTATCTCTACTCCGATGAGGAAAGCGACGAATTCCTGCGCTATCTGGCGCTACAATTCGCACGCCAGGACGACCAACAGGGCCTGGAGACACTGATCAAGTCCACCCAGGGATTTTTTGATTTGCGCACTTCCGAGTGGCTTATCCGCCAGTCCCTGCGGGAAATGGACTGGGCCCAGGTAGAGTTCTGGATCGACCGCCTGCCCACGGAAGAGCAAAACCTCGACCGCTGGCTCTACTGGAAAGCCAGAGCCATCAACGAACAGAACAACAAGCAGGATCCGGCGCGTAAGGCCGAGGCGGAAAAGCTATTCCAGAAAGCCGCCCTCGAGCGCAGCTATTACGGATTCCTCGCGTCGGACACCATCAAACGGGAATACAGCTTCGTCGACCACCCTGCCCCGGTAACCCCAAAACAGGTGAAAGAGGTCGCCGCACGCCCGGGCATGCAGCGGGCACGGGAATTACAGGCGATCGGCGAGTTCTACCACGCGCGCCGGGAATGGGATTACGCCACGGAAAAAATGAAGCCCGAAGAACTGATGACCGCGGGCAAGATTGCGAGCTCCTGGGGCTGGTACCACAAGTCCATCCAGTCAATCCTGGCGGCAAACTACCTGGATGATCTGGAGCTGCGCTTTCCGCTGGCATTTACCGATATTGTCAGTGACGTCGCCAGCAACCTGGGCAAAAAGACAGCCCTGGATTCCTATCTGGTATTGGCGGTGGCACGCCAGGAGAGCCATTTCAGCCACGATGCGAAATCCAACGCCGGTGCCATGGGGTTAATGCAGCTGTTGCCCTCTACCGCCGAGGCCACCGCACGCAAGGCCGGCGTGCCATACCGGCGCAGTTGGGATCTGCTGAATCCGAATACCAATATCACCCTCGGTGCCTACTACCTCAACTCACTGCTGAACCGCTTCGACAACAACCGGTTCCTCGCCGCCGCAGCCTACAATGCGGGGCCCACGCGGGTGGCCAGCTGGCTCAAGGACACCAATAAAAAGCTTCCGTTTGATGTGTGGATAGAAACCATTCCCTACAGCGAAACCCGCAAGTATGTGCAGAATGTGCTGTCCTACTCGGTTATCTACGCTTACCGCAGTGGCGACAAGGCTCCACTACTGACCAAGGTCGAGGCCGAATCACGGCTTTAGTTACGGATTACGAAGCGGGAAGTACGTCAGAAAGACGCGAGGCGCCGGTTATCGGCGCCTCGTATTTCAGGAAGTGCAAAAACAATCAGGGCAACCGGGCCTGCAGCCAGGACTCCAGCTCACTGGCCGTAAACGGCCAGCAAAGCACGTCCTCCACCTCGCCGAGTCCTACCACCGGGATACTCCAGCCGAACAACCGGGTCAGTTCCTCGTCATCGGCAATATCCACCGGCTGCAGAAACAAGCCAAACTTTTCCAGCAGCGGCCAGATCTCCGGTTTCGCCTTTTCACACAGGCTGCAACCGAGGGTGGTATAGAACACCAGCGGACGTTGCGACATGGATTAAACCAGCTCCTTAGACAAGCCCCTGGCCCTGCGCCCAGAAATAACCGCCAACGGCGACCGCGGCCACCAGAGCGCCAACCCAGATCCAGCCGTTACCGCGCGCGCTGGCGACGTCACCTGTAACGCCGTGTGCCGAGTGAGGGACTTCAGGCACATCTTGTTGCAGTGGCGATTTTGCCGTCGGGCGAGTGCGCGCCCGGTCGATGGCCTGTGTCAAAGCGGCACTCTGGCGCGCTGCTTCAGGGAGCGGGACGGCCTGGCGCACGGTGGTTTTATCGAGATCGTCTGCAGGTCCCACCACGCTGAAACTCAGGCTGTCAAAGCGCAGCTCATCACCCCTGCGTACACGGCATTCAGTGACCCGTTGATTGTTCAAAAAGGTACCGTTCGCAGAGCCCAGGTCCACCACAAACAACAGCCCCTCCCGCACTTCGAGACGCGCGTGGCGGCGGGAGAGATGGGACATGGCAAAGGTCAGGTCACATTCGTCCGAACGCCCCACCACCGAAGTCTCGCGCACCGGGAACACCCGCCCGACGATGGCCGGGTGATTGGCACGCAGTGCCCACGAGACATTGGCGTTGGCGCCAGCGGCCTTGAGCCGGGTAACTTTAGGGTCGACCACCGTGAGATTCCGCTCCCCCAGCTGTATCCGGTCATTCCGGTACAGGCGGCAATTGCCGTCAACCAGTTTTCCGTTAACCATCACCTGGCCATTTCCTGCCAGATTGCGAAGCTCCAGCTCTTCTCCGTCTACCAGAATCTCCGCGTGGAGTTTCGCCACCGAAGCATCCGCCAGTGTCAGATCGCACTGACTGCCACGGCCGATTGTGACCTTGGGCGCCACCAGCCATACGCTTTGACTGGCATCTTTTACGTCACAAAGTTTCAGCATTGTTCAGGTTTCCTCGAATGCGCATGACGGCGTACATTTTTAAACCAGCCGCCACTGCCAACCAAACAGAACCAATTGAAAACAGGTTAGGCGCCATATCCAGCGCGTGCACGGGTTACAACACAAGCCCGTAGCGGCAAGTTTATCACGGCCAAATTCATTGGCCTGTGAATCGGTTTGCAGCTTACAATGCCCGCAGGCTCTAGTATGGAAGTGTCGAAAACCGCATGGAATTGCGCGGTTTTGCACTTGCGACAATAACGACAGGTAACAGGTAGTTGTATACCAGTGAGTGAAGCCAAGGTAGATGCCAATGTTAATGCCGGCGGAAGTACCGGTGGGAGCGAACGCCCTAGCGGGGTGAGCCACCCCGTTTTCCGTGAAGCGCAACGCAGTGCCGGTGCAACGCACCCGGGTTATCGCCGCGAGCAGAACGAGGATGCTTTCTGGGGCGACGAGTCCCGAGGTGTCTGGGTCGTGGCGGATGGCCTCGGCGGCCACCAGGCCGGTGAAATTGCCAGCCAAACTGTGGTGGAAGAAATTCAGCGCTCATCGGCCACCGACCGACATTACGAGCAGGCCCTGCGCCGAGCCCACGCCCTTCTCGTGGGCGAAGAAACCAACACTACCGCCATGGGAACCACCGCGGTGGTTGTGGCAGAAGACGGCAATTATTTTCACATCTATTGGGTCGGCGACAGCCGCGCCTATCTGTGGACCCCGCCGACAACCAACAGTAGCGACGAGACCGAGGCAAATACTCCGCACGGCTCTCTCAAGCAGCTGACGGTTGACCACTCCTATGTGCAGATGCTGGTGGACTCCGGAGCCATCAATCAGGAAGAAGCTGCCTGCCACCCCAATCGCCACGTCATTACGCGCTGCATCGGTGGTTCCACCAATCCGACACTGGAAATTGATCGCGCCTCATTTGCCTGGAACCCTGGGCAGAAACTCCTCTTGTGCAGTGACGGCCTCAGCAACGATGTCAGCGCGGAAGAAATCTGCCAGATACTGGCAAAAAATACCGACAACCAGCGCGCCAGTGAACTGCTGGTTGCCGCGGCTCTGGATGCTGGCGGTCGCGACAATATCACCGTACAGGTGATCAACTCTCCGGATTCTGCGATACCAAATGACGAAAACCTGAACTCCTGCACACCTCCCCGGCCACCTGTGTCCCAGCAAATTTCTTCCTTTCCGCGCACACTGCCCGCCAGAATCGCTACAATTGTGATTATTTTTTCAATGGGTGTTTACGCGGCCTGGCAGCTGCTGAACGGTTAACGGAATTAGGGACAGGCTCGAATGGAAGTTGTCAGCAGCGGTGCCGCTTCGCTGGAAATTCCCGGCTACCAGATCCTTAAAAAGATCAATCAGGGTGGAATGTCCACCGTCTACCTGGCCACCCAGCGCAGCATGGGCCGGCAGGTGGCGCTCAAGGTCATGTCGCCGGTTCTGAATGCCGACCCGATTTTCAGTGAACGCTTCCAGCGCGAAGCCAATATCGTCGGCCAGCTTTCCCATCCCAATATCGTCGCCATTCACGATATCGGCCGCTACCGTAGCCTCAACTACATCGCGATGGATTACCTACCCGGCGGGTCGGTGGCGGA
Organism: Microbulbifer sp.; assembly: GCF_036563125.1. GTDB lineage: Bacteria > Pseudomonadota > Gammaproteobacteria > Pseudomonadales > Cellvibrionaceae > Microbulbifer. The sequence goes on from NZ_DATCMV010000115.1 coordinate 33,117, forward strand.
CGCACTTACCCGCGGCGCTATCGAGCCGCTGGAAGCACTGCAAATTACCCGCCAGATCGCGATGGCGCTGGATCACGCCAGCAACAAGGGTTATGTACACCGGGATCTCAAGCCGGAAAATATCCTGTTCCGGGAAGACGGATCCGCCGTGCTCACGGATTTTGGTGTGGCCCGCGCAGTAGCCCGCACCACACGCATGACCAACACCGGCATGGTGGTGGGCACCCCCCATTACATGAGCCCGGAGCAGGCTCGCGGTGCCGCTGTGGATGGGCGTGCAGATCTGTACAGCCTGGGGGTGGTGCTCTACGAAATGCTCACCAGTGCCGTGCCCTTCCAAGCCGAAGAGGCCGTGGCAATCGCCATCAAGCACCTTACCGACCCAATACCACGTCTGCCTGCCCGCCATACCCTGTATCAGGGACTGATCGACCGCTTCCTGGCCAAGGATCCGGACCAACGCTTCCAACGCGGTCTGGATGTGGTCGATGCCATAGACCAATTACTGGCGGCACTCGACGGAAAGTCCCCAGCCAACAACACCAAGCTGAACAACACTTCCGTGCGCGTTTCCAGCCTGCTGCGCGCACTGGTAATGACACTTTATGGCACCCTGTGCGACCGCATCGGTGCCACTTGGGCACGCTGGCGCGACAAGCCGCTGCACCAACAGCATCCCCGCGCCGAACAGCAAACCATCATGCGTTTCCAGGAGGTGCTACATCACGGCGCCCCCAGCAAACGCCGCTCCCGGCGTTATACGGGCATCATTGCTGCCGCGGTGATCATTACCCTGGTCATCTGGGCGAAAAATCCTCAGTGGTCCAGCGCACCCACAGCTAACCCGGAATCACCCGCGACCGAAATAGCGGACTCCCGCCCTGCTGTGTCCGCGCGCACGGAACCGGCAAACCAGCAAGCTCCGGCAATATCCGCTGAAGATGAAAATCTGTACAACCAGGCATCCAGCGAGGAAGTCGCTGCACCTGAGGTCGCAGTGCCGGCAGTCGCCGCATTGGCAGATTCACCGGTAAATATCTCTGACAGCAAACAGCCAGCAACGGTGGAAGGGTTACCCGCGGAGCCCACCCCAACGCCGTCTGTCGAGGAAGCACCACCCACCTACTCGCTGCGAGTTTCGGTTAAGCCGAACGATGCGCGTATTCGTATTATGAATATTGTTCCGCGCTACTCCCCCGGAATCACCTTGGAGCCTGGCCGCTACGACATCGAGGTGAGCAAACCGGGCTATAGTACCGTGCGCCGCTGGATTGAAATCAGCAGTGCGGATGTCAAGCTGGCAGTGGAACTGGAGCGTAAATATTTTCCCGGCAGGAATTTTCAGTCGCCGCTCAAGTCCGGTGGTTCTGGCCCAGAAATGGTAGTGGTGTCTCCCGGCAGTTTTACCATGGGCAATAACCAGCGCCCGTTCACCAGCCCGGAACACAAAATTGCGATCAGCCGCCCCTATGCCATCGGCGCCCATGAAATTACGTTCAATGACTACGACCGTTTTGCCAAGGCAACCGGCCGCGCGCTGCCTAGCGATGGAAATTGGGGCCGTGGAAAACGACCGGTGATGAATATCAGCTGGCAGGATGCACAGCGCTATGCTGAGTGGTTAAGCAAGGAAAGTGGCTACAAGTATCGTCTGGCCAGTGAGGCAGAATGGGAATACGCGGCCCGCGCCGGCACCACAACCCCCTTCTGGTGGGGCGATGGCAGCGCCAAGGGCAAAGCCAATTGCCGGCGCGGCTGTGCCAGTGAATTCAGCACCCTGTTCACCGCCTCCACCGCACCGGTGGGCAACTACAAAGCCAATGCATTCGGCCTCTACGATACCGCCGGCAATGTGGGTGAATGGGTTCAGGATTGTTTTCTCGGCGACTTCACCAACCACCGCGGCGATACCCGTCCGGTGCAGCTGAAGAACTGCGATCTGCGCGTAGTGCGCGGTGGCTCCATGCGCGAGCCACTGCGCAATATCAGCTCTGACTACCGTACCGGCCTCAGTGAAAAGGCGAGCTCCAAAGAGGTGGGCTTCCGGCTGGTGATGGAGCTGTAAGACTCCATCACCGCGCTCCTTTTTCCTTACCGCGCGCGTATTTCCCACACATTGTGGATTTTCGGGTTGCGCTGGAAATCCTTGTCCAGCAGCTTGGACGACAGGTTCTCCACAGCAAATTCTTCCTGCACGTTCTCATCCATCTTGAAGCTGCGCAGGTTGTTGGAAAACAGCAAGGTACCGCCCGGGCGCAGCAGCGCCATGCACTGGCGAATCAGTTCTGCGTGGTCGCGCTGGATATCCAGTACTCCGCGCATTTTCGCCGAGTTGGAAAAGGTGGGCGGGTCGAGAAAAATCACATCGTAGTGTCCGCGGCGGTTCTGCTGCGCGGCCTGTAGCCACTGCAGACAGTCCGCCTCGATCAGCTGGTGGCGATAAGAATCCATGCGATTCTGGCGATAATTGCGCTGCGCCCAGGCCTGATAGGTTTTGGACAAATCCACACTAGTACTTTCCGTGCAGCCACCCATCGCCGCCTGCACCGTGGCGGTGGCGGTATAGCAGAACAGGTTCAGCAACTTTTTGCCATTGGCAATCTGCCGCAGATACTGGCGCACCGGGCGGTGATCCAGGAACAGCCCGGTATCCAGGTAATCCCACAGATTTATTTCAAGCTGCGCACCGTATTCATCCACCCAGAATCCCGCGCTGGCTTCGCCGCGTTTCTGGTACTGGCTACCGCTCTCTTTGTGGCTGTGACGCCGACGCTCCTTGATGGAAACGCTGCGCGCGGGCAATTCCAGCACATGCCGGGTGGCGCGCACCAAGTCACCCAGGCGGCGGCGCGCCTTGTCTTCGGAGATACTCGCCGGCGCGCGATATTCCTGAATGTGGGCGTAAGTCTGCCCTTCCAGCGACTGATAAATATCGATTGCGGCGGAAAACTCCGGGAGGTCTGCATCGTAGAGCCGATAGCAACTGATGCCGCTCTTGTGTGCCCATTTGCCGATATTGCGCAGGTTTTTTTGCAGGCGGTTGGCCACCATCTGCGCTTCCTCGGAAAGCTGCGGACGCGGTTTTTCGCCCCCCTGCTCCCCGCCTTCGCTCTGCTGGTGAATTTCAAACAGCAGAAGCTGGCTGGGTATACTGCCGTTGAACAGTTTGTATTGCTTGTGTGAGCGCAGTGCCATCGAGTGGCACAGCTCAGGGTTGCCGGTAAAAATTGCCGCCTTCCAGCCAGCAAACTCCTGCTTCAGTTGGCGACCCAGTTCAGCGTAGGTTTCACGCAAAGCCTCCTGTTCACCGAGACGCTCACCGTAAGGTGGGTTGGTGATGACAAGTCCCGGCTGTACTTCGCGGTGGCTGGGCGCCTTGAACGCGGCAACCGGACGGCAACTGACGCGCACGTGCTTTTCCAGTCCCGCACGGGCGATATTCGACTCCGCGGCAAACAGCACCTTGGCATCGGCATCGTAACCGCGAATTTCCGGCAGAGTTCTGGCAAGCCCTTCCGCGCGTCGCTGCAGCGCCTCTTCGCGCAATGGCAGCCAGAGGTCGCTCTGGTGATTCAGCCAGCGTTCGAACGCAAATCCCTGCCGCAAAATCCCCGGCGCCACATCGGCCGCCATCAGTGCGCCTTCCACCAGAAAGGTACCGGAGCCGCACATGGGGTCCAGCAGTGCGCCACCTTCCGCGGCAATCTGCGGCCATCCCGCGCGCATCAACAGTGCCGCCGCCAGGTTTTCTTTCAGCGGTGCGGCACCGATATGAGTGCGGTAACCGCGGCGGTGCAGGCTGTCGCCGCAGAGGTCGATGGCGATTTCGAGGTTGTCCCGGTGCAGGCGCAGCATCGCCGTGAGATCCGGGTCCCGCTTGTCCACGTCCGGACGCGCACCGGTGGCTTTGCGCAGGCGGTCAACAATCGCATCCTTGGTCTTCTGCCCACCAAACTGGCTATTGCGGATCTCGCGGTTGGTACCGGAGAACTGCACCCAGAGTACGCCGGTGGGACTGATATGCTCTTCCCACGGGATTTCCACCACGGCCTGATACAGCGCATCCGCGTCAGCGACACGCGCCAGGCCCAGATTGAGCAGCACCCGATTGGCAAGGCGACTCCACAGACAAATACGATAGGCCATCGCCAGCTCACCGGAAAACCGCACCGCGGCGGGCTGCTCCCGCTCGACATCGGCACCGAGCGCACGCAACTCCTCGGCTAGCAGGTTTTCCAGGCCCTTGGGGCAGGTGGCGGTAAAAGAATACTGGGCAGTCAAAGCTTCTATCTCAATCTATCAATAACGGGCGATTCTGGCAGTGAAAACCATGGCAATCTGGCCACAATCCCACTGAATGTGCGCAAGCATACCGGAAACCGGGATGGCATTCCCCATTTACAGGCACAGCGACAAAAGCATTTGTGCTGCTAGACGGATTTCTCCTAAACCCGCATGTTTTCAGAAATATCCATTCGTTCCGGCGCAGTGATCTATCTGGTTTACTGCAACTCTTCTCGCCGGACCGCATCCACAATAAGCTGGATTGTGTACAAGGGGGAAATTTTATCGGAACAAAGATTGGAGAATTAGTCGGGAAGACTTACGCAGGAAGATCTTGATTCGCTAGAGGTACCTTATCTATGAAACGCCAAAAACGTAATCCCAACGATAGAGCATTTCACAAAGGTTACGTTGCTGCTATGGAAGGCAGAACCCACGACAGTTGCCCACACGAAAATGGATCACAACACCAAGAGTGGGTAAACGGCTGGCGCCAAGGGCGACAGGATTACTGGAATGGTTTCGGGCGTGCGGCACAGGCTCAGCGGATAGCCAACATGTAGCTGCATAACGATTTGCATAATTTCCAACACTTTCTTTAAACACGTTTGTCACGTGCCAATAAAAAATCCCGGGACGATTGAGAAATCAGTCTCCCGGGATTTTTTATTCAAGGCATCTCGTCAAAAGAGCACTTTGTAAAAAGCGCTCTTTATTCAAAGGCCTCAGCTGGAAACTACTCGCGCCTTGTGCAGCTGGGCGATAGCGGCAGCTGCCTCGCGAATCACTTCGGGCCCACGGTAAATGAACCCAGAGTAGATCTGCACCGCAGTGGCGCCCGCGCGAATCTTGTCCGCGGCGGATTCGCCATCAAAAATACCGCCCACGCCGATAATCGGGATTTCCCCGTTCAGCTCCGCGGACAGTTTCCTGATCACCTCGGTGGAGCGCTCAGTCAGCGGGCGGCCACTTAACCCGCCCTCTTCCGCGCCGTGTTCCAGATGCGCGACCGATGACTTGTCGATGGTGGTGTTGGTGGCAATGACACCGTCAATATTGTGCGCACGCAGAGTTTTTGCCACTTGGGCGATGGCCTCATCGTCCATGTCCGGGGCAATCTTCACCGCCAGCGGCACGTAGCGACCGTATTCCGACGCGAGCTTTTGCTGCTTTTCCTTCAGCGCATTGAGCAGCTGACTCAGGCTGTCTCCAAACTGCAGATCGCGCAGACCCTTGGTGTTGGGCGAGGAAACGTTCGCAGTGATGTAATCCGCATGGGAATATACCTTTTCCATGCACAGGCAGTAGTCGTCCGCTGCCTTTTCCACCGGGGTGTCAAAGTTCTTGCCGACATTAATCCCGAGTACACCGGAGTAACGACGGCGTTTCACCTGCTCCAGCAGGTAGTCCACGCCCAGGTTGTTGAACCCCATGCGGTTGATGATGGCCTCTGCCTCCGGCAGGCGGAACAGACGCGGCTGCGGATTGCCCGGCTGTGGCCGTGGCGTCACCGTCCCCACTTCCACAAAGCCGAAGCCCAGTGCACCCAGGCCATTGAACGCCTGCGCGTTCTTGTCGAGCCCCGCCGCCAGACCCACCGGGTTCGGCAGGGTCAGCCCCATCAATTCGACCGGATCATCAGGAACCGGCTTGGCAAAAAGGGACATCAAGCCCAGGCGCTCGGCGGCACCAATGGCGTCGAGGGAAAGGTAGTGAGACCGCTCCGGGTCCAGCGCAAACAAGGCCTTGCGCAGATGTTGATACATGGGCTTCCTTTTTGGGCAATCCAGATTTGAGGTAATCCAAACAATAAGCGCCCGCCACGGCATTTGGCTCCGTGGGCGGGCGCGCCTATTGTACGGACTTCCTGCGCGGATTTCCGGGGGAAATTCCCGACCGGAAATTACCGTACCATTACGCCGTCAGGGATTCCTGGTCGGCGGTGGCATTTGCCAGGTACATCAGCTCACGCAGGGCCACGGTGAACATGGCAAAGTCACCCTGCGGCGAGGACTTCAGCTCTTTCACCAGGCTCTCCCAACGCTGGATCGGCTGTGCCATGACATCCACCCAACGCGCCACCGCACTGTCGATATCCAGCCCGTCATCACTGGCCAGTCGCAGGATGTGGATCGCGAGCTTGGAGATCTGGCTGTCGAGATCATCCATGCTGGTCTCCCGTGCCTGCGACTGCCAGAAGCTCTCCGCCGGCAATTCGATGATCTGGTTGCCGAACCAGTAGAGCCCCAGCTTGTCTGCTAGTGCGAAGTAGATTTTCGCTACCTCTTCCACCGCGCGGTCACTTACCCGCGCCGACTGGGAAATACCCAAAGCGGAGAACAGGTAAGTCGGAGACGCAGCCAGCATTGCCAGGTCTTCGGGCACACCCGCGTCAACCAGCTGGTCGTGACGGCTCTGCCACTCGCGCAGGGGCTCGCCGCTCAACACTTCCGGCAGTGCGCGGATCACACGCTGCACGGAGTCCTGGAACAGATCTCGCTCCTGCGCTGGGTCCAGCTCACCGCGGCGATTGCGCACAAACCAGCGGGTAGCGCGGCGTACGCGACCGATCATGGAGTTCATCAGCTGCATCTGCAGCTCTGCCGGTACCTTGTAGTCCAGTGCTGCCACACCATCCTGGAATTCGGGCATCAGGTACACATCGCGTGCGCTGATATAAGCCGCCGCGATGGTATCGATATCTGCACCGGTTGCACCGCTGATACGGTGGTAAAAGGTAATCCCCATGCTGTTGACCAGTTCGTTGGCCACCTGGGTGGAGACGATTTCCCGACGCAGTTGGTGGTCGTACACCAGTCCCTTGTAGCGAGCAACCAGTGCCGGCGGGAAGGCGGATTCCACCGATTCCTGCACTCGTTCATTGTCGATGATGTGTGAGTGCAGCAGCTCTTCTTTGAGCTTCACCTTCACATAGGAGATCAGTACCGACAGCTCCGGGCGCGTCAGGTACAGGCCCTTGTTCTGGCGCTCGTTCAGGGTGTCGTTGTCTGGAATGAACTCCAATGCACGACGCAGGCGCCCTTCCGCCTCCAGAGAGATGATGGTGCGACGGTATTCATCGAAACGATCGCCCACCTGGTATTCCGCCACGCTCAGGGCTCGGGTCTGGTTGTAGTTGTTGTCCAACACCAGTTCCGCCACCGACTCGGTCATCTCCTCCAGCAGCTGGTTACGCTGCTTCTCGGTGAGATCCCCGTTGGCCACCACCTTGTCCAGCAGGATCTTGATGTTCACCTCGTGGTCAGAGCAGTCCACGCCACCGGCATTGTCGATAAAGTCGGTGTTACAGCGACCGCCGTTGAGGGAGAACTCAATACGCCCACGCTGGGTCACACCCAGATTGCCGCCCTCGCCAAACACCTTGCAGCGCAGCTGGTTGCCATTGACCCGCAGGTTGTCATTGGACTTGTCGCCCACCTGCGCATTGCTTTCGCCGGTGGCTTTCACATAAGTGCCAATACCGCCGTTCCAGATCAGATCCACCGGTGCTTTCAGCATCGCGCTGATCAGCTCGTTCGGGGTCAGCTGGTCTTCCTTGATATCGAAGGCCTGCTGCATTTCCGGGGTGATTTTTACCGATTTTGCACGACGCTCGAAAATGCCGCCGCCCTTGGAGATCAGGCTGCGGTTGTAATCCGCCCAGCTGGAGCGCGGCAGCTCGAACAGGCGCTTGCGCTCGATAAAGCTGCTGGTGGCATCCGGTGTCGGGTCCACAAATATATGCAGATGGTTGAATGCACCCTTCAGGCAGATATGCTCGGACAGCAGCATGCCGTTGCCGAACACGTCGCCCGCCATATCGCCGATACCGATCACGGAGAAGTCTTCGGCCTGTACATTGATACCCATTTCACGGAAATGGCGCTGCACAGATACCCAGCCACCGCGGGCGGTGATGCCCATTTTCTTGTGGTCGTAGCCGTTACTGCCGCCGGAGGCAAAGGCGTCGCCCAGCCAGAAGTCGTACTCCGCAGCGATGCCATTGGCAATATCCGAGAAGGTGGCGGTGCCCTTGTCCGCGGCAACGACCAGATAGGGATCGTCTTCATCGCGACGGATCACGCGCTCCGGCGGAATCACTTCGCCATCTTTCAGGTTGTCGGTAACGTCCAGCAGGCCGCGAATAAAGGTCTTGTAGCAGTTGATGCCGGCTTCAATAAACGCCTCGCGGCTGTTGTCCGCCGGCGGCCGGCGCACCACGAAACCACCCTTGGCTCCGCTGGGCACGATGACCGCATTCTTCACCGCCTGCGCTTTTACAAGGCCCAGCACTTCCGTGCGGAAGTCTTCCAGACGATCGGACCAGCGCAGGCCGCCACGGGCCACCTTGCCACCGCGCAGATGCACCCCCTCCACTTGCGGGGAGTACACGAAGATTTCAAATTCCGGACGCGGCTCCGGAATATTCGGAATATTGCGTGGGCTGAACTTGATGGAGATGTAATCTTTCGGCTGGTCGTGTTCGTCCAGCTGGAAGAAGTTGGTGCGCAGGGTCCCGCGAATCAGGTCCAGGTAGCGGCGGATGACCTGGTCTTCGTTCAGGTTGTCGACCGCATCCAGGCCCTCGTGGATTTTCTTGATCAGGCGCTCAACGCGCGACTGATCCTGGCGGTCCGCGGCGTTGATACGCGGGTCGAACATCGCACGGAACAGCGCCACCAGGTTACGGGTGATTTCCACATGGTTCGCAAGTGTCGCGGCGATGTAGGACTGGCTCGCACTGAATTTGGTCTGTTTCAGGTAGCGGGCATAGGCGCGCAACATGCTGACTTCGCGCCAGTTGAGGCGCGCCGCCAAGACCAGGCGGTTGAAGGAGTCACTCTCGGCCACCCCATCCCAGATCGCCGCAAACGCGTCCTGGAACAGGGAGCGGGACGCCTGCGCATCGATGCGGGTGGGCAGACCGAACTCCAGATAGAATTCGTGCATCCACACATCCTGCTGGCCGCGTGGGCGGATGGTATAAGGGAACTCGCCCATTACCCGCAGGCCCAGGTTTTCCAGCACCGGGATCACGTCAGACAGGGTCAACCCGCAACCCAGGTTGAACACCTTGAAGCGCAGGCTGCCAGGCTCCGCACCGATGGGCTGGTAGAAGCTCATGGCAACACGATTGTCACCACTCAGCTCGCGGATAAAACTCACATCCTGCACCGCAATGCGCGGTTCAAAGTCCTCGCGATAGCCGGCTGGAAACGCTTGGCCAAAAGTGCTGATCAGGCGGCTGCCCTCTTCCTCACCATGGGATTCAATCAGGGATCTTTGGAAAACGTCTTCCCAGCTGCGAGTGATATCCACGATTTGCGCCTCCAGTCGCGCTACATCAAATTCTACTGGCTCGTTGGGGTCGACCCGGAACACCAGGTGGACGCGGGCGAGAATGGATTCGGAAAAATAGGTGGTGAAATCGGAGTCCAGCGCGTGAATTGTACGGGCAATGCGACTGCTGATTTTCTCCCGCACCTCACTGTTGAACTGGTCCCGCGGCACATACACCATGGCCGAGACAAACTTGCCGAAGGGATCCTTGCGCATGAACAGCTTCAGGCGCGCACGCTCGTTCATGGCGAGCACACCGAGGGTGGTGTCAAACAGCTCGCGGGTGCTGCTCTGGAACAGTTCGTCGCGGGGGAAGGTATCCAGGATGCGCTTCAGTGCCTTGCCATCGTGGCTCGTCGGCGCAAGGCCACTCTGCTCGATAACCGATGCCAGCTTGCGGCGAATAATTGGGATTTTCGAAGGGCTTTCGGTGTACACGGGCGACGTATAGAGCCCCATGAACGCGGATTCGCCGATGACCTCGCCATTGGCGTCATAGCGCTTGATACTCACATAGTCCGAATAGGCCGCGCGGTGCACGCGAGACTTCATCGAGGACTTGGCGAACGTGAGGAAGTTTGGACCCTGGTAGAAGCGCTGCTTGCCCTCGTTGAAGGCATATTCCGGCGTGGGTTCCGCATGCTGTTGCAAACTCTTGAAAATCCCCAGGCGGCGGTTTTCCACCTCGCAGAGGATCTTCTCGTCGCCCTGCTGGCTGAATTCATATTCGCGATAGCCGAGGAAGGTAAAGTTGCCGTCGCGCATCCACTGCAGGAACGCGGCAGCCTCTTCCAGGTTGGCGTCATTAGCGGCTACCCCCGCATGCAGCTGGTCTTCCATCGCCGCGCAGGTATCCAGCATCGGTACATAGTCGTCTACCGCCAGTTCTACATCACCGAGTACCTCGCGGATCGCACGCGCCAGACCGGAGGCATGGGAGGCGGAAGTGTCCAGGTTGATTTCCAGGTAGATCAGGGCCTCGCTGGAGACCTTGGGATCGACGTCGACTTCGTCAATAGTCTTACGCCCCGGAGGCAACAGACGCTGCAGACGGCCGTCGTCGCCACGCTGCAAATGCATCACGGTACTCTTGATGGAGTGGATCACCGTATTGCGACGGTTGATTTCCATGCGTACCGAGTCCACCAGGAATGGCATGTCCCGCTGCAATACACACACCACAGTGTGTGAGCATTCCCAGCCCTGCTCCTCCAGGCGCGGGTTGAACACCCGGATCTTTGGCTCTCCGGCAGTGCGCTGCTGGATAAAGTCCCAGCAGGTGTAGATACATCCGTATACATCCGCCAGGCGTCGCCCGGCCAGATCTTCCAGAGGGTACTGATTTAGAAACTGCTCGGCAAAGGCCACCACGGGCTCCGCCTTATCCCCCAGTTTCTCGCGAATGAACCCGCCGACCTGCGCCAGCAGTTCCTCCCGGCTATCGGTAATGACCGTCGCCATATTCACGTGCTTCCTCCCATCGCCGCGATCGCCCTCGCGGACCAGAATGCTAAATTTTTTGCACTAACGTAGAACAAAACGTCAGTTTCATTGTCTACTTTGCCGCCCGTTGGTCGCCCAAACGAGCACAGCGGTTGCCTCACAGCGCATCGCCGCTAAAATCAACCGACCCGCGAATACCGTACAAGTGACTATATATAGAGGTGCTCTAATGATAGTTAGCCCCTCGTCCCGGGCAGCGTATTGAAACAGGAAATCGGCAAAAGAAGTGACGATATGGACACACGCCAGCAGATAAAAATTCTGGGTGAATGGCTGGAACAGCAGATTATTGGCCAGGCAACTTTGGTCAATCGAATTCTCATAGGATTGCTCGCCGATGGACACCTTCTGGTGGAAGGTGCGCCGGGCCTCGCCAAGACCAAAGCGATCAAAACCCTGGCGGATGCCATCGAGGGAGACTTCCACCGGGTGCAGTTCACCCCGGACCTTCTGCCCGCGGACATTACCGGCACCGACATCTATCGCCCGGAGACCGGCGAATTCCATTTCCAGCCAGGCCCCGTATTTCACAACCTTATCCTTGCAGATGAGATCAACCGCGCTCCGGCCAAGGTGCAGTCCGCACTGCTGGAAGCCATGGCCGAGCGCCAGGTGAGCGTCGGCCGCAAAACCTACGCGCTGCCCGACCTGTTCCTGGTGATGGCCACCCAGAACCCCATCGAGCAGGAAGGTACCTACCCGCTCCCGGAGGCGCAGCTCGACCGTTTTTTAATGCAGGTCAATCTCTCTTACCCGGATGCGGAATCGGAGAGAAAAATTCTGCAGCTGGCACGTGCAGAGGCCAGCCAGGGTGAAGGTCGTCCCAATAACATCGTCAGCCAGGACACCATCTTTGCCGCGCGCCAGGAAATCCTCGACCTGACCATGGTGGAAGCGGTGGAGACCTATATCGTCCAGCTGATCATCGCCACCCGCGAACCCCATCGCTACGACCCGGAACTGGCCTCCTGGCTCGACTTCGGTGCCAGCCCCCGCGCCACCATCGCGCTGGACCGCTGTGCCCGCGCCTATGCCTGGCTCGCCGGACGGGACTATGTAACCCCGGATGACGTGATGGCAATTGCCCCGGATGTTTTGCGCCACCGCCTTCTGCTGAGCTTTGAAGCGGAAGCCGCCGGCGCCAGTCCTGACCAAGTCATTCGCCGCCTGCTGCAACAGGTACCGGCGATCTAAGGCCGACGGACGTGCAAAAAGCGATCAATCACAGCGAACTGAACCTGCGCGGCGCCTATCCGGAAGTGGCGCCGCTGGTGCGCCTGCGCCATATCGCCCGCCAGCTGCGCCTGTTCAAGCCCAGGCTCAATCGCAGCGACCAGGCCGGCAACCTGCTCACCCGCTATCGCGGGCGCGGGATGAACTTCGAAGAAGTACGCTATTACCAGCCCGGCGACGACGTCCGCTCTATCGACTGGCGGGTAACCGCACGCACCGGGAAAACCCATACCAAGCTGTATCAGGAGGAGCGCGAGCGCCCTGTCGTGATCCTGCTGGACCTGCGCTCACCGATGTTTTTCGGCAGCCAGAATGCGTTTAAATCCGTGGCAGCCTGCAGCATCGCCTCGGCATTGTGCTGGGCGGGCCTGCAACACGGCGACCGGATCGGCGCCCTGCTTTTTTCCGACGCAGAGGTGGAAACCGTGCGCCCGCGCCGCAGCCACCATGCGGTGCTCGCCGCCATTCACAGCATGGTAGAGACTGCCGGCGCCCTGAAAAGCCCCATCGCCAGTGGCGGCAGCCAGCCGCTCAGCGTCCTGCTGGAAGAGGCCCGCCGCATTGCCCGCCCCGGCAGCGCCCTGTTCCTGATCAGCGACTGCCATGACCTCGACGACCACTGCGAGCAATCGCTCTACCTGCTCACCCGCCACGCGGACCTGCAGGTACTGCGCATTACCGACCCGCTGGAACAGCAGCTGCCGGAGCAGCCGTTGACCATTAGCGACGGCAAGCAGCGCACCTTTCTTGGCAAATCCAGCCGCGGACTGCGCCAGCAATTCGCCCTGGACCAGGCCCGCGTACGCGAGCAGACGGCACAGATCTGCCGGCGACTGCACCTGCCGCTGCTGGACTTCGACAATACCCAGCCGGTAGTGCCGGTACTGCTGAACCGCTACGGCGAGCGCCAGAGCACAAACGGCCGGAGGCAGGCGTGAGGGTACTGTCGCTATCGCTGAAACAGGCCGCGCCGCAGCCGCCCAATCCGATGACACCGGAGATGCAGGAGCTGCTGGCCCAGTTGCGGGATATTCACGAACCTGCCCCCATCGGCTGGTGGCCACCGGCTCCCGGGTGGTGGATTCTTGCCGCAGCCCTGATCGCGCTGACATTCGCCGGCATCATGCTGTACTCGCGCCTGCGCCAGAAGCGCCGTCGCAATCTCTACAGAGCCGAAGGCGTGCGGTTGTTACAGGCGCTGGACCTCACTGCGCCCCGCGCCATCGAGGACATCAACCTCCTGCTGAAACGGGTGGCGGTGGTAACCTTTGGTCGCCAATCGCCGGGCCCCCTTACCGGGCAGAACTGGATCCGCTTCCTCGAGTCCTCTTCAGAAGTTCCGCTTCCGGAAAATGCACGGCGCGCGCTGCTGGAAAATCTGTACAGCGGCGCCGATGGCGACCCGCAAAGCTTGGAAAGCCTGCGCGCATTCGCGATTGACTGGGTGCGCAAACACAGGTCAGAGTCAGAGTCGGAGCGCCCGGCTGCCCAACACGCCCCCGCCAAGGAGGTCGAAGTTGTTTGAGTTCGCCCTCCCCTGGCTTTTTTTATTGCTGCCGCTGCCGCTGCTCGCCCGCCGCCTGCTTCCCAAAAACGAGCCGCTGAACAGCGCACTCAAAGTGCCTTATTACCAGCAGCTACCGCGCAAGGGCGGCAGCGCAACCGGTAACCTTCTCAACCTGTTCCTGCTTTGGCTGATCTGGTCGCTGCTCGTCGCCGCGGCTGCACGACCGCAGTGGTACGGCGAACCCATCACCCAGACCAGCAGCGCCCGCGACCTGCTGATTGCCGTGGACATCTCCGGCAGCATGGAAACCCCGGACATGATCCTGAATGGCAACCCGGCCATGCGCATCACCGCGGTTAAAAATGTGGTCGGGGATTTCGTGTTGCGCCGCAAAGGCGACCGCCTGGGGCTGGTATTGTTCGGCACCCGTGCCTATCTGCAAGCACCGCTCACGTTTGACCGCGAGACCGTCGAAACGCTGCTCGGTGAAGCGCAAATCGGTTTCGCCGGACAGGGTACCGCGATCGGCGATGCCATCGGCCTGTCCGTAAAACGCCTCACCCAGCGCCCCGCGGATCAGCGCGTTTTGATCCTGCTCACCGATGGCGCCAACACCGCCGGTGAAGTCGAACCTTTGAAGGCGGCGGAACTGGCAAAACAGGCGGGCGTCAAGGTTTACACCATCGGCGTCGGCGCGGAAGAGATGGTACAGCCCGGATTACTCGGCTCCCGCTTCGGCGCCCGCAGGGTCAACCCATCACGCGACCTCGACAGTGAGACGCTGCAGGCCATCGCCGACAAGACCGGTGGCCGCTATTTCCGCGCACACAATCCCGAGGAGCTGGCAAACATTTATACAGAACTGGATCGACTAGAGCCGGTGGAGCAGGAAGCGGAAACCTACCGCCCGCTCCGCGCTCTTTATATCTGGCCACTGGCAACCGCGCTGCTGCTGGCCGCACTCTGGGCTACTGCGCCATTGATCGGCACTGCGATGTCCAACATGGGATCGCGCCGATCCACGGTGAACAATTCCGGGGTCACGGCCAACGACAACGGGAGCCTCAATCTATGAGTTTCCTGAACGACATCGGCCAGTTCCACTTCCTGCGCCCTGCACTGCTGTGGCTGATTATCCCCGCAGCCATCGCCTGCTGGGCTCTGGCGCGCACCGTGTTTGCGGCCGGTGGCCTGCAAAAACTGATCGACCCAAACCTCCTGCCCTACCTGCTGATGCGTGGCGGAGAGAAGCGCCCCTGGCTGTTTACCCTGATATTTGCCCTGCTAACCTGCGCCATCATTGCGCTCGCCGGCCCCAGCTGGCGCAAGTTGCCAACGCCGGTCTACAGCAACCAGGATGCCCTTGTCATCCTGCTGGATCTGTCCCCCTCAATGATGGCCACGGACCTTTCTCCAGATCGCCTCACCCGCGCGCGCCTGAAAGTTCTGGATATTCTCAAACAGCGCAAAGACGGGCTCACCGCCCTTGTCGCATACGCTGGCGAAGCCCACGTGGTGACGCCACTGACCGACGATACCGGGACCATCGCCAATCTGGTGCCGTCACTCTCCCCCCTGATCATGCCGGTGCCGGGCAGCAATATTGAAATGGCGGTGGAAGCCGGACTCAGGCTGATCCGGGATGGCGCCAATGGCCAGGGTCGCCTGCTCGCGGTTACCGACGGTATCGACAAGTCCGCGGTCGGCACCATCAAAGATGCGTTGAGTGCTAGCAATGTCAGCCTGTCGATTCTCGCCGTCGGCAGTGGCGACGGCAGCCCCATCCCCAAAAGCAATGGCAGCGGCTTTATTACCGACGACAGCGGTGCAATCGTCATCACTAATTTCGACCTCCGGGAACTCGCGAGGCTAGCCCACAGCACCGGCGGCGAATTCTCCCAGATCACCGTGGACGACAGCGATATTGCCCGGGTACTGCCGGAAAACAGCAGCCCGCAACAGGCGGAACTGACCGAGCGCGAGTTCGACCAGTGGCACGAAGAAGGTCCCTGGCTGGTCCTGCTGTTGCTGCCGTTAATGCTGCCACTGTTCCGCAAGGGCACTCTCGCCTGCGCCCTGCCATTGACCGTGGCGCTTCTGACATTCCCCTCACCCCGGGCGCAGGCGGCTGAGCTTGAAAATCTCTGGCAAACCCCCAACCAGCAAGGGCGCGAACTACTGGAACAGGGCGATGCCGAGGGCGCGGCAAAGCGGTTTGAGAACTCCCAGTGGCGCGGCACCGCGCAGTATCGCGCCGGCGAGTACGACGCCGCGGCCAAAAACTTTGCCCAGAGCAATGATCCGCAAGGGCTCTACAACTTGGGAAACAGTCTTACCCAGCAGGGACGCTTCGACGAGGCCATCGAGGCGTTTGACCAGGCAATTCAACAAAACCCTGAGTTTACAGACGCTGCACACAATCGTGAAATTGCCGAGCAACTGAAGAAACTACAGCAACAGCAGCAATCCCAGGGCGAGCAATCGGACCAGCAACAGCAGGGTGACCAGCAGCAGAATCAGCAGGACCAGAACCAGCAGAGCCAGGGAAGCCAAGACCAGCAGGATCCGCAACAGAACCAGCAACAGGGCGCACAGTCCCAGCAGCAAAATGCCGGGCAAAATTCCCAAGACCAGCAGGATCAGCAATCTGCCCAGCAGGACCAATCCTCCTCAGGCCAGCAAGATCAGGACGAGCAGGAACAATCGGAAAGCGAACAGCAACAGGCGCAGAACGGACA
>NZ_DATCMV010000045.1:0-9276 GCF_036563125.1 Microbulbifer sp.
CCGCCCAGTCCCGACAACACGCTGTTGTGGGGCATGCGCAGTTGCATGCACTGGTAGGCGAGGTCGAACAGGGGGTGGCCGAGGGTGGAGAGTTCCCAGTCGACGAGGGCGAGTACGCGGGGTTCGGTGGGGTGGAAGATCATGTTGTCGAGGCGGAAGTCGCCGTGGACCAGGGTGGTTTTTTCTTCGTCGCCATCCTGGGGGATATTTTCCGGGAGCCAGTCGATCAACAGGTCCATGTCCGGGAGCTGTTCGGTTTCCGATGCGCGGTATTGCTGGGTCCAGCGGTTGATCTGACGCTGGTAGAAGTTGCCGGGGCGACCGAAGTCGCTGAGACCTACTTTTTCGATATCGACGGAATGGAGTGCGGCGAGGACGCGGTTCATCTCGCGGTAGATGTCACCGCGCTGTTCGCGATCTAGATCCGGCAGGGCTGGGTCCCAGAATACCCGGCCCTCAATGTAATCCATCAGGTAAAACATGCTGCCGATAATACGGTCGTCTTCGCACAGGTGATGGACTTTCACCACCGGCACGTCGCTGTCGGCGAGGGCGGAGATGACACGGTATTCGCGGTCCACAGCGTGGGCACTTTTGAGCAACTGGCCCGGCGGCTTGCGGCGCAGTACGTAGTTGCCGCTGGCGGCGCGGATCAGGTAGGTGGGGTTTGACTGGCCACCGGCAAATTTTTCCGCGGTAACGGGGCCGCGGAATCCGGGAATATTTTTTTGCAGATAATCCGCGAGTTTCCGTTCGTCGATATTGAAGGACGAGTTTGTTGTGGTATTGACGGACATGCCCGGTGCTCCGCTTATTGTTTGCCGTATTGTTCGATCAGCTGTTTGCCCAGGGCCATCTGGTGTACCTGGTCGGGGCCGTCGGCCTGACGGCACCAGCGGGCGTAGTTGAAGGCTTCGGCAAAGAAGTAGTCTTCGGTAAGGCCGCCGGCACCGTGCATCTGCATACAGCGGTCGAGGATGTCCTGGACGATTTTCGGCACGCTGATCTTGCTTGCAGCGATCATGTCGCGGGCTTCCCGTGCGCCGACTTCGTCCATTTTCTGGCAGGTTTCGAGAACCAGCAGGCGCGCCATCTGTATCTCGGCAAAGCTCTTTGCAATGTCCTCGCGTACCGACTGGTGCTGGCTCAGTTTGCGACCGAAGGTAGTGCGGTTTTCCACCCGTTTGCAGGTTTCTTCCAGTGCGCGCTGGGCGGCGCCGATCAGGCGCATGCAGTGGTGAATGCGTCCCGGGCCGAGGCGGCCCTGGGCTATCTCAAAACCCCGGCCTTCGCCAAGGAGTACATTCTCCAGTGGTACACGGACGTTATCGAAGCGGATTTCCGCATGGCCGATGGGGGCATCGTCGTAACCGAGAGTGGTGAGGGGGCGTACCAGGGTGATTCCCGGGGTGTCCTTGGGAACCAGTACCTGGGTCTGCTGTTTATGGCGATCCGGGTTTTGCGGGTCCGATTTACCCATCACGATAAGGATTTTCGTGCGCTCATACAGGGCGCCGGTAATGAACCATTTGCGGCCGTTCAATACCCATTCATCGCCTTCGCGCTGGATACGCAACTCGATATTGGTCGCGTCGGAAGAGGCGACCTGGGGTTCGGTCATGGCGTAGGAAGAGCGAATCTCACCATTCAGCAGCGGGGTGAGCCATTGGGACTGCTGTGCCGGTGTGGCATAGCGCATGAACACTTCCATGTTTCCGGTATCTGGCGCATTGCAGTTGAACACTTCCGGCGACCAGATTACGCGGCCCATCTGCTCCGCCAGTGGCGCATAGTCGAGATTGGAGAGCCCACCAAAAGTGCTGTACTCGCCGTGCGCTTTGGGCACAAACAGGTTCCACAGCCCCGCATCCTGTGCACGCTGTTTCAACTCGTCCATCAACGGCAATGGAGCAAAGCGATTTTCCGCCGATGCCAACTGCTCGCGATACGGCATTTCGTTGGGGTGAATGTGCTCGTCAAAAAACTCACGCAACTGGTGCTGCAGGGTCATGGATAAGTCGCTGAATCGGAACATGGGCTTTCTCCCCCTCGAAATTTTTCCGGTTGCTGTCGTTGACAGGATGGTCGAAGAACTATAAAAAAATGCAGGTAATCATCCTAATTTATTAAAGTTATCTGCGCGCATAGATTTAAATGATGCGGTTGGTGCTGGGAGAAGGTGCTGTGCGGCTCGAAAAAGTGGACCTGAACCTGTTCGTGGTCTTTGATGCGCTCTATCGCGAGCGCAGCGTGACCAAGGTGGCGCATTTGTTGAATCTCACCCAGCCGGCGGTGAGCAATGCCCTCGGCCGCTTGCGCCAGACCTTTGATGATCACCTGTTCGTAAAAACCCGTGAGGGCATGAGCCCCACACCGGTGGCCGACAGCGTGGTGAAGGATGTGCGCGAGGCGTTGTCCCTGTTGGGGCGCAGCGTGGGTGCCAACGCGCGTTTTGATCCGTTTCGCTCGCAGAAGGTCTTTCGCCTGGGGATGAACGACCTGGCGGAGTCCCTGTTACTGCCGCGGCTGCATGAGGCGGTGCGGGAAGTGGCCCCGGCCATTGCCATCACCAGCTATTACGTGGAGCGGGAAGCCGCGACTGCGGAGCTAAAGGGCGGGGTGATCGACCTACTGCTGGATGCGCCGGCGGTCAATGCCCGCGAACTCGGTCATAAACACATCGGTGAACTGCCCTATGTGGTAGCCATGCGCCCGGAACACCCATTGGCGAGCGGCGACCTGTCGCTGGAGAATTACCTCGCGGCGGAACATATCCATGTTTCCAGTCGTCGCAAGGGCAGGGGACAAGTGGAGATGGCGCTCCACGGTATGGGGTTTCAGCGCACTATCGCCATGCGGGTACAGAACTACCTGGTGGCATCACGGATTACCGAGGGCACCGACCTGTTGTGGACGGTACCGCGGGTGCTGGCGGAAACCCTGCCGCTGGCGGTGGTCGAGTTGCCGTTTGCGGTGGAACCCCTCAGCTGGCATCTGTTCTGGCATCGCAACGCCGCGGATGATCCGGCCAGCCGTTGGATGCGGGACATGATTGAATCGGTTTCCCACGCTGTGCTCAGTTGATACTGGCGTATATTGCTCCGTTGCATTATTTTCTCTGGCGACAATTTATAAAAGCCGTCGGGGAAAACCATGAAGCGAATCCTGAATCTTGCCCTCAGCCTGCCTATTTCCGTATTGGCCCTGCTCAGCCCGACCGTGCATGCACAGTCGTCAGCGGCTGCCGAGGCCGCCGCGCCCAAGTTCGCTATCGCCATTCACGGCGGTGCCGGCACCATTGAAAAATCCAGCATGACGCCGGAAAAGCAGCGGGCCTATGAGGCCAAGTTGGAAGAGGCGATCAATGCAGGCTATGCGGTACTGGAAAAAGGCGGTCCCAGCCTTGATGCGGTGGTGGCCGCGATCAACGTGATGGAAAATTCACCGCTGTTCAACGCGGGCAAGGGTGCGGTCTATACCTACGACGGTGAGCACGAACTCGACGCCTCCATTATGGACGGCCGCAATCGCCAGGCCGGCGCCGTGGCCGGGGTCAAGCGCATTGCCAACCCGATCAATCTCGCGCGTATGGTGATGGAGGATTCCCCGTTTGTGATGCTGGCGGGTGCCGGCGCGGAGGAGTTTGCCCGCAGTCGCGGTGTGCCCATGGTGGACAACAAAATTTTTGACACCGAACAGCGCCGCGAGCAGCTAGAGCGCGCAAAAGAGAAGCTGGATAAGGAAAACAAGCAGGACAAGGACTACCGCGCGGCGGTTGATGGGCTGCCAGTGCCCTTCAGAATGGGTACCGTGGGCGCTGTCGCCCTGGACCAGCAGGGCAATCTCGCTGCCGGTACCTCAACCGGTGGTATGACCGCCAAGCGCTTCGGCCGTATTGGCGATGCCCCGGTGATCGGCGCCGGTACCTTCGCCGACAACAAATCCTGCGCAGTCTCTGCCACCGGCCACGGTGAGTATTTCATCCGCTACAACGTCGCCGCGGATATCTGCACCCGGGTTGCCTACCAGAACAAGACCATTGACCAGGCCGCGGACGAGGTGATCAACCAGGTACTGCTGCCGGTAGGTGGCACCGGTGGGGTGATCGTGCTGGATGCCAAGGGCAATATCGCGCTCACTTTTAATACCAAGGGGATGTACCGGGGCAGCCGCATAGCCGGGCAACCCGCGCAGGTGGCAATCTTCGAGGAAAAATAACCAGGACAAATAAATAGGTGCTTTAACCTGTTCGAATTTCCTCTGGTGCCCCGCCAGATTAGTTCCTGCCCCCCCCCGGAAAAAGCTATTGGGGGGCGGGTTCACTGCAGCAGTCTGAGTTATCACAGCGCAGCCGGGATGACGGAGTCTGAATTTCGCTGTTCTCTGGAAGTGTACCGTCCCTGTTGGTCATCTTCTCGATAGCCCAGAGGGCTGACTGGCAGAGTTCCCTGCGCCTTGCTTTGACCGGTGATTACGTTGGCCAGCGCCTGCAATACGGGGTTTTTCTCGTCATATTCCTGATGATAGCTGTTGGCGTGAAATGCGAATAACTGGAGGTCCGACAGTGGCCTGAAGTTATCGATCGCGTAGGGCGATGCAAGGCTGATGTAGATCCGTGACTTTCCGTGGTCGCCGGCGTATTGCAACAGCGCAGCCGCGCGTTCGGCTCGGTTTCCGGCTTTCGACCTGTTATTGGACGCGGTTGTTGACTGGCTGAATTGCTGAAAATTATTGCCGACAATCACCAGATCCGCCTGATCAATGGCCTCCTTGTTGCTCTCCATGGCCGTAGTATTCAAATTGCCGCTAGTGATTTCCCAGGAGGATTGCTGTTGCAGCAGGGCCGCGAGTAATTCGGCGTTGTCGCTGTCCGGCAACACAACATGCACACGGTCTACTTCTGCCAGATCGGAGTGTTTTCCGGAGTTCCATTCCACCAGCGAAGATTGCGCTAGCTCCTGCTCCAGTTGTCGGTGCGCGGGGCTGGCGAGTATTGACTGTGCGACGTCCACGGCCTGGTCAGTATCTGTTTCCGGGCGCACCAGTTGCTGCTTGACGCGGGCTATACGTTCTACAGAGAGACGAATTTGCTCGGTCGCCTGACTGTCTTCGGCCACCCTGTTGTCTACATATTCGATCAAATTTTGGAAATTCTGGATGTCCGCGGGTTTGCGGATACGTACAGGCATCAGGGCAATATCGGCACCGGCTTCAAAGGTATTGATCACCGCCTCCACAGGGCTGAAGAACTGCGCAATACCATCCATATCCAGCGCATCAGTAATAATCAACCCTTCGAAGCCGAGTTGCTCCCGCAATACCCCGGTCAATATTTCCCGCGAAAGCGTAGCGGGTTTGATGATCGCCTTGCCGTGCTTGTTTAAGAGGGTGCTGCTGTCCAGTTGTGGAAACTGAATATGTGCGGTCATGACCATGTGCACATCACTATTATCCATCACCCATTTAAAGGGCTCTATATCCATGGCCCAGATTCTGGCCTTATCGTGTTCCACCAGTGGCAAACCCGAGTGGCTGTCAACGTGGGTATCGCCGTGACCAGGGAAATGCTTGAGGCCGCCAATGACTCCTTCGCTTTGCATCCCCTCAAGCATCGCCGCGCCTAATTTCGCGACGGTTTTGGGATTGTCTGCGAAGGCGCGTACATTGATCACCGGGTTTTCAGGGTTGCTGTTTACATCCACGCTCGGAGCATGATTGACATTGATACCCAGTGCGTGCAGTTCTCGGCCCATACTCGCCCCTACGAGGCGCGCGTATTTGTCTCCGTGACGGGCATATGTGGCACCTATGGCCATATTTCCACTGAACGCGGTGCTGTAATCGTCAGGTAGTCTAACGATGCTGCCGCCTTCCTGGTCGATGGAAATGAACAGCGGGAGGCCCGAGGATGACTGGCGGGCGGTTCGCTGCAGATCCGTCGTCAGTTGAATAATCTGTTGCGGCGTTTGCAGATTTTCGGCAAACAGGATGACGCCACCGAGATTGGTTTCCCGGATCATTTCAGCCAGCTGCGCCGGCAAATGCGTTACCGGCGTCTTGCAGTCGTCACCGTCTGCATCCGCATCCATTTCCGGGCAAAAATAGCGAATATCGAGAATGATTTTCTGGGCGATTTGTTGGTCCAGGCTGTCGCTTTGTCCGAGATATTTCATCCAGATTAAAGCGAGCAGGAAGAGCAGGAGGAAAGAGCCGAGGTTCCATTTCATCAATAACAACTCATGAAGCTAACAACGGGAGATGTGAGCCAATACGGTATGGGAAAAATTTCCCATACCGTATCTGGTCAGGTTTCTGGAAATTCTATCCGGTCCGGGGCGGGTACCCCGGATCGGCGATCAGAATGCCCAGTTGATGGAGGCGAAGTAACGGCGCCCGGTCTCGTAGCTGTTGTGGGCCACCTTACCGATCCGCTCGGAGTAGTAGGCCTCCATACCCGCTGGAATGCCGCCCTCGGGTGCCTCGAGCTGGTCGCGCAGCAGGAAGTAGTCGTCATTCACGTTGGTCAGGTTGTACACCGACAGCGCGGCAGTCAGGTTGTCCGTCAGGTTATAGGTGAGTTTCAGGTCGACCTGCTCCCGGTCGTCTCTGACCCGGCTCGCCTGGGAGTCGATGGAATCGAAGTACATCGAGCGGTAGTTGTAGGACAGTCGCGCCGAGAAAGTGTCGTTTTCGTAGAAGGCCGACAGGTTGTAGGTGTCCTCGGAGTTACCCGGAGTGCGGACTTCGTCGATTTCCGGATTGCTTGCCTCGAAGCCGGTAATGGTCGCGCGGTCATTGCTGTCCACGACCAAGCCATTCGCATCTTCCAGATACAGGGGTTCTATGCTCTGGGTGGTAAAGCGCTCCATGGGAATATTGACAAAGGTGTAGTTGGCGAGCACCCCGAAGCCGTTCTGGAAATCGTGCTGGAACTGTACTTCGTAGCCGTTGATGGTCTGTTTGCCCACGTTGTAGTAAGAGGTAATGGCGTAGTCGCCTTCCAGCTCATTACCGAAGGCGTCCGTAAATCCCTGACCCGAAAGGTTCTGGATACCCAGCTGGCTACGGATCATGTTGGAAATGTCCTTGTAAAACGCGGTAACACCGAACATTGACGATTC
The DNA here is from genome assembly GCF_036563125.1 of Microbulbifer sp. Taxonomy (GTDB): domain Bacteria; phylum Pseudomonadota; class Gammaproteobacteria; order Pseudomonadales; family Cellvibrionaceae; genus Microbulbifer. Next base: position 7,122 of record NZ_DATCMV010000045.1, read on the forward strand.
GGTGAAATACCACTCGGCGCCCAGCTCATACTGCTTGGCTTCATAGGACTTCAGATCCGGGTTGCCCTTGGCGCCTGTACGCTGAGAGCCCTCTGACAGCAGCGTGCCTGAAGCATCATAGTTGCCGGTAACACGGAAACCGTCACGAATCTGGTAGAGCGCGGGGTGGGAGATGACCTTGGAGGCCGCGGTGCGCAGTAGCAGCTGGTCTGTCAGGTCGACGGAAAGGTTCAGGCTGGGTAACACATCGGTCGTGCTGCTTTCGGTAATCACATCCTTGTAGTCGTCGCCCTCCGCCTGACGGGTCAGAGATTCGCGTTCGGTATCCACTATGCGTACACCGATGTTACCGCGGAATATTTCGCCGGAGAAATTCACCATCGTATAGAAGGAGGCAATGTCCTGGGTCTGGTCGTAGAACTGGCTGACGGTCTCCAGGTAGTCGGTACGACAGCCTTTGTAGTTACCACCGGACGATGCGATCAGGTCGTCACAGGCACCCAGGTCTTCGACCAGCAACAGGCCGTCGTTCCACAGTGCATCCCGCTTGCCGGTATCCACGTCAAAGTATGCGGTCGGCATTCTGTCGATATCGTCGCGAATCCCACTGACGACGCCACCGGCCAGATCACCGGCCAGTACCTCGACGCCACTGGCCAATCTCGAGCTGGCCGCACTGCGGACATTGCTAGATGAGAGATCGCGGTATTTGGCACCGAACTTGATCGAGTCCACAAACCAGGTGTTTTCATCCAGCGTCCACAGGGTATCGGCTTGCACGAAGTTTTCCGTGTTTTCGCGGTCCTGCATGGTTTTGAACAGGTCGCGCATCGACATTTCTGTGGTCGGATGCTTGAGCCACTCGCCGTCACCACTCACGCCCCAGCCCGCCATATTCGCACCCGGATCGTAGTCGTAATAGATGGAAACGCCGGCCAGGCCATTGTCGATGACTGGCAGATCCGAGTTGCCATCCACATGGTCGATATTCAAACCGAAGTGGGTACCGAAATCGTCGATATGGGATTTGCCGGTGGAGCGACCCAATTGCATTTGCACGTTGAAATTGTCGTTCTCCCAGGTTCCGCTGAGGTTCAGCATGTCGCTGGTCATCTCGCTGCCGTCGCGGTCCTGGAATTCCATATTGATCAGGTTCGACGGCGTACCCCAATAGCGTGTTCCGGCGGAGTTGACGTACTGAACATCGTAGATGTCCTGCTCTGCGTGCAGCAGCAGATCGCCAACGCGGTCTACTTCAAACCCGGGCTCTGGCTCGCCGCCGGTGCTGTAGGCGGAGCGCGCCAGCAGATAGGCGCGGGAATACAGGTTGTGGCTGGTGTTGGGATCGTCGGTATGGTTGCGGGTGTATTCGAGATTGAAATCCAGGTTGTCAGCCGGACGGTATTGGAAGGATACAGTACCACCGAGGCGCTCTCTGTCGCGTTCGAATCTCGCAGATCCCGGGATACCCATCATAGCGCCGGGCTTTTCATAGGTCGCTGAGCGGGTGGAGTAACGGCTGACACCGTCGATGGAATTGGCGAGCTGATTCGGCTGGTCGTCGCGGTAGTATTCCCACCATCCGGCGATGGCTTCGTTGCCGTCGCGCTGCAGGTTCAGTTCCTGGTAGCTGAGGTTCACGGAAGCGCCGAAGGTCTCATCCGCCGTTTTCCAGTTGTACAGGCTACCCAGCTGCGGGGAACTCTTGCCCGAGCCGTCATTGTAGCTGTTTTCGATTTTCAGATAGCCGTCACCACTCGGCCGATCCAGCGGCTTCTTGGTCTTCAGGATCACGGTACCGCCGATACCGCCGGCATCGATGTCCGCCTGTGGGGATTTGTACACCTCGATCTGGGCCACCTGTTCCGCGGCAACTGAGGAGAAGTCGAACGCATTCATTTCGTCCCGCAAAGGCAGGGACTGGGCCGACTTCATATTCTGGCCGTTCAACAGGGTATTGGTGAAATTGACGTTGGTACCGCGAATGGAAATGGTGGCACCTTCGCCGAAGTCACGGGTGATCTGTACACCGGAAATTCGCTGCAGGGCTTCCGCCAGGTTCTTGTCCGGGTTTTTGTCTACATCCGCGAGGTTCAGTGAATCCTTGACCGCATTGGAATAACGTTTGTTGTTCAGGTTGTCCTGCAATGCACCT
>NZ_DATCMV010000013.1:0-5994 GCF_036563125.1 Microbulbifer sp.
CGGCGGCACTCGGCGTAGGTGATGTACAGCTTCTGCATCGCGCGGGTGATACCCACGTAGCAGAGGCGACGCTCCTCCTCCATGCGCCCGGGCTCCTGCGCGGACATCTTGTGCGGGAACAGGTTTTCCTCCACGCCGGCCATGAATACCAACGGGAATTCCAAACCCTTGGCGGAGTGCAGGGTCATCAGCTGCACCGCGTCCTCGAACTCGTCCGCCTGGCCCTCGCCGGCGTCCAGTGCCGCACTGTCGAGGAACTGGTTCAGCAGTGGTACTTCCTCTTCCTCCACCTCTTCGCCATCGGCGTCGGTGGCCTGGGGTGCGCCGTCGAAGGCGCGGCAGGCGCTAACCAGTTCCTGCAAGTTCTCCACCCGGGTCTGGCCCTTCTCACCTTTCTCCTTGCTGTGGAAATCCACCAGCCCGGTCTGTTCGATGGCCATCTCGGCGATATGGTCGAGGGTCTTGTCGATGCTCTCTTCTTCCAGCGCATCGATCAGGCTGAGGAAACCCCCTAGCGAGCTGCCGGCGCGGGCCGCCAGCACTTTCTGCTGCAGCATTTTCTCCGCCGCCGCCCACATGGAACTGCCGTGCTCGCGCGCAAACTCGCGCACCATATCCACGGTGCGGGCGCCGATGCCGCGGGTCGGGGTGTTTACCACCCGCTCGAACGCGGTGTCGTCGTGACGGTTGGTGATCAGGCGCATGTAAGCGAGCGCGTTCTTGATCTCCAGGCGCTCGTAGAAGCGCTGGCCGCCGTAAATGCGGTAGGGCACCTGTTCCCGCAGCAAACCTTCTTCCAGCACCCGCGACTGGGCGTTGGAGCGGTACAGGATGGCGACGCTGTCGCGGCGGTTGCCATCGCGCACCCAGTCGCGGATACGCTCGACAATAAAGCGCGCCTCGTCCTGCTCGTTGTACGCAGAGTAGAGCGCGATGGGCTCGCCTTTCTCGCCTTCGGTCCACAACTCCTTGCCGAGGCGGCCGGTATTGTGGGCAATGACCGCGTTGGCGGCGTTGAGGATGGTGCTGGTGGAGCGGTAGTTCTGCTCCAGGCGCACCGTCTGCACATCTTTGCGGTCCAGCTCGAAGTGCTGGATGTTTTCGATCTTGGCGCCGCGCCAACCGTAGATGGACTGGTCGTCATCACCAACGGCGGTGATATGGCACTCGTCGCCGGCCAGCAGGCGCAGCCAGGCGTACTGGATCGTGTTGGTGTCCTGGAACTCGTCGACCAGGATGTAAGGAAAGCGGCGGCGGTAGTGCGCAAGGATGCCGTCGTTATTCAGCAGCAATTCGTGGGCGCGCAACAGCAGCTCGCCAAAGTCGACGAGACCGGCGCGCTGGCAGGCTTCTTCGTAGGCGGCGTAGATACGCACCATGGTCTGCAGCCAGGGATCGCCACTCAGCTGGATGTACTGGGGGCGCAGGCCTTCGTCTTTCTGCGCGCCGATCCACCACTGGGTCTCCCGCGGTGCCCACTTCTTGTCATCGAGCCCCAGCTCGTTCTGCACCCGCTTGATCAGGCGCAGCTGGTCGTCGCTGTCGAGGATCTGGAAGTTCTGCGGCAGCTTGGCTTCCTGCCAGTGGGCGCGCAGCAGGCGGTGGGCGAGGCCGTGGAAGGTGCCCACCCACATGCCGAAGGTATTGACCCCCAGCAGCTCCTCGATACGCCCGCGCATCTCGCGCGCGGCCTTGTTGGTAAAAGTCACCGCCATGATGGAGTAGGGCGAGGCGCCCTCCACCTGCATCAGCCAGGCGATACGGTGCACCAGCACGCGGGTCTTGCCCGAGCCGGCACCGGCGAGAACCAGTTGATTACCCGGCGGCGCGGCTACGGCCTCGCGCTGGGCATCGTTTAGGGGGTCTAAGAGTTCAGATACGTCCATGGGGGCGATTGTATCAGAGGAAAGAAAAGTAACCTGTTTATATGAACAGGTTTTTGGTGGACAACCGAACCCCGATGCAAAGCCTTGTCCGGTCGCAGACCCGCTACAGAGCAGCCAACATGGCCCATCAACTCTCGCCAGCACCCCGCCATGCCGCTAAACTGCACAACCTGAACCAGAGAAGGTAATGTCGTGAAGCCAGCGGAAGTCACGCAGAAAATCAGCGAACAGCTGAGTTCCATGCGCAAATCTGAGCGCAAGGTCGCGGAATATATCCTCGCCAACCCCGGCGAAATCATTCATATGCGTATCGTCGACCTGGCTACCGAAGCCCAGGTGAGTGAACCGACGGTCGTGCGTTTCTGCCGCGCCGTGGGCTGCTCCGGGTTCCAGGAATTCAAGCTCAACCTCGCCCAGCAGCTGGCCTCCAGCCCCAGCTTCGGCCAGATTGCGGTTACCGAAAGCGACACCATCGCCGAGTACAAGCGCAAGGTGTTCGACTCCACCGTCGACACCCTGCTGAACGTGCGCGACAAGATCGACAACCGCGCACTGGAGGCCGCGGTCACCGCCATCGCCGCCGCCAAACGCGTGGAATTCTTCGGCTTCGGTGCCTCCGGTGCCGTCGCCTCCGACGCCAAACACAAATTCTTCCGCCTGCAGCTCGCCGCCGCTGCCCACTCGGACCACCATATGCAGAGCATGTCCGCCATGGGCATGGAGCCCGGCGACGTGGTGGTGGCCATCTCCCAGAGCGGGCGCACCTCCTCGCTGCTGCGCTCCATGGAAATGGCCAAGGCCCAGGGTGCCACGGTGATCGGCCTCGGCCCCAGCGGCTCGCCGGTAACCCGCAAGTCCACCATTCCGCTGGAGGTGGATGTGGAAGAGGACATCGAGCTGTACACGCCGCTGTCCTCGCGCATTGCACACCTGGTGGTGATCGACGTGCTCGCCATCGGCGTGGCCCAGCGCAAGGGGCCGCAGCTGCAGGAACACCTGCTGAAGCTGAAAAAGGGCCTCTACAATCTCCGAGAGGAAAAGCACTGATCAGGGCGCGATATGCAGGGAAGCAGCGACGAACAGCCGGAAAACCTCACTGATACCGAAAGTCTTGGTGTCGCCGAGAGGCGCCTGATCCTCACCGCGGCTCTGATTCAGGGACTCGCCCTCTACGCACTCAAGTTCTTCGCCGCCGTCGACACCTGGTCGCCGGTGTGGCAATACCTCTGTTTCACCGTTGCCATCGCCATCCCGCCGCTGGTGATCGTCACCATCGCGCCACGTCTGGCGCGGGGCTACTGGGGGATTGTCGCGGGTTTTGCCCTGCTGCTGGCACTCCTTGCCGGTTACCGGGGTTACCAGTGCAGCCCCGCCGAGCTGGTGTATTGCGGTGAACCCGTCGAATTCGTCCCGGCAATCGTGATCGCGACCTTTATCGTCGCCTTCCTGCTGCGTGCCTGTGCCGGCGGGGCGGCGCGGTTGCAGAAACCGCAGTATCCCGCGCTGTTTCACTACTCCTGGGACAACGCCCTCACCATCGGCCTGACGCTGGTGTTCACCGGCTTGTTCTGGCTGATCCTGTTCCTGTGGCAAGCGCTGTTCAAACTGGTGGGTGTGGATTTTTTCCACGACCTGTTCGAGCGGGACTGGTTCTTTTATCCGGTGACCTGGCTGGTGGGCGGCTGCGGGGCCATCCTGTTCCGCTCCCAGCAGAGCTTCGTGCTGACCCTCAAGCGGCTGCTGCGCACCATGCTGGTGGCACTGCTGCCTCTGCTGGCGCTGCTCACCATCGTGTTCCTCGCCACCCTGCCGTTCACCGGCCTGCAGCCCATCTGGAATACCGGTCACGGCAGCGCCCTGTTGCTGTGGCTGGTGGCGGTATTACTGTTTTTCACCAATGGCGTGATCCAGGACGAGTTCCCGTTTGCACGCTACCCCAAGTGGATCAACCGGCTGTTGCTGCTGGCACTGGTGGTGGCGCCGTTCTATGCGGCCTTCGCCATTTACGGTCTGTGGCTGCGGGTGGCGCAGTACGGCTGGACCCCGGAGCGGCTGTGGGGGTTTGTGGTGGCGGTGACCCTGGCGCTGCTGGCCGCCAGCTACAGCCTGTCGATCCTGCGCCGTGGACAACACTGGGCGGAGTGGCTGAGGCGGATCAATACCTGGCTGGCCCTGTGGGTGCTGGCAGTGTGCCTGGTCACGCAGACGCCGCTGGTGAATTTCTGGCGCATCAGCGCCGACAGCCAGCTGGCACGTCTTCACAGCGGGCGGGTGCAGCTGGCGGACTTCGATTTCTTTTTTCTGCGGCACAAGTTGGGGAGGCCGGGTTGGCAGGCGCTTGAAACTGCGAAGGAAATGCCGGCAGTGCGCCAGCAGGACCAGCTCACGACCTACCTGGAAGCGCTGCAGGGAAAAACAGAGGAGATCTGGAAGCTGCGGGAGAACCCGCTGCACCAGAGCGCGGAGGTGCGCAAGCTGCTGGATATCCAAGTGCTTCCGCAGGGCCGCAGCCTGCCCGAGGCCTTTGCCCCCGCAAACAGCTACAAGGCGCCTGACGAAAAATGGCAGCGCATTTGGTTGGCCAGAGACCTCGACGGTGATGGCGGCGATGAGTTTTTGCTGTTCAGCCACAGCGGTGAACCCCTGAAACACCGCAACAACCGCTATCTGCTCACCATCACCGCCTATGGGTTGGTCAACGGCGCGTGGCAAGTTGTGGCCTCCGACAACCGCGAAATCGACGAGGATTTCCCATCGCTGCGCCAGCGGCTCGCAGGCGGTGAGCTCGAGAACCGCCCGTCCCGCTGGCAGAGTCTTTATATTGGGGGCGAACTGCTGTTCGATCCGACCCAGTAACACTCGCCCAACCGAAACCTCTTCACCGTCATGGAATCCATAGCCGTCGCCGGCTAAGATGCCGGCGCTATCCAGTTACCGCACCGCGACGACTAAGCTTTTCAGAGCGCGGGCGCGTTCACCCGCAGATTTTACCCGAGTAGTTATGCCCCCGAATTTCTTCGACGCCAACGGCCAACCGCCGCGCTGGCTCGCGCCCTGTCTCGCCGCGCTGGTGGCGCTGACGCCGTTTGCCATCGACACCTACCTGCCGGCCATTCCCGCCATGGCCGAGGCGCTCGGGGTCGAGGTGGCGCTGATACAGCATTCCGTGTCCAGTTATTTGCTCGGCTTCGCGGTGGGTCAGATCTTCGGCGGGCCGCTGTCGGACCGCCTCGGGCGCATCCTGATCGGCACCATTGGCCTTGCGATATTCATCGCCAGCACCACCATGATCCTGTTCACCAACAGCGCCGAGCTGCTGGTGGCAATGCGCTTTTGCCAGGCGGTAGGGGGCGGTTTTGCCACGGTGATCTGCGGCGCCATCGTGCGCGACCTGTACCACGGGCGCGACGCAGCGCGGATCATGTCGATGATCTCCACCATGATGCTGATCGCGCCGATGGTGGCACCGGTGATCGGCGCCACGCTGCTGAACTTCGGTGACTGGCACGCGATCTTCATATTCCTGCTGGTGTACGGTGTGCTGATGATGGTGCTGGTGCGCGGGATACTGCCGGAAACGGTGTCGAAGTTCCGTCGCGCGCGCCGCCAGCGCGAGTCCCGCACCACACTGGTTCGCAACTACGGGCAGATCTTCCGCTGCCCGCGCGCGCTGGGTTTCCTGTTCGGGCAGGCACTGGTGAGCGGCTGTATGTTCATCTACATCACCACCGCACCTTTCGTATTTATGGAACGCTTTGGCGTGTCAGCCTCGCAATTCCCGCTGATGTTCGGTAGCTGTGTGCTGGGACTCGCCGTAATGATGCAACTGAATATCCGGCTGCTGAGGGTGTTCGAACCCCGGCAGATCCTAATGGGTGGAATGACGCTGCTGACGCTCGCCTGCGGGCTGTTGCTCGCAAGCACACTGTATTTCGGCAAGAGCCAGTCGCTGCTGGCGTGGTTGGCACCACTGGTGATGGCCATGGGCAGTATCGGGATCATCGCCCCCAACTCCGCCGCCTGTTACCTGGAGTTCTTCCCCAAGATCAGCGGCACCGCGAATGCGCTCTACGGCGCCTCGCTGTTTATTTCCGGGGGGCTGCTCGGC
>NZ_DATCMV010000009.1:0-63719 GCF_036563125.1 Microbulbifer sp.
GCCTTGGTGGAAGCGACGCCGATTTCGGGGCCGGCTTCTGTCATCAAGTGCAGTTCGGATTCGCGCACCAGGGAGCTGTTGGGCACGTTGCAGATGGTCATGGAGGCGAGATAGCCGAGCTCCTTGGCCTGGCGCAACGCGGCGAGGGTATCGGCAGTCTCTCCGGACTGGGAGATAGTGACGAACAGTGTTCCCGGGCGCACCGCGGTTTTGCGGTAGCGGATTTCGCTGGCCACTTCCACGGAGCAGGGCACCCCAGCCCAGTCTTCGATCCAGTAGCGGGCCACAAGACCGGCATGATAGCTGGTGCCGCAGGCGACGATCTGCACCTGTTTCACTTGCGGCAGGATTTCATTGGCGGCGGTGCCCAGTGCCTGGGACAGCACCGAGTGCTCACCGATGCGGCCCGCCATGGTGGCCTCCACCACTTTCGGCTGCTCGAAAATTTCCTTCTGCATGTAGTGGCGGTAGCGGCCCTTGTCGGCGGCGTCGTGGCCACCCTGCAGTTTGTTCACCGGGCGGCTGACTTCTTCGCCGGCTTTGTCCCACACGGCAATACTGTCGCGGGTGACTTCTGCGATATCGCCTTCTTCCAGAAAAATAAAGCGATCGGTGACCTGTTGCAGGGCCATGGGGTCGGAGGCAATAAAGTTCTCTTCGATGCCAACGCCGATCACCAGCGGGCTGCCGAGGCGCGCGCAGACAAGACGCTCGGGTTCGGTGGAGCAGACCACACCGAGGGCGTAGGCGCCATGGAGTTGTTTGGTAGCGGCCGAGACGGCCTGTAACAGGTCGCGTCCATCTTTGGCGAGGTCGTGGATCAGGTGCACGACGACTTCGGTATCGGTTTCGGACTGGAATTCGTAACCCTTGGCGATGAGCTGGTCGCGCAGTTCCTGGTAGTTTTCGATGATGCCGTTGTGCACCAGAGCGAAGTTGCCGGAGGTGTGCGGGTGGGAGTTTTTGTCCGAAGGTACCCCGTGGGTGGCCCAGCGGGTGTGGGCGATACCGAGCTGGCCGGCGGTGGGGCTGTCGTCGAGCGCGGATTCAAGATCGGCGACCTTGCCCTGGGTTTTGCGCAGCTGCAGTTTGCCGTCACCGTTGACCAGGCACACGCCGGCGGAGTCATAGCCGCGGTATTCCAGGCGGCGCAGGCCTTCCAGCAGGATTCCGGTAACATTGCGCTGACCGAGAGCGCCTACGATTCCACACATTTCTCTAACCTCAATAATTTGTTGTTACTTCACGTCTGCGCAAATCACGCGCAGCCCTCTGCGTTCCAGCTGTGCACAGACCTTGTCGTCAATGCCGCTGTCCGTCACCAGAGTGCCGAACATGTCCCAGCTCAATTCCAGGTTGGGTATCCGCCGGCCAACCTTGCTGGATTCCGCCATGACGATGACTTCGCGTGCGACTTCCGCCATGACCCGCGAAAGACCGATCTGTTCGTTGAAGGTGCAGGTGCCGCGCTCCAGATCGATGCCGTCGGCGCCGATAAAGGCCTGGTCGAAGTCGTAACCGCGCAGCACCTGCTCCGCGACCTGTCCCTGGAAGGCTTCGAAATGCGGGTCCCAGGTACCGCCGGTCATCAACAGGGTCGGTTCGTTTTCCAGTTCCCGCAGCTGGTTGGCAACATGCAGGGAGTTGGTCATCACCACCAGTCCGCGTTTCTTGTCCAGTTCCGGGATCAGGCCGGTGGTGGTGCGGCCGTAGTCGATGACAATGCGGTTGTGGTCGCGGATGAGTTCGGCCGCGGCGCGGCCGATGGCGCGCTTGGTCTGGGACAGGGGATCTTCACCCACCAGTTCCCGCGGCAGAGGGATGGCGCCGCCGTGGCGGCGCAGCAGCAGCCCACTGTGCTCCATCGCCGCCAGATCCTTTCGAATCGTAACTTCCGAAGTTTCGAACTGGCGCGCCAGCTCTTCCACGCTGGCTTCGCCCGCGTCATTGATATGCCCCAGTATCTGGTGGCGGCGCTGCTGGGTGTTGCGTTTGGACATGGAGAGGGATGCAACCCTTATCTTTCGTTTCGAAACCAAAGGATAGCGAATCGAAACTTAGCTTGCCAACCCGAATTCAGGGTTCTGTGAGAAATTCACTCAATTTTTTTAGGAATCTGGCGAGTTCACCGCCGGTGACCGCGCGGTGGTCGGCGGTAATGGACAGCGGCAGCAGTTTGCGCACCCGCGCCTTGCCCTTGTGGGGCAGTACCGCCTTGTGACTGCGGCCGGCGCCGACGATACATACCAGCGGCGGCACTACCACCGGGGTGGCGAAGCGCCCGCCGAGGCTGCCGAAGTTGGACAGGTGGATGGTGGCGCCCTGGAGGTCTTTCTGGGGGATGCTGCCCTCGCTGGCCTGTTGCTTGAAGCGGAAAATTGCCGCCAGCAGGTCTTCGTCGCTGTGCGCTGCGACGTCCTTGATCACCGGCACGAACAGGCCTCTGGGGGCATCCACGGCGAGGCCGATATTCACCGGGGCCTGTGGTTCCAATGTGTCGTTTGCGAAATGGGCGTTGAGGTTGGGTTCGCTGGCGGCGGCGTGGGCGATGGCGCGGAGCAATCGCAGGGTCGCATTGCTGCCCTTGGGCCAGTCGGAGATATCCACCTCGTCGCACAGGGTCATAGGGCAGACGAGATCGCGGCTGTGGCTCATGGCCAGCGCCATGGCACGACGAGCGGGTTCGGCGCTCGTCCCGGCGGTCGATGCCGGTTTGGCTGCGGCCGCGACCGGCTGTGCAGATACCTCGCCCGCCGCGGGGGACGGCTGACCGGCGGCGGTACGCACCTCGATTTCGGTAAAGCGAGAACCGGCGGGGTGGAGCCTGCTGAGGTCCACACCCAGTTGCCGCGCCAGCGCGCGCACAGCGGGTGTGGCGCAGCGGGGACGGTGGGAGATGGCGTACTGTTCGCGCGCAAGTGCCTCGCTGCCGGATTCGATTTTGCCGACCACGGTGCCGGAATCCGCCGGTTTCGGTGCGGCAGTCTCGCCGCCGGACAGTTTGAAACCGATCAGCGGCTGGCCGGTTTTCAGGGTTTCGCCCTCGGCGGCGAACAGTTTCTCCACCGTGCCCGAATAAGGCGACGGCACCTCCACCAGGGCTTTGGCGGTTTCCACCGTAACCAGGACCTGGTCGGCAACCACGCTGTCGCCCTCGCGCACCTGCCACTCGCGAATGGTGGCATCTGGCAGGCCCTCGCCAAGATCTGGCAGCTTGAAGATTTTCATCGGCCACCCTCCCGCACATACCCCAGCGCCGCGCGTGCGCCGGCGAGTATCCGTTGCACCCCCGGTAGATAGACCTGTTCCAGCTGATAGTAGGGCATGACGGTGTCGTAGCCGGTAACCCGCTGTACCGGGGCGTCCAGCAGGTCGAAGGCGTACTCCTGAATTTGTGCGGCGATTTCCGCACCGAGTCCGCCAAAGCGCGCCGCTTCGTGCACCACCACACAGCGGCGAGTTTTTTCCAGCGAATCGATGATGCTGTGGATATCCAGTGGTTTGAGGGTGGCGGGGTCGATGACTTCCGCCTCGATGCCCTCTGTGGATAACTGTTCGGCTGCGGCCAGGGTTTCCTTCACACTGGCACCCCAGGCGATCAGGGTCAGGTCGCCGCCCTCCCGCAGGACGAAGGCGCGGTCCAGCGGCAGCGCTTCGCCATTGTCCGGCACCGGCTGCTTGGCGGCGCGGTAAATGCGTTTGGGCTCCAGAAACAGCACCGGGTCCGGGTCGCGGATGGCGGCCAACAACAGGCCGTAGGCGCGCGCCGGGGAGGAGGGCACCACCACGCGCAGACCGGGAATGTGCGCGAAAATGGCCTCGGTGCTCTCGCTGTGATGTTCCGGTGCATGAATACCACCGCCGTAGGGGGCGCGATACACGATGGGACAGCTGAGCCGCCCGCGGGTGCGATTGCGCATACGCGCGGCGTGGCTGAGGATGTGGTCGAGGCCGGGGTAGATGAATCCCATAAACTGGAATTCGGCGACGGGCCTGAGCCCCTGGGTCGCCATGCCCACGGCGATGCCGGCGATCATGGTTTCCGCCAGTGGCGTATCCAGTACCCGCTGCGCACCGAATCTTTCCTGCAAGCCATCGGTTGCCCGGAATACACCGCCGTTCGCACCGATGTCCTGCCCGAACACCACTACCCGGGGGTCATTGGCCAGTTCGTAAGCCAGCGCCTGAGTGACCGCTTCAACCAGGGTGATACTTTTCGCTGCCTCCCCCATCTATTCCTGTGCCCCCGCTTGTTGCTCATCCCGCAGCTGGTCGTACTGCTCGTAGAGGCCTTCCGGTAGCTGCGCGTAGAGATGATCGAAGATGGCGGTAGCCGGTTCCGGCACGCGGGATTCCCAGCTGTTCAGTGCCGTTTCCATGGTCTGCGCCAACTCCCGCGCGAGATCCTGCTGCTTGGCATCGCTCCACAGGCCTTCACCGCGAAGATAGGTTTCCAACCGCCTGACCGGCTCCCACTGCCACGCCTGCTGCAGCTCTTCCGCGCTGCGGTAGCGGCTGGCATCGTCGGCGGTGGTGTGGTCGCAGAGTCGGTAGGAAATGGCCTCGATCAGCGCCGGCCCCTCGCCGCCGCGTGCCCGCTGCAGCGCATCCCGCACCGCCCAGGCCACTGCAATCACGTCATTGCCGTCCACCTGCAGCGCAGGGATACCGGCGGCGATCGCCTTCTGCGCAATGGTGTGGGTACTGGTCTGCGCGCTCCGCGGCACCGAAATCGCCCACTGGTTGTTGTTCACCACAAATACCACCGGCAGTTTCCACACCCCGGCGAGATTCATTGCTTCGTAGAAATCCCCCTTGGATGTGGCACCCTCGCCGGAGCTGGCAACGGCTACCTGCAGCGGCGTGCCGTGTTGCTGATGGCGATACTTGAGCGCAAAGGCGACACCGGCGGCGTGCAGCATCTGGGTGGCAATCGGGATGCAGATGGGCAGGTCTTGCGGCGCGTGCCGGTAGTTCTGCCCGCGCTCATCGCCACCCCAGTTGGCGAGAATTTCCTCAATGGAAACACCGCGCTCCAACAGGGCGCCGGTCTCCCGGTAGTAAGGGCAGTAGACGTCCTCCGCCATCAGCGCATTGCCGGTGGCGACACTGATGGCTTCCTGACCGAGGGTAGAGGGATAGGTGCCAAGGCGACCGGTGCGCTGCAGTTTTACCGCGCGATCGTCCACCAGCCGCGCCAGCTGCATCTGGCGGAAACAGTGGGTGAGCCAGTCGGGACTGGCGAATTCCGGCAGGGACTGGCTGGCATTCCCCTGTTTATCCAGGTACTGCAGCCAGGCGATATCGAAGGAAGCCTGCAGCTGCAGGCGCGGTTTGTGCATCGGTGGGATTCCTTTCTTTCCGATGCGTGCAAGTGTAGTTCTTGGGGGCGACTTATTTTGGGGCGCGTTTCGTTCTCAGCACCCGGTGATCCCGCGCAACCGGGTCAGATTCAAAACGGCCAGCCACCAAAGTCCGATCAGGATTTCTTGACCGGCCGCTGCCACCCGGAAATATTCCGCTGCTTGCCACGGGCCACCGCCAGTTCGTCAGCGCTCACTTCCCGCGTGATGGTGGAGCCTGCCCCCACCGTTGCTCCGGCACCGATTTCCACCGGGGCCACCAGCGCGGAGTTGGAGCCGATAAACGCGCGGTCGCCGATGATGGTTTTGGACTTGTTCACCCCGTCATAGTTGCAGGTGATGGTGCCAGCGCCGATATTTACGTCGTCCCCCACCTCGGCATCGCCGATATAGGACAGGTGGTTCACTTTGCTGCCGACCCCAATCTTCGCCTTTTTGGTCTCGACGAAGTTGCCCACCTTGGCCCCATTGGCGAGCTCGGTGCCAGGGCGCAGGCGCGCGAAGGGGCCGATGTTACAGGCTTCGCCAACGCTGGCGTCTTCGATGATGGAATTGGCTTCCACGACTGTGCCGGCTGCCAGCTGGCAGTTTTTCAACAGGCAATTGGGGCCGATTCTTACGCCGTTGCCCAGTTTGACACTGCCCTCAAATACACAGTTGATATCGATGGTGACGTCGGCGCCGCACTCCAGCGTTCCGCGCAGGTCGAACCGCGCCGGGTCCATCAGCGTCACGCCGAGCGCCATCTGCACTTCAGCCTGATCGCGCTGCAGCGCGCGTTCCAGTTCCGCCTGCTGGATGCGGCTGTTTACCCCGGCAACTTCCACTGCATCGCTGCCGATCACACCGGTAACCGCGATATTTTCCCGTACGGAGCGCGCGATCACATCGGTAAGGTAGTACTCACCCTGGGCGTTGTTATTGGAGAGCTCCGGCAGCCACTGCGCCAGCAAATGGCCAGGGGCAGCGAGAATGCCTGTATTGATCTCGTCGATCTTGAGGGTCTCGGCGTCGGCGTCTTTCTGTTCGACGATGGCCTGCACCTGGCCGTCTTTGTCGCGCACGATGCGGCCGTAACCACTGGGGTCATCCATGATGACCGAAAGCAGGGCGGGACCATTCTCCGATTCCTGCAGCAGCTGTCGCAGGGTTGAAGCCCTCACCAAAGGCACATCACCGTAGAGCACCAGCACGGTTGCGCCGTCGCGGAAATGTGGGATCGCCTGCGCCACCGCATGACCGGTACCCAACTGCTCCTCCTGCTCGACAAACTGCACGCCGCTGTCCGCGAAGCGCTCGCGCACCAGTTCCGCACCGTGGCCGATGACCACGGTGATCTTCACGTCCCCGAGCTGTTTGGCGGTTTCGATTACCCGCCCCAGCATGGGCACGCCGCCAATGGGGTGCAGGACCTTGGGCAGGTCGGAGCGCATACGGGTGCCTTTGCCGGCGGCGAGGATGACGATATCGATAGCCATGGAATTCCTGAAAATGGGGATGCTGAATCTGCGATTGGCTGCAAATTGTGGCGGCTTCGCGGCAGCGCCACAAGTTACCGCCGCAATCATCTGATGAATTGCCACTAATATCCCTGAGTCTACTGCGAATATTTATCGATACAGTGCGGGGTTCAGGAAATGGAGACACGCGGGTTGTGGCTGTCGATCGTGGGCTGCCTGATCATGGCGGCGCTGGGTTTCGGCTTTTCCCACTGGACCGGTTCCGAAGCCATTTTTCTCGACGGCGTCTTCTCCCTGGTGAACTTCGTCATGTCGCTGGTGATGCTGGCGGTTTCGAGAATCATCCGGCGCGATGCCGATCGCCACTTTCCATTTGGGTACGCGAGTTTCGAGCCGGCGTTCAATGTGCTGCAGAGCATGGTGATTCTCGGGGTCATGCTGATGGCGCTGTCCTCTGCCGTCGCCGCGTTATATCAGGGGGGGCGTACCCTGGATGCGGGCAGGGCCGTTATCTACGCCGCGATCGCGAGCACCGGTTGCCTGGCGGTGTATCTAGTGTTGCGCCGTATCGCCCAAAAAACCGGCTCCACCATGATCGAGGTGGACGCCTTTGCCTGGATGATTGACGGCATACTCAGCGCGGTGGTGCTGTGCGCATTTGCCCTGGTGTGGCGCTTTGGTGATGCTCTCGGCGGCTGGCTGCCGTTTGTGGATTCCTGGATGGTTGTCGCGATGGTACTGGTCATGTTGCCGGTACCCGCGCGAACCCTGTACCGCAACCTGATGGAAGTGCTGTTGGCGTCACCGCCGATCGACATCCAGCGCGAGATTCGCCGCGCCTTCCGCGACGCCATGGTGGATATTCCGGGACAAAACTGGTCCCTCAGCATCGTCAAAACCGGTCGCTCGGTGTACCTGCATGCGCGTATCCTCCTGAATGAAGAGCACCAGCATGCCTGTATAGATCAGGTGGACGAGTGGCGCGAACTGCTCACCGAGCGTATGGCGGAGTTTGTTGCCGAGCAGGAGTTTGACGTGGTATTCACCACGGACGCGTCCTATATCGGCTGACACAGCCCATCCACTATTCGCCGATCCCGCCCACAAACCCGGAAGCGCCAATCCAGTCAGAGGCGTGGCCGGCGATGATCCCTTGTGGACAGTGCAATATCCGGTAAAAGTTTCACAACCCGAAGATTATGCCGTTCGGCGCAGATCCGTTGCCTTTTCCTGCCATTCCCGTAATTTGAACCCGGGTTTACCTTGTGGACCTTCTGTGAATAAAAAGAGAGCGGCGTCAGACATACCGCCGAGTGCATAACGATAACCCCGCACCTGGGAGCCATTCATGATCGACAATTTCAAGGCCAGCAAACTGGCGCGCCTTATTGGCAGTGCCGGCATCGCACTGGCGCTGCCGTTTGCTGCGCAGGCGGAAGAGGGCGCTAAAGTCGCCGATAAGTGGGATGTGAACAACCCACCCTACGAATTCAACGCCGTGCCACTGGACACCCGCGAGACCACCTGGAGCAACCTGGACATCAGCCCCGACGGCAAAAGCATCATTTTCGATATGCTGGGGGATATCTACGAGGTGCCGGTGGCCGGCGGTGAGGCCCGCGCGCTGACCAGTGAAATTGCCTGGAATACCCAGCCGCGCTTCAGTCCCGACGGCAAATCCATCGTGTTCGTGAGCGACCGCGATGGCGCCGACAATATTTGGGTGATGGACCGCAATGGCGACAACCTGCGCCAGCTGACCACCGAGAAGGAAAACCTGGTGCACGCACCGAACTGGAGCCCCGATGGCCAGTATCTGGTGGCGCGCAAGGGCTTTATGTCCGGGCGCAGTATTCCCGCCGGCGAAATCTGGATGTATCACCACGGCGGTGGCGAAGGTCGCCAGATCAAGGCGCGCCTGGGCGGCGACATCGCGCAGAAGAACATCTCCGACGCGGTGTTCTCCCCGGATGGCCGCTACATCTATTACACCATCGACACCACCCCGGGTACCGTGTGGGAGTACAACAAGAACTCCACCCAGCAGCTGTTCGCCATCAACCGCTACGACCTGAATGACGGCAAGGAGGAGACCTTCGTCTCCGGCCCCGGCGGCTCCATTGCTCCGGTACCTTCCCCGGACGGCAGCAAGCTGGCGTTTATCCGCCGCCAGGATTTCAACACCTCGCTGTTCGTGAAGGATCTGACCACCGGCCTGGAAACCCCGCTCTACAGTAACCTGGAGCGCGACCTGCAGGAGACCTTCGGTTCCCACGGCAACTATGTACAGTACGACTGGATGCCGGACGGCAAATCCCTGATCGTGTGGAGCAAGGGCAAGTTCCTGCGCATCGCCGCCGATGGCAGCAGCATCGGGCGCGGCGCGCGCGAGATCGTCGCCCACATCAAGACCGAGAAGAAAGTCGCCGCCGCGGTGCGTTTCCCGGTGGATGTGGCACCCGAGCAGTTCGATGTGAAGATGATCCGCTGGGCGCAAAAGTCGCCGGACGGCAAGCAGATCGCATTCCAGGCCCTGGGCAAGATCTACATCCAGGACGTGAACAGCGGGGAACGTCGCCGTTTGACCGGCCAGAATGAGCATTTCGAGCTATATCCCAGCTGGTCCCGCGACGGCAAACAGATCACCTATGTAACCTGGGACGATGAAAAGCTCGGCCAGGTACGCGTGGTTTCCGCGCGCAACGGCCGCGGCAAGAACATCACCAAGGAGCCGGGCCTGTACGTGGAGCCGAGCTTCGCTCCCGACGGTGAGTTGATCACCTTCCGCCGCTTCACCGGCGGTTACCTGCTGAGCCCGGAGTACTCCCTAGAGCCCGGTATCTACCTGGCCGATGCCGACGGCGACTGGCAGCGCCGCATCGCCAAGTCCGGCTACGAGCCGCACTTCGGTGCCAACAGCGACCGCGTCTACTTCTCCGACTTCGTGTACGCCGACGGTGGCAAGCGCGTGTTCAAGAGTGTGGACACCAATGGCAAGGACGAGCGCGAACACCTGCACGGCGCCGAAATCACCTCCTTCCGATTGTCCCCCGACAGCCACTGGATCGCCTTCACCCAGGACTTCAAGGCCTACGCCGCACCGTTCATGCACACCGGCAAGTCCGAGGCCATCGGCCCCAATGCCACCGCAGTGAAGGTCACCCAGGTGTCCAAGCGCGCCGGTGAGAACCTGCACTGGTCCGCCGACAGCCAGACCCTCGGCTGGGCCCACGGCCCGAAACTCTACCAGCGCGAATTGAGGGACGCGTTCGATTTCATCGCCGGCGCCCCGGAGCAACTGCCGGAGCCGGTAAGTGAAGGTATCGACCTCAGCTTCCCGCAGAAATTTGCCCACAGCGACAAGCTGGTGGCCCTGACCGGCGGCACCGTGGTCACCATGCGCGATGCGGAAAAATCCGAGGAAGTCATCGACAACGGCGTAGTGCTGTTCCGCGGCAATCGCATTGTGGCGGTGGGTGCCGCCAGCGAGGTAGAGATACCCGTGGGCACCCAGCGTATCGACGTTACCGGCAAGACAGTGCTGCCGGGCCTGGTCGATGCCCACGCCCACGGCGCCCAAGGTCGCGAGGAGATCATTCCTCAGCAGAACTGGAACCTGTACTCCAGCCTGGCGTTCGGCGTCACCACCATTCACGACCCGTCCAACGACAGCAGTGAGATCTTCTCTGCGGCGGAAATGCAGAAGGCCGGCATCATCAACGGCCCGCGCATCTTCTCCACCGGCACCATCCTCTACGGCGCCAAGGGTCCCGGCTACCGCGCCAAGATCAACAGTCTCGAGGACGCCGAGTTCCACGTGAGCCGCCTGAAGGAAATGGGCGCGATTTCTGTGAAGAGCTACAACCAGCCTAGAAGAGACCAGCGCCAGCAGGTGCTGGAAGCGGGCCGTAAGCACGGCATCATGGTGGTGCCGGAGGGCGGCGGTAAGTACCAGCACAATATGAACATGATTGTGGATGGCCATACTGGCGTGGAGCACTCGCTGCCGATTGCCAATATCTACTCCGACGTGGAACAACTGTGGAGCCAGACCAAGGTCGGCTACACGCCCACCTTTGTGGTGGCCTACGGCGGTCTCACCGGCGAGTACTACTGGTACGACCATACCGATGTATGGAAGAACGAGCGCCTGACCCGCTTTACCCCGGACTTCATCGTCAACCCGCGCTCTATCCGTCGCGAAAAATCGCCGGATAACCACTACAACCACTTCAATGTGGCGCGCCACGCCAAGCAACTGCGCGACAAGGGCGTGACCGTGCATATCGGTGCCCACGGCCAGCGCGAGGGCCTCGGCGCCCACTGGGAACTGTGGATGATGGAGCAGGGCGGTTTCACCCCGTGGGAAGCGTTCCGCGCCGGCACCATCGACGGCGCCCGCTACCTGGGCATGGACAAGGATCTCGGTAGCCTGGAAGCGGGCAAGCTCGCGGACATCATCGTGGTCGATGGCAACCCGCTGGAAAACCTGCGTCAGTCGGAGAACATCAAGTACACCGTGATCAACGGCAAGGTATTTGATGCCGCCACCATGAACGAGGTCGACGGCGAGCAGCGGCTGGCGTTTTTCCACGAACGCCTGCCGGTAAGCGCCATGCCGACCCCGACGGCGGAAGCGATCCAGGAGAAACAGGAACGCCACCACTGGGTGCACTGATCCGCTTTTGCTGCTGAAACAAAAAGCCCGCAGCTAAAAACTGCGGGCTTTTTTTATCGTTTTTTACCGGGATTATCTGGCCTGCTGCAAGGCCTTTTCCGCGGCAGCGCGCAGTTCATCCGAGTGCGACCACGCCACTACCCGCTGCAGATATTCGCGGGCCAGTTCCGGCTTGCCCAGATGTGCGAGATACAGGCCGATCGTCGCATTCAGGGTCAGGTGATTCGGCTCCTGCTGGTAGGCACTAAGCATCACCGGTAGTGCCGCATCACTGTTGCCCTTCAGTTGATAGGCGGTCCACAGGCTGCGGTAGCCGGGCAAATAGTCCGGCCCCATCTGCACGGCGATTTTCCCGAATTTCACCGCCTGCCGGTAAAAGTCCTCGTTCCAATCGCGGGTAAGTGACAGCGCCTGCAGGCGCAGCAGGTAATACTGGGCGAGATTTGCCGCGGTCAAATGGCTGATCTGGCCGTGCTCGCCAATTTCCTTAACGACCTTTTCGCCGAGCTTGTAGCTCTTTTCCTGCGCCTCAATTACCGCCATCGCAGTCAGATTTTCCTGCCAACCTAGGCCTTGCTGCTCGCTCCGCTTCAGGTAATCCATGGCCAGTTTCGGTTTGTCGAAATCCGCGGCTTCGCTTGCCAGTAGAAATAGATATTCGTTTTCGCTGAGGACGCGACGGGGTATGGAGTATTGGTACACGGGAATATCCAGTTTGTGGCGATGAATGTCGTCACGCATATACGCGAGCATCTCGCGCTGGATTTCGGCGATGGTCTTGCCGAAGTGTTCCGCAAATATCTCGAAAGGGTTTTCTCCCGCCGCCACCGCTTTCAGGTAGTCTGCGGTGGCGGCGCGATAATCCGGATGGCCGGCGTTATAGCCCAGTTGAAGGTAGTGGGTAAGGAGCCAGGCGCTGGCGTAATAATTGTTCCAGTAGCGGCTGTTGTCCTCACCGTTTTGCGCGGTGAGCGGCGGCGGTGCCAGCAGTTGTTGGATGGTGAGAGGATCCTCCTCTGCCCAGGCACTCAAACGCCACTCCGGCAGCCCGCCGACCACCACGTCTTTTGGACGCAGTTCGGCGCTCGCCAGCAATTCAGCAAACCCCTCGGAATACCAGCGCGGGTAGGTCAACCCGCTGCGCTCGCGCATCAGGTGATGAACATACTCGTGGAAAATCAGGCCGGAGCCGGAAATGCCGTGGTCGCCATCGCGGGAGAAGATGATCGGCCCCTCCCAGGTCTCACGGTAAAGACCGGCAATTTTGCGGTCACCGGAGAATTTTTCGAATTCGGCAGAATCGCGAAAGTGGAACACCCGCAAGCGCTTATTTTCCGGGATTTCTTCCTGGCCGGTAAAGGAGAGGGCGGCACGGCGGAAGCGCTCCAGGTCTCGCATTAATGCATTGACCCGGCGCTCGGGAACATCGGAATAGACGGTGAAGTTTTCTGACCGGTATTCGTACCAGTCGTCTGCGGCTACGCAGTTACTGAACAGCGCCATCAGTAAAAACAACAACCCCCGCATACCACCGCCTTCAGTATTTCACCGGTTAAAGCTGGATTTAACTCTGCACATTAGATCACGCGCTCGCAACCATATCCTCCAGCCAGGTACGCAGCCTGCGCGCTTCTTTTTCACCGGCCTCAATAGCCTCTGCGGCGCGGGAATAGTCGTTGCCGCCGATATCGCCGACTTTTGGCAAAATCAGCACATCCGGCGGCGCCCCCATCATGCGCGCACGCTTGTGGCGGCGCTCGAGGATCTCCATGGCCCGGCGCATGGTGTCGAACATACCCGGCGGCGTAAGCTTTGGATCGCGCTTGATACGCAGCTGGGAAAGCTGCTCCTTTCCTTGTTCTACCAGCCTGGTAAATCCTTTGGCCGGACTTGTCACTCGCTCCGTCAGGTGCATGCCAGCGGCAAACTCGATGCTCTCGGCCACCAGTTCGGTTTCTTCCTCGCGCGACGGTTTCATACTTACGGCGCGCCGCACTTCGCCGTGCTCGCGATCCAGTAAAGGAACCGTGTCTTCGGTGACATCCACCGCGATGATTTTGCTCGCTCCCATTGCCCGACACACATCAACCGGCACCGGATTTGACACCGCACCGTCCACCAGCCAACGGCCCGCCAGGGCCTTGGGGGAGAGAAGACCGGGAATGGAGCATGATGCACTAACTGCATCCTGTAGATTGCCTTCCTGCAGCCAGATCTCCTGGCCGCTGTGCAGGTCGGTGGCAACGGCGGTGAACGGCAGGGGAAGGTCTTCGATATTTTCGAAGTCGAAATCCTCGAAAAATGCGCGAAATGGCTTGATACCGCCGATCACGCCGCCACTCAGCGACCAGTTAATATCCAGCAGTGAAAATACCCGCCAGTTGTCGAGCATCCGCGCCCACTCTTCCAGCTTGTCGAGCGCGCCGGCGGAGTAAGCGGCACCAACGAAAGCGCCCATGGAGGTACCGGCGATCACATGGGGCTTGATCCCCATTTCATCCAGTACCCGTAGAACACCAATATGTGCAAAACCCTTGGCGGCGCCGCTGCCAAGAGCCAGGCCGATTCGGGCCTCGCCATTTTTCACTATGTCTGCCTTCATGGTTCCATTTGAGCTCGGGGAAGGGTCTATTCAATCGATAGCTCAATGATGGCCCGGTGCGACCGAAATTAAAATCGCGGACATTAAAAAAGCAGCCGAAGCTGCTTTTTTACGATGAAATAGCCCGCCTAAGGCGGACTTAACAAGATGAGATGAAAAGTGAAAAGTTAGTCGTTCAGGTGGGCACAGCGACCGAATTCGGCACCGCCCTTAACTTCTGCGATCAGCTGCTTGGGGAAGCTGACTTCTCGATCCTGACCGTCTTTACACACAAATGCGGTGTCCATGTCGATATCGAAGGTGATGGTGGCACCGGCCAGGTTACCCATCATCTCGGAGCCGTCGCCACTCAGTGACAGCGGGTTGTCGATCGGGAACTGGGATGCTTCCACCACACCTTGCTTCTTGAAGAAGTCGCGGGTGTTGATCCAGCCGATGCCGTCCAGATAAACCCCGCCAATAAAGCCGGTAAAATAGCCGCCGGCACGACCCACGATCACGCTGCCATCGTCATTCATGTCGGTCGGCATTACCGGGATCGGTCCGAAATAGTTCTGCACGAAATCCGGACCATAGATCGGATTGGAACACAGGTTGCCCAAGAAGAAATGGTTGTAGTCCAGATCTTCACACCAGGTCAGGCCGCCAATTTCTTCCAGTTCGTCGGTCTTGGTGTTCCACAGTTTGACGCCGGAATCGGTGTCCAGTGCGACGACGCTACCGTCATGGTTCATCGCCGTGGCGTTTTTAGCACCGAACTCGGTGTAGATATCGCGGAACTCACCATTGACCCAGGCGACTTGCTTGTAGGTGCTGGAACCGGTGATCACGCTGCCATCGCCGGAAACGCGGTCTGCACGTACCCACTGCACATAGCCGGGCAGGTCGTAAGGCAGCTCCTCGATATTGCCATGCTTGTCCCACTTCACGGGGACCATTTCATGGGCACCGTTCCGCTGACAAATGCCATCACCATCGACGTCTTTGTAGCCAAGGCCAACCATGACTTCGCCGCTGTCGTCCATATCCCACACTGCAACGGATTGGGTGCCGTTGCTACCTGATCCACCACAGCTGTTGCCGTTAAGATCCTGCATCGGTTTCAGCTTGTTACTGACCAGATCCCACATCGCCGGCTCAAGGATGCCGTTTTTATTCAGGTCCGCAGTGATCATCGCTTTGGTGGCATTTTTGTTCATCTTGCCGCCGTTGCTGCGCACGTCCGTATCGGGATGCAACGCATAGGATTTCTGTACCGCGTCGTAAACAAACGGAATGCCATTACCCACGATACCCAGGGCTTTCTTACCGTTCTTTGCGAGGTCGGTGACGAACGCCTGTACCAGCGGCGTGTACTGGATACCATCCTGGTAACCGTTGAAGTACATATCGGTGTGTTTGGTTTCACCAGCCTGCACGGTGATTGGGGTGAAACTACAGGCGCGGTCTTCCCCCGGGTTCGCGCTTTCACCGGCGTTCCAGTACTCAGCTTCGGACACGATGGAAGTTGGCGCGGTGGGGTAACCGCCGGCCTTGATGGTGTCGGTGTACAGTACGTAACGCGCACCCGGCTGGAGACCGTTAATGGTGAAGGAGCCGTCCGGACCTACCATACCCTGGGTCATATTGCCGGACTGCTGGGTAATCACGTCGTACATCGGGTTGTCGATGTTACGCGCCACCATATTGATACCGGAGTATTCGCTGACGCCATCTTTCAGATACAGCTTGCCAGTGATGGAACCGTATTGGGTCTTGTAGGCTTCGGTCGGATACAGGTCGGAAATATTGACGATGTCGTCGCGCACGCTGATGGTGGACTGCTGACGTCCCGCCTCGCCGCGCACATTGATGAACGGGAACATGGTTTCGATGGTGTCCTCGGAAGGACGCTGCGAACCGTTGTACACATTGGCAGTATCACAACCGGGTACCCCATCGTAATAGGGGCGGTAACTGGCGGCCATATAGCTGAAGTGGCCATTGGCCTGGGAGTGCGACATGTTCATGGCGTGGCCGAATTCGTGGGTGAATACGCCAGCAACCTTTTCGCCTTCGGTATCACTGATGTCCACAAACCAGCCGTTCATCAGCGCGGTGGCTTCAGTGATTTCACCGGTCTCTTCATCTGCCCACTCGGGGAAGGCAATGCCCAGTACCTGATTTTTTGGTACACCGAAATACTGCTCGAGAATCTGTCCGTCGGTATCGTAGTTGACCCAGAAACCGTAGCCGTTTTCCTTGCCGTAGATTTCGCCAACGTTGTTCTGGTTGACGTCGGCAATACCCGTCTTCTCTTCGATGGTGCCCTGGATGGTCATGGACAGGGTTGAGGTTTCTACATTGGACCATTCAGCGATGGCTTTGGCGGTAACCGCATTGGCCTGGTCGATGGTCAGGAATACGCTGCCGTCGTAATTCAGGGTAAAGGCCTTAGCTTCACCACCGTCCGCGGTCAACGCCATCGGACCACCGTCGGTGTACACCGGAATGTCACCCTTGGAGGTATCCCACTTATAGGGCTGCATGGTCGGTTCGTGGATATACAGCGGGCCGCCAGCCTGTGCGCCAGCGGAAGCGAGGGCCAACGCCATTGCGATATTGAGCTTTTTCATTTTCATTATTTGCTCTCCTCAACCAGCTTGCCCACCAGGCCCACGAAAGTGGCGGCGCTCATGGAGCCAGGATTGGTAATCATGTTCTGTTCTTCCGCGGAAAGGTTGGAAGTGTCCATGCCCTCAAACAGACCGTGGTTGTTGAATGCGTTGGTGGCCTTATCGTTGCTCACGATAAATTTGCCCTGCGCCATACCTGTGGTGGTCTGGAAACCAGTTATTTCGGCTTTTTTGTACATGAACGCAACGACCTGTTCGCCTTCATTCCACTTGGCAAAACCTTCCGGGGTCACACCCAGGTAGACTTTGCCGTTACCCATGGAGCGTGGCTTAATCAAACCAAATTGACGGAACTTATATTCGCTGTCGTCTTTGACCTTGCCCTTGGCATCACTACCGACACGAATGGTGACTTCGGTGTACGGGGCGTTATTCTGGAAACCATCGGTGACGCTGACTACCTGACCGATAAGAATGCTATCGGCCTCGGTAACCAGATCTTCAAGGTTCTGGTTTTTGAGTTTCATGGCATGGGCAGACACGGATAGCAGCGCGGCTGCCGTCAACGACGCCAATAGGGATATGCGCGAGAATGATTTCCCGAATTGCATGGGGACCTCCTGACTAGATTTATTTTTATTTCAGGTGGCGCCAGCAGGTGCTGCTGCGCCACTGGGCCAATCAATAGAACACAGTTGGTTTTGGCGCTGAGTAACACTTTGTAACAGGGACGAAATAGATGATTTTGGTCATTTACACCCGCAAACGCGGTTGACCCAGTGGCGACGGGAGCTGCGGGGCAGGGGAGGAATTTACCGATATTTCCGGACGGTGAGTCAGCGGAAAATTAGATTCGGCTTTTGCGAGAGTAATCGCAAAGTGCTTGTGCGGTGTTTAGGGTAATTTTTGTCAATTTGATCGGCCTGAAACAAAAAAAGCAGCCGAAGCTGCTTTTTTTGTTTCCCACCGAAGCGGGAATTACTTACCGGCCGCCTTGCGGATCGCCTGCAGGGTGCGCAGGCGCGCTTCGGCTTCGGCCAGTTGCGCGGAGACGCGGACATAGTCGATATCCGCCGGGGCACTGCGCAGGGCGTGTTCCGCCTCTTCGCGCGCCTTGCGTGCCGCTTCCTCGTCGATTTCGCGCTCTGCGACATCGGCGAGCACGGTCACCACGTTGGGCTGGATTTCAACAAAGCCGCCGCGCAGGAAGTAGACCTCTTCCTCACCAGTGTCCTTGATGACACGGACCGGGCCGGGCTTGAGGGCGGTCAGCAGGGGAGCGTGACCATAGGTAATACCTATCTCACCCTCTACGCCGCTCACAACCACCATCTTCACCAGACCGGAGAAGAGGGATTCCTCTGCGCTAACAATGTCGCAATGTACAGTCATAGCCATAAGGCTACCTCACATTCTCAGCTGTTTGCCTTGTGAAACCCGAAAAAATTTCCGGGTTTCACACACGTGCCTTACTTCTTGTTGGCTTTCTCGACGGCTTCGTCGATGGTGCCGACCATGTAGAAGGCCTGTTCCGGCATGTGGTCGTAGTCGCCTTTCAGGATGCCCTGGAAACCGCGGATGGTTTCTTTCAGGGACACGTATTTGCCCGGTGCACCGGTAAATACTTCCGCTACGTGGAACGGCTGAGACAGGAAGCGCTCGATCTTACGCGCGCGGGCTACGATCTGCTTGTCTTCTTCAGACAGCTCGTCCATACCCAGAATCGCGATGATGTCCTTCAGCTCCTTGTAGCGCTGCAGAACAGACTGTACGCCACGGGCAGTCTCGTAGTGCTCCTGACCGATCACCAGCGGGTCCAGCTGACGAGAGGTGGAGTCGAGCGGGTCAACAGCCGGGTAGATACCCTTGGCGGCGATGTCACGGCTCAGTACTACAGTGGAGTCCAAGTGCGCGAAGGTGGTCGCAGGGGACGGGTCGGTCAAGTCATCCGCCGGTACGTATACCGCCTGGATGGAAGTGATAGAGCCAGTCTTGGTGGAGGTAATACGCTCCTGCAGCACGCCCATCTCTTCCGCCAGGGTCGGCTGGTAACCTACCGCAGACGGCATACGGCCGAGCAGTGCGGATACTTCGGTACCGGCCAGGGTGTAACGGTAGATGTTGTCGACGAACAGCAGTACGTCACGGCCTTCATCACGGAATTTTTCCGCCATGGTCAGACCGGTCAGGGCTACGCGCAGACGGTTGCCCGGCGGCTCGTTCATCTGGCCGTAAACCATCGCTACCTTGGACTTGGAAAACTCTTCGACGTTAACAACGCCAGCTTCCTGCATCTCGTGGTAGAAGTCGTTACCTTCACGAGTACGCTCACCCACACCCGCGAACACGGACAGACCGCTGTGCTCGGTGGCGATGTTGTTGATGAGCTCCATCATGTTTACGGTTTTACCTACACCGGCACCACCGAACAGACCAACCTTACCACCCTTGGCGAACGGACATACCAGGTCGATAACCTTGATGCCGGTCTCCAGCAGTTCAGTGGAGCTGGACTGCTCTTCGTAGGTCGGCGCAGCGCGGTGGATAGAGGAACGCTCTTTCTCACCGATGGGACCACATTCGTCGATGGGGTTGCCCAGTACGTCCATGATGCGGCCGAGGGTCTCTACGCCCACCGGTACGGAAACCGGAGCGCCGGTGTTGGTTACCGCGAGACCGCGGCGAACACCTTCAGAAGAACCCATGGCAATAGCGCGAACCACGCCATCGCCCAGCTGCTGTTGCACTTCCATGGTGAGGTTCTTTTCCTCACACACGAGTGCATCGTATACGTTCGGTACGGCATTACGCGGGAATTCCACGTCGATGACCGCGCCGATAACTTGCACAATTTGCCCGTTACTCATTTCCCGATCCTCAAATTTCAAATCTTTACTCGGCCGCCTCAGACCGCCGCGGCGCCGCCAACAATTTCCGACAGCTCCTGGGTAATCGCTGCCTGGCGCGCCTTGTTGTAAACCAGCTGCAGTGCGTCGATCAGCTCACCGGCGTTGTCGGTGGCGCTCTTCATCGCAATCATACGTGCAGCCTGTTCACACGCTTTGTTTTCCACAACCGCCTGGTACACCTGGGAACGGATGTAGCTCACCAGCAGGCCGTCGAGCAGTTCGACCGCCTCAGGCTCGTACAGGTAATCCCACTGGTGCTGTTGCTCATCTTCTTCCTTCTTGAGCGGCAGCAGTTGCTGGATTTGCGGCTTCTGGGTCATGGTGTTCACGAATTCGTTGGACACCAGGTAGAGACGGTCGATATCACCGGCGGCGAGACGGTCGATCATCACCTTCACGGGGCCGCGCAGTTGCGCTGCTTCTGGGGCATCGCCCACATCCCGCAAGGCGGCGACGACGTTACCACCGATGTTTTTGAAAAAGCTGACCGCCTTGTTGCCGATCGCGCAGATATCCACGCCAACGCCCTGTTTGCTCCAGGACTGCATATCGCGGATGGCCGCCTTGAACACGTTAATGTTCAGGCCGCCACACAGACCGCGGTCGGTGGATACCAGGATGTAACCCACGCGCTTGACTTCACGCTCCTGCAGGTAGACATGCTGGTATTCCGCCGAGGCGTTGGCGACATGGCCAAGCACCGCGCGGATGCGGCTTGCGTAAGGGCGCCCCAGTGCCATGCGATCCTGAGCCTTGCGCATCTTGCTCGCCGCAACCATTTCCATGGCCGAGGTGATCTTCTGCGTGCTCTTGATGCTGGCAATTTTTGTGCGTACTTCTTTTCCGCCTGCCATAGTCAGTTACCTTTTGCCGGATTAGTCCTGCAGGGGAGGGCGAGCCGACCCCTGCACACGGGTACTTACCAGCT
This sequence comes from Microbulbifer sp., assembly GCF_036563125.1. Classification (GTDB taxonomy): domain Bacteria; phylum Pseudomonadota; class Gammaproteobacteria; order Pseudomonadales; family Cellvibrionaceae; genus Microbulbifer. The sequence goes on from NZ_DATCMV010000009.1 coordinate 20,556, forward strand.
ACCGGTAGCGACGAACTTCTCGATTGCGGCTTTGAAAGCGCTGTCGATTTCGTCGTTGTAGTTACCGGTGCTGTTCACTTGCGCCATCAGCTCTGCGTGCTCGCTGTTCATATAAGCGTGCAGGGCGGATTCGAAGTCCAGTACCTTGTTGACTTCCACGTTCTTCAGGAAACCTTTGTCCGCAGCGTAAACGGAAACCGCCATCTCGCCGATAGACAGCGGAGAGTACTGCTTCTGCTTCATCAGCTCGGTTACACGCTGACCGTGGTCCAGCTGGGCCTTGGTGGCCTCGTCCAGGTCAGAAGCAAACTGGGAGAAAGCCGCCAGTTCGCGGTACTGAGCCAGAGCGGTACGGATACCACCGGACAGTTTCTTGATGATCTTGGTCTGCGCGGCACCACCTACACGGGATACAGAGATACCCGGGTTGATAGCGGGGCGAACACCGGCGTTGAACAGGTCGGTTTCCAGGAAGATCTGACCGTCGGTAATGGAAATTACGTTGGTCGGAACGAATGCGGAAACGTCACCCGCCTGGGTTTCGATGATCGGCAGCGCGGTCAGGGAGCCGGTTTTGCCTTTCACTTCACCGTTGGTGAACTTCTCTACGTATTCGGCGTTTACACGCGCAGCACGCTCCAGCAGACGGGAGTGCAAGTAGAAAACGTCACCGGGGTATGCTTCACGGCCCGGGGGACGCTTCAGCAGCAGGGAGATCTGACGGTAGGCCCAGGCCTGCTTGGTCAGGTCATCGTAAATGATCAGGGCGTCTTCACCGCGGTCGCGGAAGTACTCGCCCATGGTGCAGCCGACGTAAGGCGCCAAGAACTGCATCGCAGCCGGGTCAGCAGCACCAGCGGCAACCACGATGGTGTGGTCCATGGCGCCGTGCTCTTCCAGCTTGCGCACTACGTTGGCGATAGAAGACTGCTTCTGGCCAATGGCAACGTAGATACACTTAATGCCAGTGCCTTTCTGGTTGATGATCGCGTCGATCGCAACCGCAGTCTTACCGATCTGACGGTCGCCGATGATCAGCTCGCGCTGGCCGCGGCCAATCGGGATCATGGTGTCGATCGCTTTCAGACCGGTTTGAACCGGCTGGTCAACGGACTGACGGGCGATTACGCCGGGGGCTACTTTTTCCACCGCGTCGGTCAGCTTGGTGTTCAGCGGACCTTTACCGTCGATCGGGTTACCCAGTGCGTCTACCACGCGGCCCAGCAGCTCCGGACCAACCGGCGCTTCCAGGATGCGGCCGGTGCAACGGCACTTCTGGCCTTCAACCAGGGACTTGTAGTCACCCAGTACAACAGCACCAACGGAATCGCGCTCCAGGTTCAGCGCCATACCGTAGACGCCGCCCTCAAACTCGATCATCTCACCGTACATCACGTCGGCCAGGCCGTGGATGCGGATGATACCGTCGGATACGGAAACAATGGTGCCCTCGTTCTGGGCTTCGGTGCTCACATCGAGATTGTCGATGCGGCTCTTGATGATTTCACTGATCTCGGAGGGATTCAGTTGCTGCATGCTCTGTTCCTCGAATCCCCGGCTGGCGTTGCCGGCCGGGAAGGTAATTTAGGAGTTCATCGCCTCGGCGAGTTTGGCCAGTCGGCCGCGCACGGTACCGTCGATCACCGTGTCACCAGCGCGAATGATCGCGCCGCCCAGCAGGCTTTCATCCACCGCGCTGTGCAGGTGCACCTCGCGGGAGAACTTCTTGCTGAGAGCCTGAGTGAGACGCTGGGCCTGCTCTTCGCTGAGGGCGCGGGCGGAAAGTACTTCCACTTCCAGAGTGGCTTCCGCGTCCGCTTTCAGGGCTTCGAACAGGTGGGAAATTTCCGGCAGCAGTGCCATGCGGTGGTTTTCCGCCAGCAGCTTGATGAAATTCTGCTGCGACGCACTGAAGTCGCCGCACACCGCCAGGAATTTTTCCGCGCGCGCATCGCTGGTCAGCTGGGGATCATCCAGCAGTTCGCCGATCTTTTCGTTCTGGCTGACCGCCGCCGCGGTTGCCAGCGCAACGCTCCAACCGGCGAGGTCGGAGGCTTGTTGCGCGTGGGCAAATGCCGCTTTCGCGTAGGGCCGGGCCAGGGTGCTGAGTTCCGCCATGGGTTCCTCGCTTACAGCTCGGCTGCCAGTTTCTCAATCATGTCATCGTGCACTTTGGCATCGATGTTGACCGAAAGGATTTTCTCGGCACCGGCAACAGACAGGGCGGCTACGCGGGAGCGAAGTTGCTCTTTCGCGCGGTTCACTTCCTGTTCGATTTCAGCTTGTGCGGCGGCTTTCAGGCGATCGCCTTCAGCGCGCGCAGCCTGTTTGGCTTCCTCGACAATCTGGTTGGCGCGCTTGTTGGCACCATCCAGGATCTCGGCAGCCTGGGCTTTTGCTTCTTTCAGTTGCTCGGCAGCTTTGCGCTGGGCCAGCTCCAGGTCTTTCCCGGCGCGCTCGGCTTCCTGCAGGCCGGTAGCAATTTTCTGCTCACGTTCCTGCATAACGCCCATCAGGGCCGGCCAGACATACTTCCAGCAGAACCACACGAAGGCGAGAAAGGTGATCGACTGGCCGATCAGAGTCAGGTTGATATTCACACCGACACCTCTTGCTCTTTCAAAAAAGGGTTAAAGGGCAATTGGAACGGGGAATTAACCAGCCAGACCAGGAGCTACCGCGAAAATCAGGTACATGGCGATACCAACACCGATCATCGGAACGGCGTCGAGCAGACCGGCCATCAGGAACATTTTGCCCTGCAGAGCGGGAGCCTGTTCCGGCTGACGTGCAGAACCTTCCAGCAGCTTGCCACCCAGGGTGCCGAAACCGATAGCAGTACCCAGAGCGCCCAGACCGATCAGCAGTGCAGCAGCTACGTATACCAGACCTAATGCTTCCATTGTTTTCTCCAAAAGTAAGTTGAGAGTTGTTGAAGTTGAAAGTGAATGAAAAAGTTAAAGTACAAACGAAATCTTTTTGCCAGACGGGCGGGGCACGACCTTACTGGTCGTGCTCGTGCTCATCTTCCCGGTTATGCGCCATGGCCATGTACACAGTGGTCAGCACCATGAACACGAAGGCCTGCAGGGTGATAACCAGGATGTGGAAAATGGCCCAACCCATCTGCAGCAGTGCGGCGCCAACGAAGCCAAGCACGCCCACACCGAACACAATCGCGATCAGGATGAAGATCATCTCACCGGCGTAGAGGTTACCGAACAGACGCAGACCGAGGGAAACCGGCTTGGCGATCAGGGAAACCGCTTCCAGCAGGAAGTTGAACGGGATCAGGAAAATATCCACGTACCACTTGCCGGAGTGGAATGGGTGCAGGGTCAGTTCTTTCACAAAACCCATCAATCCCTTTTCCTTGATGCTGAAGAAGATCATCAGCACGAATACCGCAAGCGCCATACCCAGGGTGGCGTTGAGGTCAGTGGTCGGTACCACCTTGAAGAAGAAGTGGTCGTCACCCGCAATCTTGGCGGCAGCCATAGGCAGCCAGTCCACGGGGATCAGGTCCATCAGGTTCATCAGGAATACCCACACAAAAATGGTCAGCGCCATAGGGGCGACCATGCGGTTGGTGTGGGGGAATGTTTCGCGAACCAGCTTGTCGATGAATTCGGTTACCAGCTCGACAAAGCTCTGGAAGCCAGAGGGTACGCCAGCAGTGGCCTTCTTGGCCGCGCGGACAAACAGGAAGCAGAAGAGAAGACCGAGAGCGATAGACCAGCCCAGGGTATCCAGGTGAACGGCCCAGAAGCCCATGTCGGCAGCTTCCTGGCTGCTGTGGGCAATGGTCCAGGTGGAGTCGGTCAGCACAGTACCGTCGGCACGGGTGTAGCCCGCGGGAAGTTTACCGTACGCAAGATTTTGCAGGTGGTGCTGGATATAACCCGTCGCGGTTTGTTCGGCAGCCATAGTTCCTCAACACGTTCTAAGATAAAAAACTTTTCAGGAACCCCTGCCTGCGCGGGCAATCACTTCTGCCCTTATCTCTGCACAGTCACTCTTCAGGGGTTCCGGGGCCGCCGCTACTTTGCTGCATGCAGGCGGGCCACGAGAATCCATTGCAAAATCACGCACAAGCCATAGCTGATAAACAACACTGCGGGATTCAGCGATTTGACAGTGGCAAACACCGCCGCAAATCCCGTCAGGGTCAGCACAAACTTGCCGGTTTCGGCGCGGTAGAAACTGGCTACCGTGCGCTGGCTTGCGCGCGCGCCGCGCAGCTGGCGGCGACCTTTCAGCAGGTCACTTCCTTTTCCCAGCAGCTCAAACGCGCGCAGGCCAAAATACAAATTCGGCAGCACACAGAGTAGGCCACCGAGCAGGGCGGAGATGGCGACAATTCGCCCCTGTGTCAATTCGAGCACCAGCGCAACCAACAACACTACTGCCAGCTGAATCAGCGAAATCTTGACTACCGGGGGATTGCGCATAGGCGGGAACAGGCCTGCCAGTCTCTAGTTTCCGCCCAAATTTTGGGCGTGCGAATTATGTCGGAACAAGGCTGCCGATTCAACTGGCAAATCCCGTCAGATGGTGTGGCGTTCGCGTTCTTTTACTACAGAAAAACGCGATAGTGAGCGCACACTAACGAACACGAATTTCCACACCATAACGCAATTGAGGCGCCACGTGGGCGCCTCAATTTGGTGCAACCTTCTGCAACTGAATTGCAAATTTGTTGCGAAACCGTTGCAGCAGTAACGTTTGCCGCACATGCGGCTCAGTCTTCGCTGTAGCCCAGATGGGCGAGAATACCGTCCAGTTCGTCGAGACTGGTGTACTTGAGCACCAGCCTACCGGCACCTTTTTCGCCGTGATCAATGCTGACCGGCACGCCGATTTTTTCCGCCAGACGCTCGGTCAGGCGGCGGATATTCGGGTCCATTTCCGGCTTTTTCGCCTTTGGTTTGCCCGCTTGCTCCTGGAAGCGACGCACCAGGGCTTCGGTCTGGCGCACGGTCAGTCCGCGATCGACCACCATCCGCGCCGCCTCGCGCTGCTCGTCACCGGCAAGCCCCAGCAGGGCTTTGGCGTGACCGGTCTCGATATCGCCGCGCTCGAGGAAGGTCCGCACCTCGTCGGTCAGCGTGAGCAGGCGCATCAGGTTGGTGACAGCAGTGCGGGATTTACCCACAGCTTCTGCCACCTGCTGCTGGGTGAGCTCAAATTCGTCCTGAAGTCGCTTGAGCGCGACCGCTTCCTCGACTGGATTGAGGTCTTCGCGCTGGATGTTCTCGATCAGCGCCATGGCGATGGCCGCTTCGTCGGAGACGTCGCGGATCAGCGCCGGAACCTTGTCCAGCTCCGCCAGCTGTGCCGCGCGCCAGCGGCGCTCACCGGCGATGATTTCGTATTTGTGTTCACCAATGGGGCGCACCACGATCGGCTGCATGATGCCCTGAGCGCGGATGGAGTCCGCCAGCTCCTGCAGGGATTCCTGCGGGAAGTCGCGGCGCGGCTGATAGCGGCCGCGCTGCAGGAATTCGATCGGCAGCTCTTTCAGCTCCCCGTCCACGCGCTCGACGATATCGCCCTGGCGCTCGCCGGTGGCGACGGCAATGGCCTCGCTGACATTGTTGCTGATCAGGTGGGAAAGTCCTTTCCCGAGGCCTTTGCGTTTCGCGGCCATAAGTCTCTTACCTCAGTCTTAAACCGCTTCCGCTACGGTGCGGGGACCACTGTTGTGATTGTCGTGCTTGAGCGTACTTTCGCGGCGGGTGATCTCGCCGGCGAGGGCGAGATAGGCGATGGCGCCCTTGGAGCTGCGGTCGTACTCCAGCGCCGGCTTGCCGAAGCTGGGGGCTTCCGCCAGGCGCACATTGCGGGGGATGCAAGTGCGGTAGAGGCGGTCGCCAAAATATTCGTTCAACTGGTCGGACACATCGCCGGTGAGGCTGTTACGCGGGTCGTACATGGTGCGCAGGATGCCCTCGATCTTGAGGCTGGGGTTGGCGGCCTTCTGGATCTGGGTGATGGTGTCGATCAGTGCCGAGAGCCCCTCCAGCGCGTAGTACTCGCACTGCATGGGAATCAGCACACCGCCGGCGGCGCACAGTGCATTGACCGTGAGCATGTTCAGGGACGGCGGGCAGTCGATGATGATGTAGTCGTAGTCATTGCTAATCTCCACCAGCGCCTGGCGCAGGCGGGATTCGCGGCCGTCCATTTCCAGCAGTTCCACTTCGGCAGCGGTCAGGTCGATATTCGCCGGCATCAGGTCATAACCGCTGGACGTGGGGACAATGGCCTTGCGCGGTGGCAGCAGGCTGGCGAGTACGTCGTAGCTGGAGAGCTGCAGGTCGCTCTTGTCGACACCACTGCCCATGGTGGCATTGCCCTGGGGGTCGAGGTCGATCAGCAGCACTCGTCGCTTGTTGGCGACAAGGGAGGCCGAGAGGTTGACGCAGGTGGTGGTTTTACCGACTCCGCCTTTCTGGTTCGCTACCGCAAAAATCTTGCTCAAGGTTCTGGTCCTGTTATTCCCGACGGCGCAGCGTCCTCTGTGCTGCCGGGCTCGCCGCTAGGCCGGATGCACCGGAAGACGCGGCAGCTAAGCGCACGGGCGAACATCGGCCCGCGGCGCTGGTGTTGAATTCACGTTTCTATGTCACGTTCTTGGTCGATGACGCCTGACGGTACATTCCGGGGAATCCGCCGGCGCTCGGCCGGTTCACTCCGCGCGGGAGAGGACGATCAGATGGCGTTCTGCATCGCAGCCTGGCACTTGCAAGGTGTGCAGTTCGTCGACCTTAATCCCTTTTGGCAATGCACTCAACTCATCTTCCGGGAGCTTACCTTTCATCGCATAAAACCGGCCGCCGGGAGCGAGGAGGTGTTCACTGCCGGTAATCATGTCCTGCAGTGAGGCAAACGCGCGGGAAACGACGCCGGCGTAGAGTTTTTCCGGCTGGTAGGCCTCAACGCGCTGGTTGACGACATTGATATTGTCGAGCTTCAGCTGGCTGGCGACCTGAAACTGGAAGCGGGATTTCTTGCCATTGCTGTCCAGCAGGCTGATAGGTCTTTCTGGATGCACGATGGCCAGGGGAATCCCAGGAAGGCCACCGCCGGAACCGACATCGATCAGCGGGGACATATCGTCAGCACTGGTGCCGCACAGGTTTACCACACTCAGACTGTCGATAATGTGGCGCTCGAGCATTTCCGCCGGGTCGCGCACGGCCGAGAGGTTGTAGGCGGCGTTCCAGCGGGCGAACAGGTCCAGGTAGGCCAGCAGCTGGTCCTGCTGTTCCCCGGTCAAATCCAGGTTTAACTGCTCAGCCGCCTGCTGTAGGCGGGGTCGGAAATGTTCCATTGGGGTTTCTTGGTTCCGGGCCCGGTATCTGAGCCTTCAATTCAAATTTCAGTGGCCTGCAAAGTGTTCGCCGCCGGCTCAGACCGCCTTTTTGCGAGTAAGCAATCCGCGTTTTTTCAGTTGTATCAGCAGCAGCGACACTGCCGCGGGGGTCACCCCCGGCACACGACCGGCACGGGCCAGGGTATCTGGGCGCGCATCCGACAGCTTCTGGATCACTTCATTGGAAAGACCGGAAACCGCTGCGTAGTCGAAATCTACCGGCAGGGGAGTGTCCTCGTAGGCCTGCAGGCGCTCGATCTCATCCCGCTGGCGGTCGATGTAACCGGCGTATTTCGCGGAGATCTCTACCTGTTCGGCCACCTGCTCGTCGGTCACGGGTTCGCCCTTGAGGCTCGCCACATCCTGGTATTCCAGCTCGGGGCGCTTCAACAGGTCCATCAGGCTGTATTCGCGCGCCAGTGCCTGGGGCAGTTTTTGCTCCACGAGTCTGGCAGCGTCGGTGTCGGGCTGAACCCAGGTGTCTTTGAGGCGCTGCTGCTCGCGCTCAATGGATTCGCGTTTTTCGCAGAAGGCCTGCCAGCGCACGTCGTCCACCAGGCCCAGCTCGCGGCCTTTTTCAGTCAAGCGCAGGTCCGCGTTGTCCTCGCGCAGCAGCAGGCGGTATTCCGCGCGGCTGGTGAACATGCGGTAGGGCTCTTTGGTGCCGGAGGTGATCAGGTCGTCCACCAGCACGCCCAGGTAGGCCTCGTCGCGTCGCGGCGACCAGGCATCCCGGTCCTGCGCGCTGAGCGCAGCGTTGGCGCCCGCCAGCAGGCCCTGGGCGGCGGCCTCCTCGTAGCCGGTGGTGCCGTTGATCTGGCCAGCGAAGAACAGGCCGGCGATGTATTTGGTCTCCAGCGACGGCAGCAGGTCCCGCGGGTCGAAGAAGTCGTATTCGATGGCGTAGCCCGGGCGGGTGATATGGGCGTTTTCAAAGCCCTTGATCGAGCGCACCAGGTTCATCTGCACATCGAACGGCAGGCTGGTGGAGATGCCGTTGGGGTACAGCTCGTGGGTGCTGAGCCCCTCGGGTTCGATAAAGATCTGGTGGCTGTTCTTGTCGGCGAAGCGGTGCACCTTGTCCTCGATGGAGGGACAGTAGCGTGGGCCGATGCCCTCGATCACGCCGGAGTACATCGGCGAGCGATCCAGGCCGCCGCGGATGATGTCGTGAGTGGATTCATTGGTGTGGGTAATCCAGCAGCACACCTGGCGCGGGTGTTGGGCGCGATTGCCGAGATAGGACATGACCGGGATCGGCTCATCCCCCCACTGCTCCTCAAGGCCGGTGAAATCCACCGAGCGCGCGTCGATGCGCGGCGGGGTACCGGTCTTCAGGCGCTCCACACGGAACGGCAGCGCGCGCAGGCGCTGGGCGAGGGCGATGGAGGGGGGATCACCGGCGCGGCCGCCGGAGTGGTTTTCCAGGCCGATATGGATACGGCCACCGAGGAAGGTGCCGGCGGTAATCACCACGGTCTGGCCGCGGAAACGGATGCCGGCGTTGGTCACCACTCCGGTCACACGATCATTCTCGACGATCAGGTCGTCAGCAGCCTGCTGGAAAATATCCAGGTTCGGTTGGTTTTCAAGGATGTTGCGGATCGCGGCCTTGTACAGTGCGCGGTCGGCCTGGGCGCGGGTGGCGCGCACCGCCGGTCCTTTGCGGGCGTTCAGTACGCGGAACTGGATGCCACCGAAATCGGTAGCGGTGGCCATGGCGCCGCCGAGGGCGTCCACCTCCTTCACCAAATGGCTCTTGCCGATGCCGCCGATGGCCGGGTTGCAGGACATCTGCCCCAGGGTCTCGATATTGTGGGTCAGCAGCAGGGTACGGCTCCCCATACGGGCCGCCGCCAGGCACGCCTCCGTGCCTGCGTGTCCGCCGCCAATAACGATCACATCATATTGTGTGGGGTATTCCATAAGGTTCCGCTCGATGGCCCAGGTGCCGCAGGTAATTGTGCCTCGTTAGATCAGGCGCCGGTTGCCTTTGCGATGTCGGTGACCGTTGTTAGCACTGTTGGATACAGGTCAAACGCGGCCATTCGTTCACGCAAAAATCCGGGCGCACATTATAGGCAGCTTGTGCTGTGCAAAAAAGCGGCACGTGGAAAAATCGAAATCGGTTCTCTCTTTCTATACATAAATAAAGTTATACATTCCTTACGTATAAGTACGTGTTTGTATTTGTTGTTTTTATTAAGGGGGGGCAATTTCATGTATAAATTGGAAAAAACCTTACAAAACAACGATTTAGGCAATTGATAACCACGTCATGAACCCCTGTGTGGAGGGGCGGATAAGCCATGTAGGCAGCTGTGGACGGACGGGATAACTTCGAAGCATTCCCGCGGCGATGCGGGTTATCCCCGCCTGAGTACCGGTTTTGTGGGTAACTTGTCCCACGGTTTGCCCACAACCGCTGAAAAGGTGGCGGCATCGCAGTGTCGCTGTGCATAAACATGTGGATGTACGGGATAAATAGCTGTGTTGCCAGTCTGGATAGGTGGTCCATCTTGATAACCTTGTGGATTGCTGTGCGCAACTCTTGTGGTTTGTCGGGGGAATGGGTGTAGATGGATCCCTGAAGCTCGCAATTGGGCAGGCTGGTCCAACGGGCTTCTGCGGTGTCGATGGAGGTGGTGTGGACGCACCGCCGATAATCCAGCAGAGATTAGGGCGGTGCTGTGTGGAGGCTTGAGGCTTATTTGCCGATGCAGAAACTGCCAAAAATCTTGCCGAGCAGTTCGTCGGCGGTCATGGCCCCGGTGATTTCTCCCAGCGCTTGCTGGGCCTGGCGCAGGTCTTCGGCCAGCAGTTCGCCGGCGCCACTGGAGTGGAGCTGGGCTTCTCCCTGAACAATGAAGGCGCGTGCGCGTGCGAGGGCATCCAGGTGGCGTCGACGGGCGCTGAAGTTACCTTCATTGCTTGCCTGATATCCCATGCACTGCTTCAGATGCTGGCGCAAGGCCTCCACTCCGGCGCCGGTCATGGCGCTGATGGCGACGACGGGGATGCCGTCGCTGTGCGCGAGCAGTCCGGGGCTGTATTCGGTCAGGTCAATCTTGTTCGCCACCAGGGTAAGTTTTTCCGGGTCCGGGAGCTGGCGGGTGAATTCCGGCCAGGCACTCTCCGGGTCCAGGCTGTGGAGCTCCGCGGCGTCCACCACCAGCAGCACGCGGTCCGCCTTGTGGATTTCCTCCCAGGCGCGCTGCATGCCAATCTGTTCCACCTGATCCGGTGACTCGCGCAGTCCCGCGGTATCGGCAATGTGTAATGGCATGCCGTCGATATGGATATGTTCGCGCAGTACATCGCGGGTGGTGCCCGCGATGTCGGTGACGATGGCCGTATCTCTTCCCGCCAGCGCATTCAGCAGGCTGGATTTGCCCGCGTTGGGTCTGCCGGCAATCGCTACCTGCATACCCTCGCGCATGATGGTTCCCTGGCGCGCCTGAGCCTCTACCAGGTCCAGCCGCTCCAAAAGTGCCCGTATATCCGCGGCGACCTTTCCATCTGCGAGAAAATCGATTTCTTCTTCTGGAAAATCGATCGATGCTTCTACATAGATGCGTAAACTGGTCAAATTTTCCGATAACTCTTCGATTTTTTCGGAAAAAACGCCCTGCAGTGAACGCAGGGCATTCTGTGCTGCTTGGGCGCTGCCGGCGTCAATCAGGTCGGCAATGGCCTCAGCCTGCGCCAGATCCAGCTTGTCGTTGAGAAATGCGCGCTCGGAAAACTCACCCGGTCGCGCCTGGCGGGCGCCCATTTCCAGTAGGGCGGACAACAGTGTGTCGAGAATTACCGGGCCGCCATGGCCCTGCAACTCCACCACGTCTTCGCCGGTAAAAGAGTTGGGGCCGGGGAAGAACAGCGCCAGCCCCTGGTCGAGTAACTGGTCGTCGTGGGTGAAATCGCAGTAGTGGGCGAAGCGGGGTTTGAAGATCTTGCCGGCCAGTTGTTCACCGATCTCCCGCGCCTTGGGGCCTGACAGGCGAATCACGCCGATGCCGCCACGACCGGGTGGGGTGGCAACGGCGGCGATGGTGTCTTTGTTCAGGCTTTGCTGGGACATATTCTGAGTTTATCCAAAAGTCAGATAGAAGAAGGGCCGCATTTAGCGGCCCTTTGGTTGCTTACAGCGCAATGATCTTCGATTTGAACGGAGGGTGGCGGGGATAAGTTTTCTAAACCTATCCCGGGCGCTGCCCGCCCTCCGGGAGTAAACCGCGAGTTTCCGGTTACTTGCTCGCGGCCTCTACCTGCCGGTTGATAAACCAGGTCTGGGCGATCGAGATCAGGTTGTTCGCAATCCAGTACAGTACCAGACCGGCCGGGAACCACAGGAAGAAGAAGGTCATCATGATCGGCATCAGCTGCATGATCTTCGCCTGGGTCGGATCGGTGGGTTGCGGATTCAGCTTTTGCATGAACCACATTGTCACACCCATGAATACCGGCAGGATGAAATAGGGGTCCTTCACAGACAAGTCGTGAATCCAGCCGATCCATGGCGCGTGGCGCAGTTCAACGGTTTCCATCAACATCCAGTAGAGACCGATAAACACCGGCATCTGCAACAGCAGCGGCAGACAGCCTCCCACCGGATTGATCTTCTCCCGGCGGTACAGCTTCATGGTTTCTTCCGCCAGTTTCTGGCGGTTGTCCTTGTACTGCTCCTGCAGTTTCTTCATCTGCGGTGCGAACTTGCGCATGCGCGCCATGGAGCGCAGGCCGGCAGCGGACAGCGGGAACAGCAGTGCCTTGATGAATACCGTCAGCAGGATGATGGACCATCCCCAGTTGTCCACGATGTGCTCGTGAATCCAGTTCAGTACCCGGAACATCGGCTTCGCCAGCCACCACAGCCAACCGTAATCTACGGTCAGGTCCAGGTAGGGAGAAATCTTTTCCAGGGCGAATACATCTTTCGGGCCAGCATAGAAGGAGGCTTCAACAGTACCCTGCTGGCCCGGTTCGATGCGCAGTTGCGGGCTGGTGAAGCCCATACTGTACAGGCCGTTGCCGACGGGCTTCAGCCTGAAGGTGTTGCGCTCCTCCTGGTTCGGGATCCAGGCGCTCAGGAAATAATGCTGCACCATGGCCACCCAGCCGCCCTGAATGGTTTCAGTGGTGGGTTTCTTGGCGATGTCCTCAAAGTCCTGCTTGAAGTAATTCTCTTCGCTGGTGTGCAGCGCAGCGCCCAGGAACGGGGACACACCGATGCCTACATCCACCGGCGGCTCCAGGCTGTCGCGCACGATCTCACCGCACATGCCGGCCAGCAGCGGCTTGTCGCGTCCGTTGTCCACCAGGTAGGACACTTTGATCAGGTAGTTTCCGCGGGTGAAGGTAAAGCGCTTGGTGAAGCCGATGCCACCCTGGGACTGTTTCAGGTCAACGGTAAGGGTGTCCTTCCCTTCCTGCAGAGCGTATTCACTGGAATCGCTGGAAAAGAGTGGGCGCCCGGCAGAGCAGTTGCCCTGGCCGCCGACCAGGCCGCTCTTCGATACATAGGTATGGCTGCGGGTCTGATTCAGCAGAATCAGGGGGCGATCCGGGGTATTCAGCTTCTCGTAGTACTTGCGCAGTGCGACCTTGACGATGTCACCGCCATTGGGATCGATCAGCAGGCTGAGGGTGTCGGTGTTCACGGTGATCAGCTTGGGCTGGGTACTTCCGCCTACCTCGGGAACCGCACCTTCTTCCGGTAATTCGCTACTGCCACTGCTGGACGGGCTGCCCGGCAGGGAGGTGGTCTCTTCCGCTTGGTGGTGAACAACCGTTTTCTGATCAAGGGTCGGGGCGTGTTGTTCCTTGAAATCATTCCACTGGTAAACCAGTGCCAGGAGGACTGCGGCGATGCCGCCGACCAGCGTGTAGCGTTGCCAATCCATTATGTCGTTAGCCTTGTTGCGGTGGCTCTTGTTTTGCCGCCGAAGTTTCTGAGGGTGGTACCGCAGGGGGGACGTAATCCAGGCCGCCCGGATGCCAGGGGTGGCATTTTATAAGGCGGCGCAGGGTTAAATAACCCCCTTTGCAGAATCCGTGGGTTTCAAACGCTTCTTCCGAGTAGCGGGAGCAGGTGGGGTAGAAGCGGCACTGGTTACCGACCCAGGGGCTGGCAATGAGGCGGTAGAGGTGAATCAGGCGGATAGCCAGCCAGGTCACGAACCACTCTCCTGGGTTCGGGCACCATTGGAGTTGGGAGGTTGTGCCGGTTTATCGGCGGCGTTTTTATTCCCGCTGCCTTTGCGACCCTTGCCGCGCTGGGGCCTTGGCGGACGCTGCTGCGCTTGCTGCTCCGGCTGCGGATTGCGCGCACGCTGATCTAGTCGGCGCCACAGCTTGTTGAATATCTTGGCCAGCGCGTCTTTGTCGAGATCGCCGGCACCGGCGCGCGCCAGTACCACGGCATCTAGCGGAAACAGCTGGTGCTGTTGCAGGCGAAAGGTCTCGCGGGCAATGCGCTTGATGCGGTTGCGGTCGGTGGCGTTGCGGACGTGCTTTTTGGCAATGACAAGACCGAGCCTCGGGTGACCGAGCTCGTTGGGGCGGGCGAGAATCAGGAATTGCGGTTGCGCCGCACGGACGGGCGCGGAATCAAAAACGGCGCGATACTGCGCCGCATTGAGCAGCCGCAGCGGCTTGGCAAATGCGAAGTCGCTGCGTGGGCACTGCATAGTGATTCAGATGCGATCTAAAAGGTTGCTCGCTAGGCGGCAATCTTAGGCGCACAGAACCTTGCGGCCTTTGGCACGACGACGGGCCAGTACTTTACGACCATTCTTGGTGGCCATACGGGCACGGAAGCCGTGGGTGCGCTTGCGCTTCAGATTGCTGGGCTGAAATGTACGTTTCATGTTGTTACTACCTGGAGTTATGTCCGGGAGTCAGGTCCTGGAGGTTTTAAAATCTGGGCCGCTTACGGCTGGCGCGGCTGCTTTTTTGCGGCTGCTATAACCCCTCGTGGCGGCGTGTCTCCGGAATTGCTCGGCATTTCTGGAGGCATACTCCGAAGCGGGCTATGCGCTGCGAAGGCGGCGGATTGTATAGAAAGAAACCAGTCAAAGCAATGCACCCGTTGGACTTCAATGCAGGAAATTCCACATTGTTCGAGGTAAAGGATTGTCGGCCAATCTCTCTTCTTTATTGGGCATAAGTATAGGGAAAACATCGGCGGCTTCGGTGCGTTTGGATCGGCACCCCCGCGCAAGCCATTGTATTGGCTGGGGTATTCCGGGGAGTGCACCGTTTGACCCCAAGATATTCACAATTTCGCTGTGGATAAGTTGTTGGGTCCCTGCTTGAATTGTGTTCAAGTCTTTGAAATTGCTGCGCTTTCTGCCGGGACATCCGGTATTAATTTCGGTTTAATTGTGGATAACCTCGAGGGCAAACGATATACTGTTCGCCTTCTTTTGAGGTGCTGCCCGCGGGCTTCCCTGGCATTTATTCGGGGGCCGGAGGCTGTTCTTGGGGGGACAGCTTTGTTTCACCGGCTGGTCGCCAATATGGGCACCGTCGCATCTCGATTCGTCTTTTTGGGGGGTTCCTTGTCTGATTCCGTGTGGAAGCAGTGCGCTGCTTGTTTGCAGGATGAATTGCCGCCGCAGCAGTTCAGTACCTGGATTCGGCCGCTGTGCGTCAGCGACGACAGTTCCGAGGGTGAGCTGCGTCTGGTGGCGCCCAACCGCTTTGTCTTGAACTGGGTAAGCGACAAGTATCTCGATCACATCCGCGAACTCGCGCAACAGTTTTCCGGTCGTTCACTGCACGTTGAGGTGGTGGCGCTGGATCGACGCACCTCGCGTTTTCGCCGCAGCTTTGCGGGCGCTGAGAGTGCGCCCGCGCAACCCTCGTATACCTCTTCCCGCGGTTACCAGACTGCTGCGCCGTCGCGTCCTTCACAGCAATTGGAAAGCCCGGTGCCCGCGTTTGGTAGTCATGCTGCCGGTGTCGGGGGTGGTGATGATCGTTATCGTGATGGCGGTAGGGGCTACTCAAGTGGTGGTTACCCCGCCTCCAGGATGGATTCTGCGCCATCTTCCGCGTCGACTGGTACTCGCGGTGCGCGTTTGACCTCCGAAGCGCACAGCAATATTGCCGCCGAAGAGGCGGGTGTGGAGGCGTTGACGGCGGCAGAGCGCCTGCCAGCCGATCTTCACTCCGGTACTGAGGTCGTTGCCCCTGTGGTTCACACCGGTGGCCAGCGCAAAGTGGAAGTTGAGGGTGCCATTAAGCACGGCAGTTCTCTCAACCGCGGATTTACTTTCGCCTCCTTTGTTGAGGGTAAGTCAAACCAGTTGGGTTTGGCGGCAGCGCAGCAGATCGCCGACAACCCTGGTGGTGCTTACAACCCATTGTTCATTTATGGCGGTGTGGGTCTCGGCAAGACCCACCTTATGCATGCGGTGGGTAACGCACTTGTGGATCGCAACCCTAATGCAAAGGTTGTTTACCTCCACTCCGAACGCTTTGTGGCGGATATGGTGAAGGCGTTGCAGTTGAATGCCATCAGCGACTTCAAACGCTATTACCGCTCAGTGGATGCGCTGCTGATTGACGATATCCAGTTTTTTGCCGGAAAGGAGCGTTCCCAGGAAGAGTTTTTCCACACGTTCAACGCACTGTTGGAAGGTGGGCAGCAGATTATCCTCACCTGTGACCGGTATCCCAAGGAGATCGATGGGCTTGAAGAGCGCCTCAAGTCACGCTTCGGTTGGGGGCTGACGGTGGCGGTGGAGCCGCCGGAACTGGAAACCCGTGTTGCCATTCTGATGAAGAAGGCGGAGCAGGTGGGCGTGGACCTTCCACATGATTCCGCATTTTTTATCGCCCAGCGCATCCGTTCCAACGTGCGCGAACTCGAGGGGGCGTTGCGCCGGGTGATCGCCAATGCGCAGTTCACCGGCCGTGCCATCGACGATATTCTGGTGCGCGAAGCGCTGAAGGATCTGCTTGCGCTGCAGGATCGCTTGGTGAGTATCGACAATATCCAGCGGGTTGTAGCGGAGTACTACAAGATCAAGGTGGCGGACCTCCTTTCCAAGCGCCGCAGTCGGTCCGTGGCGCGCCCGCGCCAGGTAGCTATGGCATTGGCGAAAGAATTGACCAACCACAGTCTGCCGGAAATTGGTGACGCCTTTGGTGGGCGCGACCACACCACGGTGCTGCATGCCTGTCGCAAGATCCGCGAGCTGCAGGAATCCGACGGTGATATCCGCGAGGATGTGCGTCTGCTGACGCGCTCGCTGACGACCTGATTGGCCAATGGTTGCAGATTACCCGCGACCAGTTTTGCGAAAACCAGAACAACGAAATTGAGATCAAGGCAATAAATATGAAATTCAGTGTAAGCCGTGATGCCCTGTTAAAGCCGCTGCAACTGGTTGCTGGTGTAGTGGAAAAGCGCCAGACCCTGCCGGTGCTGGCCAACGTGCTGTTGCAGTTGCAGGGGCAGGAACTGTCCCTCACCGGTACCGATTTGGAAGTAGAGATCGTAGGCCGCCTGCAGCTGGATCAGCCTGCCGAGATGGAAGGTGAGGTCACGGTGCCCGCGCGCAAGCTGCTGGATATCTGTCGCTCGCTGCCGGACGGTGCTGAGCTCAAGTTTGAGCGCGATGCAGAGCGGTTGGTGCTGCGCAGTGGCCGTAGCCGTTTCCAGCTGTCCACGCTGCCGGCGAGTGACTTCCCGAACCAGGAAGAGACTTCTGCGCAAAGCCGTTTCAGCATCTCCCAGCGTGAGATCCGCCGCCTTATCGAGGCCACCAGCTTCGCCATGGCGCAGCAGGATGTGCGTTACTACCTGAATGGTCTGTTGTTGGAGTGTCGCCCGCAGCGGTTGCGCGCTGTAGCGACCGACGGCCACCGCCTGGCGTTGTGTGACCGCGATGCACCCGGTCTCAATGTAGAGGCGCCGGTACAGGCCATTGTGCCGCGCAAGGGTGTGCTGGAGCTCGCGCGTCTGCTGGAAGATACCGATGCCAGCGCTGAGGTTGTGCTCGGCAATAACCATATTCGCGTGCATAGCGGACCCTTCACGTTTACCTCCAAGTTAGTGGACGGCAAGTTCCCTGACTACGAACGTGTACTGCCGCGCAGCACCGGCAATGAGGTTTTCGCCGATCGTCTGGCATTGCGCCAAGCGTTCCAGCGTGCGGCGATTCTGTCCAACGAGAAATACCGCGGTGTTCGCCTGCAGCTTTCCGAGGGGCTGCTGCAGATCGTGGCGAATAACCCGGAGCAGGAAGAGGCGGAAGAGCAGTTGATGGTGGATTACCACGGTGATCCGCTGGAAATCGGCTTTAACGTCGGTTACCTGCTGGACGTGACGGGTGCTATCCACAGTGACCAGATTCGTATCGGTCTCGGCGATGCCAACAGTAGTGCGCTGTTGCAGCAGCCGGAAGAGGGGGATTCCCTGTACGTGATCATGCCCATGCGTCTTTGATGGCCTGTGGCTTGGTCAAGGGAGAGGCTGTGCATTGACTTCGCTTCGTAATCCCAAGTTCTTCCCGAAAACCGCCAGTTCATTGAGCTGGCGGTTTTTTCGTATCGGTAGCTCGTCGTTGCTAAGTGCGGGCGGAGGTATTTTGTGTCCTCTGTAAGCCGTTTGGTGTTAAGCAATTTTCGCAATATTACCGCCGCAGATCTGTCTCTGGCGCCGGCAGTAAATCTGTTCTGTGGCGCCAATGGTAGCGGCAAAACCTCGTTACTGGAGGCGGTACACATGCTCGCCAGCGGCCGCTCATTTCGGTCCCGGCAGAGCCAGACGGTCATTCGATACGATGCGGAATCGCTGGCAGTGTTTGGTCGTCTCGGTAGCGGTGTCACACTCGGTGTGGAGAAGCGACGTGACGGTCAGGGGCGTATTCGCATCAATCAGGCCCCGGCGGAGAGCAGTTCCCAGTTGGCGGCTTGTTTGCCGTTACAGGTGATCAATAGTGAAAGCTTTGCTGCCCTGGATGGTGGCCCCGGTGTGCGCCGGCAACTGTTGGATTGGACAGTGTTCCACGTGGAACATTCTTTTGCGCAACACTGGAAGGTGTATCAATCGGCGCTTAAGCAGCGCAATGCGTTGCTGCGACGTGGTAAAATCGACTCAAATTTGCTCGCTCCCTGGGAACATCAGTTGGTGCAAAGTGGGGAAGCGGTAGACGCTTTGCGGCGCAGGGTGTTTAAGAACTTGCGCATCCTTTTTCGGGAGCGCCTTGGGGATCTTCCTGCAGAAATTTTTGAGCCACTGGAGCTGCATTACCGCAGTGGTTGGAAGAAGGATACCAGTCTGGCCGACTCACTACGTGAATCCCTGGACGGTGACCTCGCCCAGGGGTTTACCCGGATCGGTCCGCATCGGGCGGATCTCCGGTTTACGATTAACGGGCAGCCTGCTCACGCAGTGTTGTCGCGCGGGCAGCAGAAGATGGCAGTGTGCGCTCTCAGGACTGCAATGGCGGCTACCATTTCAGGGCGCGAGAAGCCCGTATTCCTGGTGGATGACCTGCCGTCGGAGCTTGATGAAGAGAACCAGCAATGCTTTGCCCGCTGGGTTAGCGATTGTGCCAGTCAGGTTCTGGTAACAGGTATTGAAAGGCAGGTGACCGAGCGTCCCTGGCTATCGCTACCACAGCCCTGGTGTGAACCCAGAATGTTCCACGTGGAACATGGTCAGGTGACGCCCACAGTGCTGGATAAGGATTGAGAGACTTATTTTGACGGTCAGGGCGACGACCGCGCTCCCCGAAAACCACGGTTTCCGGGGGGGATATATGGACAACAGTTTGAATATGACAGGCCTGGCCATGTGCCGGCGTTAATGGAGCAACAGAATGTCGCAAGAGAATAACTACGATTCCAGTAGCATCAAGGTATTGAAAGGCCTGGATGCGGTGCGCAAGCGCCCCGGAATGTATATCGGCGATACCGATGACGGCACCGGCCTCCACCATATGGTGTTCGAGGTGGTGGATAACTCGATTGACGAAGCCCTTGCCGGCCACTGCGACGAAATTCGCGTGATTATCCATCCGGATGAATCGGTAAGTGTTGCGGACAATGGCCGTGGCATTCCCACAGAAATTCACCCGGAAGAGGGGATTTCAGCGGCGGAAGTCATCATGACCGTACTCCATGCCGGTGGTAAGTTCGACGATAACACCTACAAGGTTTCCGGCGGTCTGCACGGCGTGGGTGTTTCGGTGGTGAATGCACTGTCCGAGGAGCTCAAGCTGACCATCCGTCGCGGCGGCAAGATCCATGAGCAGATCTACCGCCACGGTGTACCTGACGAGCCCCTGAAGGTGATCGGTGACACCGAGGGTACAGGTACCACCGTGCACTTCAAGCCGTCTCCGGCCACCTTTAGCAACATCGAATTCCACTTCGAGCAGCTCGCCAAGCGCCTGCGGGAGCTGTCCTTCCTTAATTCCGGTGTGCGTATCGTGCTGAAAGACGAGCGCAGCGGTAAGGAAGAGGTATACGAGTACGAGGGCGGATTGCGCGCGTTCGTGGAGTTCCTGAACCAGAACAAGAACCCGATCAACAAGGTGCTGCACTTCCAGAACCAGCGTGAAGACGGCATTTCCGTGGAAGTTGCACTGCAGTGGAACGATTCCTTCCAGGAAAATATCTACTGCTACACCAACAACATTCCCCAGCGCGATGGTGGTACCCACCTGGCGGGCTTCCGCGCAGCGTTGACCCGCGGCCTCAACACCTATATCGAAAAGGAAGGGGTGGGCAAAAAGGACAAGGTCGCCACCACCGGTGACGACGCTCGCGAGGGTCTGACCGCCATCATCTCGGTAAAAGTCCCGGATCCGAAATTCTCCTCCCAGACCAAGGACAAGCTGGTTTCCTCGGAGGTAAAACCGGCGGTAGAGCAGGAGATGGGCCAGTCCTTCAACGACTATCTGCTGGAAAACCCCCAGGATGCCAAGGCCGTGGTAGGCAAGATGATCGATGCCGCACGGGCGCGGGAAGCGGCGCGCAAGGCGCGCGAGATGACCCGCCGCAAGGGCGCGCTGGATATCGCCGGTCTACCCGGCAAGCTGGCGGATTGCCAGCAGAAAGACCCGGCCCTGTCCGAACTCTACCTGGTGGAGGGTGACTCCGCCGGTGGCTCCGCCAAGCAGGGCCGCGATCGCCGCACCCAGGCCATCCTGCCGCTGAAAGGCAAGATCCTGAACGTGGAAAAGGCCCGTTTCGACAAGATGCTGTCCAGTGCAGAGGTGGGTACGCTGATCACTGCACTCGGCTGTGGCATCGGCAAGAGCGAGTTCAACCCGGACAAACTGCGCTACCACTACATCATCATCATGACCGATGCCGACGTGGATGGTGCACACATCCGCACCCTGCTACTGACCTTCTTCTTCCGCCAGATGCCGGAGTTGATCGAGCGCGGGCACATTTACATTGCGCAGCCGCCACTGTACAAGATCGGCAAGGGCAAACAGGAGCAGTACCTGAAGGATGAGGCGGCACTGACCCAATTCCTTACCAACGCCGCACTGGAAAACGCGTCGCTGTTCGTGAATCCGGAAGCACCGGGCCTCTCCGGCAGCGCGCTGGAATCCATGGTGAAAGAATACCGCTCGGTAATGGCCACCATCGACCGCCTGTCACGCCTGTACCCCCAGGAAGTGCTGAAGAGCATGGTGTACCTGCCTGGCCTCAAGTCTGACGCCCTGCAATCCCGCGACACCATGGAGCAGTGGGTCGCGCAGTTGCAGGCACAGCTGGAAGAGGCGGGAGGTGAGGGCGGCGGCCGTCGCCATCAGGTTTCCGTCAGCCACGACAGCGAGCGCAACCTGTACCTGCCCACCGTGGATATCGTTGCCCACGGCGTCAGCAGCCGCTACACGGTCAGTCACGACTTCTTCGACTCGGCAGAGTACCGCGCCATCTGTCAGCTCGGTGAAAAGCTGCAGGGGCTGCTGGAAGAGGGCGCCTACATCCAGCGCGGCGACAAGCAACAGCCGATCACCAGCTTCCCGGAAGCCCTGGTGTGGCTGATGAACGAGAGCCGCCGTGGTTACAGCATCCAGCGCTATAAAGGTCTGGGTGAGATGAATCCGGAGCAACTGTGGGATACCACCATGAATCCGGAAACCCGCCGCATGCTGCAGGTGACGGTTGAGGACGCGATCGCCGCCGACCAGATCTTCACCACCCTGATGGGCGACCAGGTGGAACCGCGCCGGGAGTTCATCGAGAGCAACGCGCTGGCGGTGGAAAACCTCGACGTGTAAATCAACACCATAGGCACACAATAAAAAACCCGATCCGCAAACAGCCGATCGGGTTTTTTATTGGCTGATAACTGGCTCCAGGCCAGGCACTAATGGGCGCAGGAACCCGCGCTCAGACCGCCACCCGACAATTCATCCAGATCTCGTCCTGGTTGGCCGCCCGGTTGAAATGGCGCTCGGTTTCCGCGAAGCCGTGCTGCTGCAGGAAATAGCGCCCGCTCAGGTTCTCCTCCAATACCCTGACTGCCAGTTGTAGTCGCCCGAACTTGGCCTGGAACATCAGCTCGCTGCCTACACCGCGCCCTTGTTGCGCCGGCGAAACGAAAATGGTCTCCACCAGCACATTGTCGGTGATGGCCACCAGGCCCTCGGCGACATCACTACCGGGACGGGTATAGACCCAATAAACGGTGCCGTTTGAACCACAGAGGAGTTGCTGATGGCGGCACTGCGACGCCAGCTGACGCCGCAACAGGCGCCCCTGTGGAGACCAGAACTTCACCGGCAGACTGGGGTGACTGCTGCAGGCCAGGTGCAACCACAGCTGCAACAGGTGTTCGATATCGGATTCCTGTATTGGTCTTAGCATAGATTCTCCGAGAGCCGGGGAATGTAGCTGGCAATACTAGGATCCGAATCTGTCAGCGCCAATCGAAGACGGCCACAACTACCGCTCACGAATCAAACAATCTAGGCCGATGCCCCATAAAAGTTCATTTGAAATCGCTATAGTCTTGATAAAGAGGCGCAATTAAATAACAATTATTATCATTCGTAACGTTAATGATAATTGAAGTCTGGAGAAACAATGCGCCGCTTTTCCCTAACCCCGCTCACATTTGCTGTGGCGGCTGTCTCCGCCGTAAACGCCAGCGCGAATGAAGCGGGAGAATTGCTGGAAACAGTCTCGGTACTGGGGAGTGCCGAACTGATCGAACGGTTGCCTGGATCTGCGCACCTGGTCAGTGCTGAGGAGCTCGAAAAATTTAACCACGTCGATATCAATCGTATGCTGCGCGCCGTTCCCGGTATCTACCTGCGCGAAGAGGATGGCTACGGCCTGCGCCCAAATATTGGCATCCGTGGTGCCGACGGCGGTCGTTCAGGAAAAATTTCGCTGCTGGAAGACGGTGTTCTGGTGGCTCCTGCACCGTACTCGGGACCGGAAGCCTACTACTTCCCAACCGCAGGTCGTTTGAGCGCCATCGAGGTCTTGAAGGGCCCCGGCGTATTGAAATACGGCCCGTTCACGGTGGGTGGCGCGGTGAACATGCTGAGTACCGTGATTCCTGAAGACCAGGCCGGCACGGTGAAACTGTCCGCCGGTGAATTTGGCGAGCGCCGCCTGCACGCTCACTACGGCGAAAGCTCTGACACCACTGGCTGGCTGGTGGAAACCCATCAGCAGCACGCGGATGGGTTCCGCGAAATCGACCGCGCTGACAGCGCCGATATCAGCAAGGAAGACTATCTGCTGAAGGGACGCCTGAAGTCTGCCGAGGGTGCGCAGTTCGCGCAGCAGCTCGATATCAAGCTGCAGTACTCGGAAGAGGAATCCGGCATGAGCTATCTGGGGCTCACCGACGAGGATTTCGCCGCCGACCCGAACCGTCGCTACGGCATCAGCGCACTGGACGAAATGGCAAATCGCCACAGTACCGTACAGCTGAATCACAGCATCGCGTTTAGCGGCAACTTCAGCGTTGACACCCAGGTGTACCAGAACAAGTTCAAGCGCGACTGGTTCAAGGTTGGCCTCGGTGGACTGATCACTGCGGCCAACAATGGCGATGCGGATGCGCAGGCGGTACTCGATGGCACCATGGACTATGACTTCAGCATCAAGCACAACAACCGCGAGTACACAGCGCGCGGCGCGCAAGTAAGCGCTAACTTGCAGTTTGCCACCGGCACCGTCGGCCACGAGCTGGAAATTGGCGTGCGCCGCCACTGGGACGAAGTTGATCGCTTCCAGCCCAGCGAGGATTACAGCCAGGTCAATGGCGAGCTGGTCTACCGCAACACCCGCAACCCCGGCGCCAGTGATAACCGTGTCGAGGACGCAACCGCAAACTCCCTGTTTGTCTACGACCAGATCCAGCTCGCTGACAAGCTCGCGCTGACCGCAGCGCTGCGCTATGAGGATATCGAGACGGCGCAGCAGCGCTACAACGATGTCGACCGCAACGAAAGGGGCAGCAGCCGCGGCAATGCCCTCGATGAGTGGCTGCCCGGCCTGGGTGCCACCTACGCGCTGACCCCGGAAGTAACCCTACTGGCTGGGGTTCACCGCGGTTTCGCGCCTCCCGGTGCGGATGCCAGCAATGGCGCGGGCGCGGAACTTTCCACCAACTATGAGTGGGGTGGACGCTACGATAACGGCAATCTGCGGGCGGAGGTTGTGGCGTTCTTCAGCGATTACGAGAACGCCATCCAGAATTGCTCCATTGCCGTACCCTGTCCCGATGGCGCGGAAAGTGGCAGCTACCAGCTGGGCGAATCTGAAATCAAAGGGCTGGAGACCTCCATCGGCACCCAGTGGTCTCTCGGCAACGGTTGGTCCGTCCCGGTAAGTGCAAGCTACACCTGGACCGACGCCCAGGTCACCCACAATAGCGACGATGGCTCGATTCTGGCCGGCGACAACTTCGCTTACCTGCCGGAAGATGTTTTCGCCATCACCACTGGCATCGACAGTGGCGCTGCATGGCGTGTGAACGTCAGTGCCGCCTATCAGGATGAAATGTGTGTAAACAACAGCTGCAACCGCGGCGCCACTGACCGCTACGATTTCACCGAATCCCTGTGGGTGGTGGACCTCGCCGCGCACTATGACTTTGGTCAGGACTTGGTGGGCACAGTCAAAGTGGACAACCTGTTCGATGAGCAGGCGATCATCAACCGCGCACCGGATGGCGCGCGCGCCAACCGTCCGCGTACCGCCACTGTCGGTGTCACCTACACCTTCTGATCCGGTCCGCATCGCTCATCTACAAATAAAAAACCCGGCGAGTGCCGGGTTTTATATTTCGGGTATCGCTCAATAGACACTGCCAGCAGACAGATGTACAAAGTGCGCCTTCAGGTAGCGAGTCTCGGGAATCGCCGGGTGCACCGGGTGATCTGCACCCTGGCCACCGCTGCCGATGATGCTGATGTTCTTGTCCAGGTGGCGGCCAGCGCCGCGCAGGATCTCGAGCAAGGTGTCGGATTCGAGGTGCATCGAACAGGATGCACTCACCAACAGGCCATTTTTCTCCAGCAGCCGCAGCGCCAGTTCATTGATGTGGCGGTAGGCGGCCTCGCCTGATTTCTGGTCCTTGCGGCGTTTGATGAACGCGGGCGGGTCGAGCACGATGGCGTCGAACCGCTGGCCCTCGTTGATCAGTTCCTTCATGGCATCCACCGCCTTGCCCTGGATGGTCACCAGGTCGTCCTTGCGCCCGTTCAGTGCAGCATTCTCCTCGCACCAGTCCAGCGCCTGGCCTGAGGCATCCACACAGGTGACCTGCGCAGCACCGTGAGCAAGTGCTTGCACACCCCAGCCGCCGGCGTAGGAGAACAGGTCGAGCACATTCAGCCCCTTAACCCACTGGTTCAGGCGCGCGCGGTTGTCGCGGTGATCGTAGAACCAGCCGGTTTTCTGTCCCTGGTACACCGGTGCCAGCAGCGGCACACCGTTCTCCTCGAATGGCACCATTTGCGGCACGTCGCCGTGGGCGACCTCGCAGACCTCCGGCAGCTCTTCTACCTTGCGACCCTGGTGGTCGTTGCGCAGCAGGATACCGGTGGGTTTTACCAGCGCCACCAGCGCATCGACGATGTCGCCGAGCATGCGCTCCATCCCCCAGCTGCTGACCTGTACCACCAGGTAATCACCGAAACGGTCCACCACCAGGCCCGGCAGCCCGTCGGAGTCACCGTAGACCATGCGGTAGCTGGGGTGGGGGAAGTAGCGCTCGCGCAGTGCCAGCGCGGACTCCAGGCGGCGCTTAAGCTGCTTGGCGGTGAAGGGATCCTTGCGCGACACCAGGCGACCGCAGATCAGCTGGTTGGGGTTCACCAGTGCATAGCCCAGGCCCTTGCCGCTGCTGTCGAGAATCTCACACTGCTCACCGGGCTCCAGGCCTTTGAGCGGGCTGCGTTTGGTATCCACCTCGTTGCTGTAGATCCACAGGTGACCCATCTTGAGGCGGCGTTCGGCACGGGGGTTGAGTATCAGTTGTTGCACGGCAGGGCTCCGGTGATTGAGGCGGGGCGCCATTGTTGTTATCCGACCGGGGGAACACAAGTGCCAATTACACTGCCGGCCGAGGAATCGTGACTATTCATATCTGCAGCGACAACCATAGTACTTACCGTGCGTATTTCCCCGGATCGCGGTGAATGTCGTTCACCGCTGTGCTATGCAAGCCCACCTTCGCCCGTTAGAATTGCCCGCTTTTTAATCAATGGTGACGGGCGCCCCGCGGCGCCGGTATGAGGACGCTCATGAGCAGTGCAGACAAATCAGTGACTGGTGGTGCAACCGTCGTGGAGCCGGGCAAAACCGGCCCGGGCAAGGTAGGGTTTGTCTCCCTCGGCTGCCCCAAGGCGACGGTGGACTCCGAGCGCATCCTCACCCAGCTGCGTATGGAGGGCTACGAAGTTGTGCCTTCCTATGAGGACGCCGACGTGGTGGTGGTCAATACCTGTGGCTTTATCGACAGCGCGAAGCAGGAGTCCCTCGACGCCATCGGCGAGGCACTGCACGAAAACGGCAAGGTGATCGTCACCGGCTGTATGGGCGTGGAAGAAGATGCCATTCGTCAGGCGCACCCCAGCGTGCTGTCCGTTACCGGTCCTCAGCAATATGAGCAGGTGGTCAACGCGGTGCACGAAGTGGTTCCGCCGAAGGCCGACCACGACCCGTTTATCGACCTGGTACCGCCGCAGGGCGTCAAACTGACCCCGCGCCACTACGCCTACCTGAAAATCTCCGAAGGCTGTAACCACTCCTGTGCCTTCTGCATCATCCCCAGCATGCGCGGCAAACTGGTGAGCCGCCCGGTGGGCGAGGTGCTGGGCGAGGCGGAGCGTCTGGTGAATGCCGGGGTACAGGAGCTGCTGGTGATCTCCCAGGACACCAGCGCCTACGGCGTGGACCTGAAGTACAAGCTGGACTTCTGGGATGGCCGCCCGGTAAAGACCCGCATGCTGGAGCTGTGTGAAGCGCTCTCATCCATGGGTGTGTGGGTGCGACTGCACTACGTATATCCGTACCCGAACGTGGATGATGTGATTCCGCTGATGGCCGAGGGCAAACTGCTGCCGTACCTGGATATCCCGTTCCAGCACGCCAGCCCGAAAGTACTCAAGGCCATGAAACGCCCGGCGTTCGAGGACAAGACCCTGGCGCGTATCAAAAAGTGGCGTGAGATCTGCCCGGAACTCACCATCCGCTCCACCTTTATCGTGGGCTTCCCCGGCGAGACCGAAGAGGACTTCCAGTACCTGCTGGACTGGCTGAGCGAGGCGCAGCTGGACCGCGTTGGCTGTTTCAAATACTCCGCGGTAGACGGCGCGCCGGCCAACGAACTGGAAGGTGCGGTACCGGAAGAGGTGAAGCAGGAGCGCTGGGAGCGCTTTATGGCGCACCAGCAGCAAATCAGCGCCGCGCGCCTGCAGCAGAAGATCGGCCGCAAGATCGAAGTGCTGATCGACGAGGTGGACGAAGAGGGCGCCATCGGCCGCTCCTGGGCAGACGCCCCGGAAATCGACGGTATGGTGTACCTGAACGGAGAAACCAACCTCGCCCCCGGTGACAAGGTGTGGGCGGAAGTCACCCATGCGGATGAATACGACCTGTGGGCCGAAGTGCTGTAATCCCGCAGACCACCCCACCACAAAAAAGCCCGGACGCCTTACGGCCTCCGGGCTTTTTTATAAGCTGGCGTAGGTGCTTGCTTACTGGGTGTCGATCATCACTTCGGTGGTGGCAATAACACCGCCGGCATTCTGGTGTGTTACCAGACCCAGTGCGCGGGTACCGCTACTGAGTCCTTCCCATTCCAGACCCAGACTGCCAGAAGTCCCGACGTTGGCAGTTGCCGGCCCATCCAACACAGTGTTGCCCACACTGCCGTGCAAATTGAAATTGAACAGCGTATAGGCGGTCGGCCCCGGCGCACTTGCATAGTCGATCACGAACGCCGCGTAGAGACCGGGCGCAGGATTGGCGATATCCACCTGTTCCGACGAGGTCGGCGAGCCGCTGCTGCCGACCAGCGGCCAGCCGGCGCCCTGTGGCCCAAGAACCTGGAGGTCCAGATCATCGGCACCGTCGCCAGCTCCGGTGTCTGCATCAAACAGTGCAATGCGGCTTAAGCGGGTACCCGCGGGAATCTCGAAAAAAATCAGATCATTGGCACCATCGGCCACCGCACCCGGGAAAGGCATACCCTCCGCCAGGCCGTTTAACGTCGCTGTGTAAGCGCCGTCGTAGCCAAAAAGAAGCGGGATCTGCAGGCTGCCGGAACTGCCACTGCCGGTCACCGCTGCGGCGGTGGCTATCGGAACCGGTCGCACAGCGATGGGGCTGCGCACTTTGCGCAGACCCTGGGACCAGCGGAGCTCGCCGAATGTCCACTGCCCCTGTACCGCCTCGGAAGTGGCACTGAAGGTGATTTCAACCGTCGCGGTCTCCCCCTGTTTCAAGCGCAGGATACGAGGAGATACCTCGACGGTGACTCCGACAGGTGCATCCACCTCTGCCCAGTACCATTGGGTGCCGGGGTCGACACTGGTAACCCGGCGGGTGACGGTCTGCTTGCCCACCAGTTCGGCGATACCGATAGAGGGCAGGTTGAGATCCGACGAGTCGGCGGAGAAGCCGTTGGCCTCTAGATAACTGCAGTCCGCGGCACTCAACATTTGCGGCTGATTTTGGGCGCCACACAGGAACGCAAAATAATCCAGCAGGCCCGCGTCATACACCAGTCCCGGGAAAAATGCGTTCGCGGGCTGCACCATACCCGCGCCGATATCGAAGGGGTCCGCGGCGATTTCGCCAAAAGACTTCTTCATATTCTGGCGCGCGGAAGTCATCAGCGCGGAGCGCGCCATTGCAGCGGTCCAGTCCGGATGAGCCTGTTTCAGCAGAGCGAATACACCGGCAATGTGCGGGCTCGCCATGGACGTTCCGCTCAGGGCACCGAAAATTTCGCCGGAGCCGACCGGGGAAATACCGGCAACAATGCTCACACCGGGTGCTGTAATATCCGGCTTGATGATGTCGGGTGCGCCGCCGTTGGCGCCGCGCGAGGAAAACCCGGCGATGCGATTGTCGCGAGATACCTGAATTTCCGGGCTCAGGGTGCCTGCCTTTTCCGCAACTGCCGCCAGCGCAACACCATCAGGATGGCGGATCATGATACCGGGAATGGTTGTGCCCGGTGCCGACATGGTGATGGGATCCATACGGTCAGGCGTCAGGCCATCGTTATACACCACGATCGCGCGGGCGCCCGCGGCAGCTGCCTCGTTGTACTTGATACTGAACGAACAGGTGCCGCGTACCACCAGCGCGATTTTGCCATTCATCGCTTCGGCGTTGCTGAACGGATTACAACCATGCAGCGGCTCCGCGTTGACGATATCCGCAGAAATCGCACCGGCGTCTGCCAGCCCCACCGGACCTGAGCCCTGCAGGCCTTCGAAAATACCGGCAAGTTCTCCCGGCACGCTGAGTTCGAGCCCGGTGCCAAAGCTCTGGTTATCTTCCGCGGCCCCCACCGAGGTCACCCAGGGTACGCCGGATGGGGTGCCGATGGTTCCGTTGCCGGGCCCGGAATTGCCGGCGGATACCGCCACGAAGACACCGGCGTTAGCGGCAAACAGGAAGGCAATATCATCTGGCCCGTTGAAGTTGGTACCAGAGCCGCCAATGGAAAAGTTGATGACGTCGACGCCGTCAGCTACCGCCTGGTCGATCGCGGCCATGGAGTCCGAGGAGAAGCAACCGCTGTTATCGGGATTGGGCGCATCCCAGCACACCTTGTACACCGCAACCCGCGCGCGCGGCGCGACACCGCTGAGGGTACCGGTAGCATTGCCGTACATCATACCCTCCACGCCGAAATTACCCGCGGCAGTCGTGGCGGTGTGGGTACCGTGTCCATCGGCGTCGCGCGCCGAGAGAAACTCGTAATCCGCGAGCGCATTGACCGACAGAAACCCGGCGGAAAACGCCTGGGCCTTGAGCAGCTTGTTGTTGCACGCAAAGGGCATATCGGCAGCGTTGAAATCGCTGTTGCCGAAATCGCAACCGGTACCGGTGAAGTGCTCGGGTGCAGGCCCATAGAGGATCGGGTGACCAATATGCCCGCGCTTGGGCGTGCGTGTATCTTCCAGGCTTGGATGTTCCGGGTGAATACCGGAATCGATAATACCCACCACCACATCCTCACCAGTGGCGCCGAGCAGCCAGGGTCCGGGGGTGCCGCTCAACCCGAGATAGCTGTAGGTGGAATTGGTCTGCGGTTTCAGCAGGCGATCCTCCCAAACCCCGAGCACATCCTTGTGATTGCGCAGCAGCTCCGCCTGCTTGGCGGTCATCTGTGCGGCGAAGCCGTTAAATGCCACCTGGTAGTCGTGCACCTTGCGCGCACCGGGGATTGTTTCCAGCGCCTGTTGGCGCCGTTCGGCGAGATGCTGCTTATAACCTTTGATGGCGCTGCTGGAAAAATCCAGCTTGCGGCTGGCCTGGGGTTTGGTGGCCGCGTAACCCTGGATTCCGCCCTCATAGGCAATCAGCGGCTTATCGGCCAGCTGCACTATGTAGGTTTTTTTCTGCTTTTCCGCTGGTGCGGGAACCGCACTGGTGTCTTCGGCCAGCACCTGTGAAGTGAACACAAGGCCAGCGAAAATCCCCCCCAAAAACTTGCACGCGCTTAAGCGGGTGCGAGTCGTGTACAAAAAATTCATGAAGTTTTGCCCCGTAAAAAAATAAAAAACCTGCACCGCTCCCGCTTGTGGCGAGTGGTAACAGGTGGTTCCGTGAGATAAGCGGAAGAGAATCCGACGGAGCGAACGGCGGCGGCGAGGCGGGCTAAAAAATGCAGCAATAATTTCAGCGTGATTCCTTCCTACGCAAAACATCGATATCGGTCGATCCGTCAACCTCTGATCCAGAGTGGAGCGTGTCGCGCGTGTTTTTATCTTTCCTTAAACAGCGCGGCACCAGATCCCTCTGGATCGTTTCTACGGTAACCAAAAGTGGCGGGCAATAGCCTGGCGTCAATCGCTTTCTTTCAACAGAAAAAAACAGAGCGCTTCACAAACTTGTCGCAATTCTGATCGTGAAACCAGGAGAGTAACTGGTACCGGAGTACCGGTCGCAAAATTAATTGCCGGGGGAATTCAGGAAGAAATCGGAAAATTGTTCGAGGTTGTCGAAAACCGAGGTTTCGATCAGGGCTGGATCGGGATTTTGTATCAGTGTCTGCAGCGTTTGCTCGCCGCAACCGGATTTTACCAGCACCGGTTTACAGCCTTTTGTCACCGCACAGCGCAGATCTGCCAAACGGTCACCGACAAAATAGCAGTCGTGCAGGCTGGTATCGAACTCCGCCTCGATGGCATCGAGTAACCCGGTGTTGGGTTTGCGGCAGCGGCAATTGTCTTCATCGCGGTGCGGACAGTAAAAAATAGCGGCGATCTCACCACCGGCATCTTCCACCAGCGCACGCATTTTTGCGTGCATGGCTTCCAGGTCGTCGAGATCGAAATGGCCGAGGGCGAGACCGCTCTGGTTAGTGGCGATCACCAGCTGGTGGCCCGCCTGGCTCAACTGCGCCATGGCCTCGATGCTGCCGGGAATGGGAACCCATTCGTCGGCGGACCTGACGTGATCATCGCTGTGCTGATTGATCACGCCGTCCCGGTCGAGCACGATTATGGCCATGGTGCAGTTACCGCTCTGCGCTTACTTGGCGGGTGCCAGCAGGGAAATGTCCGCCACTTCCAGGAACAGCCCGCGCAGTTGCGCCAGCAGGGCCAGGCGGTTGTTGCGCAGCTGCTCGTCGTCGGCCATCACCATCACGCCGTCGAAAAAATTGTCGACGGTTTCGCGCAGGCCGGAGAGGCCGGCGAGGCCTTCCTCGAAACGCGCTTCGGCATACAGCGGCGCAACCGCGTCCTGTGCGTCTTTCAGGGCGACATACAGTGCCTTTTCCGCGTCTTCCTGCAGCAGCGATTGCTCGATCTGGTTCGGCGTCGGACCTTCCAACTTGGCGAGAATATTCGATACGCGCTTGTTGGCCGCGGCCAGGGCTTCCGCTTCCGGCAGTTGGCTGAAGCTGTGTACGGCCTTTACGCGGTTGTCGATATCCAGCGGGCGCGACAGTTTGCGCGCGGAAACGGCGAGGAAGACTTCTGCCTTGATGCCGGCGTCTTCATAACGTGCGCGGAAGCGCTCGATCATGTACGCCAGGGTCTGTTCGACCACATTGTCGTGCTCGGCCAGAGCTGTGCGCGGGTAGCCGTCGCGGGCCAGCGTCAGCAGTTCGCGCAGGTCCAGGTCGACATTTTTTTCCACCAACAGGCGCAGTACGCCCAGGCTGGCGCGGCGCAGCGCGAACGGGTCGCGGGAACCGCTCGGCGGCTGGCCGATACCGAAAATACCTACCAAGGTGTCGATACGGTCGGCAAGGGCGACGATAGTGCCGGTCTCGGTGGCCGGCAGTTCGTCACCGGCGAATTTCGGCATGTACTGTTCGTACATGGCCTTGGCCACATCCAGTGGCTCACCGTCGTTCTCCGCGTAGTAGTAACCGGCGATGCCCTGCATGTCCGCAAACTCGAACACCATTTCGGTGACCAGATCGGATTTGCACAGTTGTGCCGCGCGCTGCGCCAGAGCAGAGTCGCCACCGATTTTTTCCGCAATCGCCGCCGCCAGTTTGGCGAGGCGCTCGGTCTTGTCGTAGACGGTGCCGAGTTTCTGCTGGAACACGATGGTCTTGAGTTTTTCCCTACGCGCTTCGAGGCTGATTTTCTTGTCGGTCTCGAAGAAGAACGCGGCATCGGAGAGACGCGGGCGGATAACCCGTTCGTTGCCCTGGATCACCTGCTTGGCATCGGTGCTCTCGATATTGGCGACGGTAATAAAGAACGGCAGCAGGTTGCCGTCTTCGTCCACCACGTGGAAATATTTCTGGTGCTCCTTCATGGAGGAGATCAGCGCTTCCGCCGGCACGTCGAGGAAGCGTTTTTCAAAACGGCCGGTAAGCGCCACCGGCCACTCCACCAGTGCGGTCACTTCGTCCAGCAGAGCGTCATCGATCACCGCCTCGCCATTTACATTGTTGGCTTCCGCCTGCACCTGCTCGCGGATCATCTCGCGGCGCTCGGCAAAGTCCACCACCACAAAACCCGGCTCGCGCAGCTGTTGCACATAGTCGTTGGCGGAGGCCACTGCCAGTTCGCGGTTGCAGTGGAAGCGGTGGCCGCGGGTGGTGTTGCCGGCCTTGAGGCCCAGCACTTCCGCGTCGACCACCTTGTTGCCAAACAGCATCACCAGCCAGTGCACCGGACGCACGAATTCTTCCTTGCGCGCGCCCCAGCGCATGCGCTTCGGAATCGGCAGTTGCGCGAGGGATTTGCTGACGATGTCGCCGAGCAGCTTTTCGGTGGCCTCACCTTTCTGCTCGCTGATAAACGCCAGGCGCTCACCTTTGTCGGTCTGCACCCGCGCCAGCTGGTCAACGGTCACGCCGTTGCCACGGGCAAAACCTTCTGCGGCCTTGGACGGCTTGCCGTCTTTATCGAAGGCAGCGGCCACTGCGGGGCCGTGTTTCTCAATCTGTTTGTCCTGCTGCTGCTCGGCGAGGTCGCTCACGGCGACCGCGAGGCGGCGCGGGCTGGCGAAGGCTTTGATCGCGCCGTAGGAAAGCTCGGCGTCTTTCAGGCCCTGCTCGATACCATCGGCAAAAGCCTGCATCAGGGTAGAAAGCGCTTTCGGGGGCAGCTCTTCGGTGCCCAGCTCAACCAGAAAATCCTGAGCCATTACTTCTTCTCCTTCTGCGCGTCCTGCTTTTCATGTAAGTGGGCGAGAACATCATTGCGGGCCTCCTCGGTGGCCAGCGGGAAGCCGAGGGCGTGGCGCGCGTCGAAATAGGCCTGGGCCACGGCGCGGGCCAGGGTGCGCACACGCAGGATGAAACGTTGGCGCTCGGTTACGGAAATCGCATGGCGCGCATCCAGCAGGTTGAACGCGTGGGACGCCTTCATTACCTGCTCGTAGGCCGGCAGCGGCAGGCCCAGCTCGATCAGGCGCTGGCTCTCGCGTTCGCAGTGGTCGAAAGTGTGGAACAGATAGTCCACGTCCGCCTGCTCGAAGTTGTAGTGGGACATCTCCACTTCATTCTGGTGGAACACATCGCCGTAGGTCACGGCGGTGCCGTCGGCGCGGCGGGTCCACACCAGGTCGTAGATGGACTCCACGCCCTGCAGGTACATGGCAATGCGCTCGATACCGTAGGTGATCTCACCGGTGACCGGGTAGCATTCGAGGCCGCCCACCTGCTGGAAGTAGGTGAACTGGGTTACCTCCATGCCGTTTAGCCACACTTCCCAACCGAGGCCCCAGGCGCCTAGGGTGGGGGATTCCCAGTTGTCTTCCACAAAGCGGATGTCGTGTACCGCCGGGTCGATGCCCAGGGCGCGCAGGCTGTCCAGGTACAGGTCCTGGATGTTCGCGGGCGACGGCTTCATCACCACCTGGTACTGGTAGTAGTGCTGCAGGCGGTTGGGGTTTTCACCGTAGCGGCCGTCGGTGGGGCGGCGGCAGGGCTGCACGTAGGCGGCATTCCAGGTTTCCGGGCCGATGGCGCGCAGGAAGGTGGCGGGGTGGAAGGTACCGGCGCCCACTTCCATATCCAGAGGCTGTAGAATGACGCACCCTTGGCGCGCCCAGTATTCCTGCAGGGTAAAAATCAGTCCCTGAAAGGTGCTCAGATCCTGCGCAGGGGCAGAACCGCTGGTTTGTTGCTCGGACACCACACTCTCCGGTTTCAGCTGGGTGAAAAGACAAGGGGCGCAAGTATAGCGGTAGCTGGTTGCGCACTAAACAGCGGGCGCGACAAAACCGGCATATGCTGAAAAGTCGCAGCCACCGTGGGTCGAGATGCGACGATGGATTTGAGAAGGAAGTACCGATTTTGGATATCAAAGGCCAATTGGCAGCGGGCGCACTGAAACTGGTGGGCAGGCTGCCGCTGCGCTGGTCGCGCCGCCTAGGTGGTGCCGTGGGACGCGTGGTGGTATGGAGCCGCGGCAACAACCTGCGCATCAGCCGTATTAATCTGCTGCGCTGCTACCCGGAAATGCCGGAAGTCGAACGGGAAAAACTTGCCCGCGACAGCGTGATCAATACCGCCATCACCGGATTCGAAGTCGCCAGCCTGTGGCGCCAGCCCTGGAGCCGGGCAGAAGATGTCATTGTGCGGGTGCGCAACCAGCAGCTGCTGACCAGCGGCGTGGAAGAGGGCCGCGGGGTACTGGTACTGGCGCCGCACATCGGTAACTGGGAAATCTTCGGCCAGTTCCTGGCCACCGTCGGCCCCACCACCAGCCTGTATGCACCCCCCAAGATCGCCGCGCTGGACCCGTTGATTCGCGAGGGCCGCGAGAAAACCGGCGCCCATCTGGTACCCACCAACGTGCGCGGAGTGCGCGCGCTGTTAAAGGCTCTGAAGGACGGCGGCATCGTCGGCGTACTGCCGGACCAGGAACCGGATCTGTCCGGCGGCGACTTCGCGCCCTTCTTCGGCCATCCCACCCTGACCATGACCCTGGCCTACAACCTGATCCAGCGCACCGGCTGCAAGGTGGTATTCGGCTTTGCCAAACGGCTGCAAGACGGCTTCGAGCTGGTGCTGCTGCCGGCAGAACAAGCGATTTTCAGCGAGGAAGTGAAGGTCTCGCTGGCGG
The DNA here is from genome assembly GCF_036563125.1 of Microbulbifer sp. Classification (GTDB taxonomy): domain Bacteria; phylum Pseudomonadota; class Gammaproteobacteria; order Pseudomonadales; family Cellvibrionaceae; genus Microbulbifer. Next base: position 56,166 of record NZ_DATCMV010000009.1, read on the forward strand.
CACTCAATCGCGGCGTCGAATCCTGTATCGCCGAGGCGCCGGAGCAATACCAGTGGGAGTACAAACGCTTCCGCCGGGTTCCCGAGGGCAAGAGCGGGATCTACCGCAAATAGATTGAAACGGTCGGATTCGGGTGGCGGCAATCGCATCCGATGCGGATGGTCTATCGTAGTAGGAGTGCGGTAAACCGAGAGATCCCCGGCCTCCCCGATGACCACAAGCAAGGGCGCCCCAGGTGGCGCCGGCAGAGACCCGTCGCCGTCGCGCTGGCGTCACTTGCCCAATCTGCTGTCCTATTCGCGGATCGCTCTGATTCCCGTGATTATCTGGCTGACGCTGACTCACGAGCACCAGTGGGCGCTGGTAATCTACTGCGTGGCCGCGCTGACGGATCTGGTGGATGGTCAGCTGGCGCGGCGCTATGGCTGGGTCACCCGCTTCGGTTCCTTTCTCGATCCCATCGTCGACCGCATTTTCGTACTCTGCCTGATTCCCCTGTTGTGGTATTTCGATGCCATTGGTCCCCTGTACACCGCACTGGTGGTGGTGCGCTATGCGATACAGCTGAGCGTGATGCCGGTGCTGATGGGGTGGCTGAAAAAACCGTTCAATATCGCCCCGGACTGGATTTCGAAACTGGCGGCGCTGGTGGTGTATGCGGTGCTGGGGATGGGGTTTGCCGAACTGCTGGCGATTGAACTGTTTGACGAGGGATCGGGCGCGGAAAATATTTTTGACCACACCCTGGAGGCGCTGACCGTCATCGGCAGCCTGCTGGAAATCTGGGTGTTGTACCGGTTTGTGCCGCGCTACTGGCAGATCATCCGCGCGCGCCACGATACCCTGGAGTAAAGATAATCAGTGCCGCCAGAAGGCGGGCGTCAGCAGAACCAGCAGCGTAAAGATCTCGAGTCGCCCGGCGAGCATCGCCAGAATCAGGAAAACCTTCGCTACCTCGTTTACCTCGCCATAGTGTGCCGCCGCATCGCCCAGCGCGGGGCCGATATTGCTCAGGCAGGAGGCCACCGTGGAAAAGGAAGTAACGAAATCCTCGCCGGTTGCCATTACCACAATGGTGAGCACGAAAAACGACAGGATATAAATCGCGAAAAATCCCCACACAGCATCGGTAACCCGCGGCGGTACGATTTTGCGGTTAACCTTGATTGGCACCACCGCATTCGGGTGTACCAGGCGGTCCAGCTCACGCAGGCCGGACTTCATGATCAGCATCACGCGCACCGCCTTGATGCCGCCGGAGGTGGAACCGGCACAGGCGCCCATGATGCCCACCATCAGCAGGATATATGGGAGAAACGCGGGCCAGGTCGCAAAACTTTCCGAACCGAAACCGGCGGTGGTGCCAATGGATACTACCTGGAATACTCCGTGCAGGAAGCTGCCGCGCATATCAAAAGTGCCGGATACATACAGGTAGCCGACGATGATCGCACATGCAGCGAGGGTGATCAGGACATAAAAACGGAACTCGGAATCCTTCCAGTAGTGTTTGACGGTCCTGTTGCTGAAGGCAAAAAAGTGCAGGCCGAAGTTGATCGCCGCGGTGAGCATGAAAATGATAGCGATCGCCATGATGGCATTGTTGTGGGCATAGAAACCCATACTCGCATCGTGGGTGGAGAAGCCGCCGTTGGCGACGGTGGAAAAGGAGTGACCGATGGCATCGAACACACTCATTCCCGCCCACCAGTAGCCAATCGCGCACAGCACGGTGAGCGCAATGTAAATCACGAACAGCGCGCGCGCGGTCTCGGCGATGCGCGGAGTGAGCTTGGTGTCTTTTACCGGCCCCGGAATTTCCGCCTTGTACAGCTGCATGCCCCCGATGCCGAGCATCGGCAGGATCGCCAGTGCAATCACAATTACCCCGATACCACCGAACCACTGCAGCTGCTGGCGGTAATACAGGATCGCCGGCGGCAGCGTGTCGAGACCGACAATGGTGGTGGCGCCGGTGGTGGTGAGGCCGGAAATGGATTCAAAAATCGAATCCACGATACTCAGGTCCGGCTGCGGGCTGATGATCAGCGGCAGCGCGCCGAAACTGCCGAGAATCAGCCAGAACAGCGAGGTCACCACGAAGCCGTCGCGTGTGCGCAGGTCCTGTTTCAGGTCGTGCACCGGTAGCCACATGAACAGGCCGGTAAACAGGGTAATACCGAAGGCGATACTGAACGCGGTGTGGGAACCGTCGTCGTACCACAGGGACACCCCGATGGGGGGCAGCAGGGTAAGGCTGAACACGGTCAGCAGAATACCGAAGACCCGCGCTATGACTGCCAGACGCATTTAACCGATCACCGTCAGAAAAAGCCGAAGCCGACCTGGAACAATTGCTCCACGTGTCGGGTGTGACGGCGGTCGACAAGAAACACGATCACGTGATCGTCGGTCTCGACGACGATGTTGTCGTGGGCGATTACCACCTGGCTTTCGCCATCCCTCTCGCGAACAATGGCACCGATGCTGGCACCCTCCGGTAGGTCGATATCCTCGATTTTCCTGCCCACCACCTTGGAGGTGCGGCGGTCGCCGTGGGCAATGACTTCGATGGCCTCGGCGGCACCGCGGCGCAGGGAGTGCACATTGACCATGTCGCCGCGGCGCACGTGGGTGAGCAGGCTGCCGATGGTGTTCTGCTGTGGTGAGATGGCGATGTCGATTTCGCCTCCCTGCACCAGGTCCACATAGGCGCGGTTGTTGATCAGCGCCATCACCTTGCGGGTGCCGAGGCGCTTGGCCAGCAGCGACGACATGATGTTGGCTTCGTCGTCGTTGGTGAGTGCGAGGAACACGTCGGTATCCTCGATGTTCTCTTCCAGCAGCAGGTCCTGGTCGGACGCACTGCCGTGCAGCACGATGGTGTTGCTCAGCTCCTCGGACAGGAACAGGCAGCGATCGTGATCGCGCTCGATGATTTTTACCGAGTAGCGGTTTTCCAGCTTGTGCGCGAGGCGCAGGCCGATGTTGCCGCCGCCGGCAATGGTGATGCGCTTGTAGCCGTGTTCGAGCCGGCGCAGTTCGCTCATTACGGCGCGGATGTCCTGGCGCGCGGCGATGAAAAACACTTCGTCGCCGGCTTCGATCACCGTTGAGCCCTGCGGAATGATCGGGCTGTTGCGGCGGTACACGGCGGCAACGCGGGTGTCGACCTTGGGCATGTGTTCGCGCAGGTAGCGCAGCTGGTGGCCGACCAGTGGGCCGCCCTGGACGGCGCGCACGGCGACGAGCTGTACGCGGCCGTCGGCAAAGTCGAGTACCTGCAGGGCGCCGGGGTGTTCGATCAGGCGCGCGATGTACTCGGAGACGATCTGCTCGGGGCTGATGAGTACGTCGATGGGGAAGGCTTCGGTGGAGAAGAGTTCCGGGTACTGCAGATAGGCGGCGGCGCGCACGCGGGCAATTTTGGTGGTGACGCGATACAGGGTGTGGGCAATCTGGCAGGCGGCCATGTTGGTTTCGTCATTGTTGGTGACGGCTACCAATATGTCGGCGTCTTCGATGCCAGCTTCCTGCAATACGTCGGGGTGGGAGGCGTGACCCACGACGATACCGATGTCGAGCTTGTCGCGCAGCTCGCGCAGGGTTTTCTCGTTACTGTCTACCAGAACAATGTCGTTGCGTTCCGAGGCCAGGCTTTCCGCCAGAGAACCGCCGACCTGACCGGCGCCGAGAATGATGATTTTCATAATTGGTGTTTTGGGGCCTGTGTTATCTGGCCTTATCCGCGCTGCTCTTTTTAAGCTGGTGCGGTGGCGTCGTGGCACCGGGTGTGGGTTTTCAGGACCGCTATGAACCCATCCCTGGGCGCTTCGGCGCAAACATCCTGTTTGCGACGATCCCGAAAACCCACACCCGGCACCGCGACTTCAATTCTTGCCGCTGCGCTGCGTAAGCGATGCTGGCCAGCAGCAGAACAACTATTTATCTATGACGTTCTTTTCCAGCTTCGCGTAGTAGAAGCCATCGCCGGCATGGATGCCGGGCAGCAGCTGCATTCCCGCTTCCTGGGGCAGCCCCCAGGGCTGTTCGTTCAGCAATTGCGGCGTATTGTCCCTCGCATCCGGTGTCTCCGCAATGAAGCGCGCCACCTGTGCGCTGTTTTCCTCAGGGAGTATGGAGCAAGTGGCGTAGAGCAGGGTGCCGCCGGGTTTTAATATGCGCCACATTGCGCGCAGGATGCGGCCCTGGAGCTCGGCGAGTTCGGTGATGTCCTCCGGCCTGCGCAGCAGCTTGATGTCCGGGTTGCGGCGGATGACGCCGGTGGCGGAGCAGGGGGCGTCCAGCAGGATGCGGTCGTACTGTTCACCGTCCCACCAGTGCTCGGGTTCGGCGGCGTCCGCGCAGATGAGCTGGGCGCTCATGCCGAGGCGTTCGAGGTTTTCGATCACACGGTCGAGGCGCTCTTCTTCGACGTCGAGGGCGGTGAGGTCGAGGTCGGGCTGCAGTTCCAGCAGGTGGCAGGTTTTGCCGCCGGGCGCGGCGCAGGCGTCGAGGACTGTCTCGCCGGGCTGCGGTGCCAGCAGCTGGGCGGCGAGTTGTGCGGATTCGTCCTGCACGCTGACGAGGCCGTCGTCAAAGCCGGGCAGGCGGGTGACAGCGACGGGGTTTTCCAACACCAGGCCGGCCTCGGAGATTTCGCAGGGCTGGGCGGGGATACCGGCGTCGTTGAGTTGTTTGAGGTAATCGTCGCGACTGGTTTTCGCCTGGTTCACCCGCAGGGTCATGGGCGGGTTGCTGTTGTTGGCGTTGAAGATGGCCTTGGCTTCACTGCCCCAGGCACTCTTGATCGCCTGCTGCAGCCACTCGGGGTGTGCGGAGCTGAACTGGGGGTTGCCGGAGAGCTTGCGGGTAAGCGCTTCCTTATCCCGCAGGGCATTGCGCAGCACACCGTTGACCACGCCGCTGGCGTGGCCCAGTTTGAGTGCGCGCGCGGCTTCCACGGTGGCGCTGATGGCGGCGTGATCCGGGATGCGGGTGTATTCCAGCTGGTACAGGCCAACCAAGATAAGCGCTTCCAGCTCTTCATCTTTTACCGGCTTGCGCAGCAGCTTGCCGAGCAGCAGTTCCAGGCGCGGGGCGAAGCGGGCGGTGCCGTAACAGAGTTCCCGCAGCAGCGCGCGGTCTTTGTCGTCGACCTGCTTTTCGGCCCACGGCAGCAGTCGCTGCAGTGAGCCGCGGTCCTGATACAGGCGGCTGATAACACGCGCCGCCAGCGCTCTCGCATCATTCATGGCCAGCGCCCAGTATGGTGCCCTTGGCGAACAGCTCGCGGTAGCCCTTCAATATCTCCGCCACCGGCAAGGTCTTCTTGCCGGGCAATTGTAGTTGAGTGAGACGCAGCGCCTCGCGACCACAGGCCACCAGAATACCCTCGTCATCCGCGGAGAGAATGGTGCCGGGCAGGTCGTTGTGGCAGCCCTGCTCGAGATGGGCGCTGTAGATCCGCAGGCGCTGCGATTCGCCCTTGCCATCGGTAAATTCGGTCCAGCACACCGGGAAAGGGTTAAAGGCGCGAATCAGCCGCGCCAGCTCCGCCGCCGGGCGCTGCCAGTCGATCCGAGCCTCTTCTTTTGTGATCTTGCCAGCATAGTTGGCCAGTGCGTCGTCCTGCACCTGCGGTTGCGCGGTGCCTTGTTCCAGCTGGGTGAGCGCCGCCAGCAGCGCCGGTCCGCCGAGCCCCGCGAGCTTGTCGTGCAGGCTGCCGCCGGTTTCCCGCGGCGAGATTGGCGTGCGCACCTCCACTAGCACCGGGCCGGTATCCAGCCCCGCCTCCATTTGCATGATCGCCACACCACTTTCCGCATCCCCGGCCTCAACCGCGCGCTGGATCGGTGCCGCACCGCGCCAGCGCGGCAGCAGCGAGGCGTGCACATTCACGCAACCGAGACGTGGAGTATCCAGCACCACCTGCGGCAGGATCAGGCCATAGGCCACCACCACCATCACGTCCGCATTCAGTGCCGCCAGTTCCTGCTGTGCCTCTTCATTGCGCAGGGTCAGCGGCTGGTACACCGGAATATTGTGCTCCAGCGCCAGCTGCTTCACCGGGCTCGCCAGCAGCTTCTTGCCGCGCCCAGCGGGGCGGTCCGGCTGGCTGTAAACGGCAATAACATTGTGCTCGCTGTCGAGCAGGGTCTGCAGGTGTACCGCGGCAAATTCGGGAGTGCCGGCAAAGATGATGTTCAGGCTCATGAAAATTCTTTCAGATAAGAAGGGGCGGACACGAATACGAAGTCCAGAAACAAGATGCGAAGTCGGGGTGCCGGGATTGGGTTTTCAGGATCGTCGCAAACAGGATGTTTGCGCCGAAACGCCCAGGGATGGGTTTAAGGGGGGCGCCTAGCCTGGTCCTGAAAACCCCAACCCGGTGTCCCGACGCCACCGGGCCGACTTAAATACTCAAGCCCGCTGACGGTGAGCCTTCTCCAACTTGGAACGAATACGATTGCGCTTCAGAGGAGAGATGTAATCCACGAACAGCTTGCCGTCGAGGTGGTCGATCTCGTGCTGGATACATACCGCCAGCAGCCCCTCGGCCTCCAATGCATAAGCCTCGCCATTGCGATCCAGTGCTTTCAGGCGGATCTTGCGCGGGCGCTGTACCGTCTCGTAGAACCCAGGCACAGACAGGCAGCCCTCATCGTACTTGTGGATCTCCGGGTCCAGTACCTCTACCTCCGGGTTGATCAACACCAGCGGCTCGCTCTGATCCTCAGACACATCGATCACCACAATGCGCTCGTGCACATTGATTTGCGTCGCCGCCAACCCGACACCGGGCGCGTCGTACATGGTTTCAAACATATCCTCAATCAGCGTGCGGTGTTCATCCGTAACCGCGGTGACGGGTTCTGCCACCTTGCGCAGACGGGGATCGGGGAATTCGAGGATTTCCAGTTTGGCCATAACACCTGTGACAAACTTCTAGTCTTAGTGGAACTTGCGCTGATAACATAATGATCGCGCTTGAAATTTGCTGAACTATTTTGCAGATAGGGGGCGTTACCGCATTCTGGCCACAAAGCCAGCTGGCGTCATATATACCCCTTTCGCAGGCGGCAACTGCCGCTACCGGTCCAGCGCTGAGAGATTATAGCGATATAAACCCTCAGCGATAGCGATATAGCCACACAGCAAACGATAAGGCCGATAGCGTTAGCGACAAAAAAGCATAGGAATGCTTCCATGAAAAAAATAATTCTGGCCGCCGCCGCAACACTCCTGGTTGCATTTGGCCTGCAGGCGCAAGACGTGCGCTTGAAGCCCGACCACCCGGACACCTACGTGGTCCAAAAGGGTGACACCCTCTGGGATATCTCCGGGCGCTTCCTGTCCCAGCCCTGGTACTGGCCGGAAATCTGGCAGGTAAACCCCCAGGTTGAGAACCCCCACCTTATTTATCCCGGCGATCGCCTCAACCTCGTGTATATCGACGGCCAGCCGCGCCTCGAAATCGAGCGCGCGCCCACTGCCTACAAGCTGAGCCCGGCTAGCGATAACCGGCTCGGCCCGTCCGTGCGCCGCGAGCCG
>NZ_DATCMV010000040.1:0-10473 GCF_036563125.1 Microbulbifer sp.
GCTTCGCTCTTTTGCATATTGATCGGCACGATCGCCAGCTGGAACGGCGCGATGGCCTCCGGCCAGATGATGCCCGCATCGTCGTGGTTCTGCTCGATGGCCGCCGCCACAACCCGGGAAACCCCGATGCCGTAACAACCCATTACCATCACCTGTTCCTTGCCGTTCTCATCCAGCACCTTGGCATTCATTGCCTGGCTGTACTTGTTGCCCAGCTGGAAAATGTGGCCGACTTCGATACCGCGCTTGATTTCAATCACGCCCTCGCCGTCCGGGCTCGCATCGCCGGCAACCACATTGCGCAGGTCTTCCACGCGGGCAATCGCCACGTCGCGCTCCCAGTTCACACCGGTCAGGTGGTAATCATCCTTGTTGGCACCGCATACGAAGTCCGCCAGATGCGCCGCCGCGCGATCCACGATCACATCGATCTTCATGCCCACCGGGCCCAGGGAGCCGATGCCGCAACCCAGTTCCGCGGCGATACGTGCTTCCGGGGCAAACTGCAGCGGGCTGGCAACGCCCGGAAGCTTCTCTGCTTTCAGTTCATTCAGGTCGTGGTCACCGCGCAGCACCAGTGCTACCAGCGGCGCTTCCGCACCCTCTTCCTCGGTCTCGCCCAGCACGATCAGGGTTTTCACCGAAGTATTGGCAGCAATGCCGTAGGCCTCTTCCAGCGCAGCAATGGTTTTCTGGCCGGGGGTGTGCAGCTCCGCCATCTCTTTGGATGGAGCCGGGCGCTCACCGGCGGGCGCCACGGCCTCCGCCAGTTCCACGTTTGCCGCGTAACGGCTCACGGTGGAAAACGCGATATCGTCCTCGCCACTCTGGGCCAGCACGTGGAATTCATGGGAGTGGGAGCCGCCGATGGAGCCGGTGTCCGCCAGTACCGGGCGGTAATCCAGGCCGATGCGGTCGAAGATGCGACAGTAGGCAGCGTGCATCACATCGTAGGTTTCCTGCAGCGAGTCCGCGGTCAGGTGGAAGGAGTAGGCGTCCTTCATGGTGAACTCACGGGCGCGCATCACGCCAAAGCGCGGGCGGATCTCATCGCGGAACTTGGTCTGGATCTGGTAGAAGTTCGCCGGCAGCTGCTTGTAGCTGCTGACCTCGGTGCGGATCAGGTCGGTGATCACTTCCTCGTGGGTCGGGCCCAGGCAGAAGGGGTTGTCGTGACGATCCTGGATACGCAGCAGCTCCGGTCCGTATTGCTGCCAGCGGCCGGATTCTTCCCACAGTTCCGCCGGCTGCACCACCGGCATCAGCACTTCCAGCGCACCCGCACGGTCCATCTCCTCGCGCACGATGCGCTCCACCTTGCGCAGCACGCGCAGGCCGGTGGGCAGCCAGGTGTAGAGGCCGGAGGACAGGCGGCGGATCATGCCGGCGCGGAGCATCAGCTGGTGGCTGATGACCACAGCGTCATTGGGGGTTTCTTTCTGGGTGGCGATCAGATAGCGGGAGGCGCGCATAGGGCTTTCTTTTCTGTCGGTGAATTTAGGTAATTTTAGAGGGCGGCCATTTTACGCCGCGGGTATACAAACAGAAAACCCCGCAAAAGCGGGGTTTTCGTGGCTGAAAGCGGCGAGAATCAGGACTCGGCCATTTCCTTCAGCTTCTTCAGCGGGCGGATTTTTACCTGGATGCTCGCAGGCTTGGCCTTGAACGTGGTCTCTTCGCCAGTGAAGGGGTTGATGCCCTTGCGCGCCTTCTTGGCCGGCTTCTTCACGGTGGTGATTTTCAGCAGACCCGGCAGGGCGAATTCGCCCACAGCCTTCTTCTTCACGTGGCTTTCGATCACATTGGTCAGCTCGTCCAGAACTGCCTGAACCTGCTTGCGGGACAGCTCGGTGGTCTCGGCAATGTGATTCAGTACCTGGGTTTTGGTGAACTTTTCTTTGACTGCGGCCAGTTTCTTGGCCGGAGCAGCCTTGGCTACGGCTTTCTTGGCGGGAGCCTTTTTCGCTGCAGTCTTAGCTACAGTTTTGGCTGCTGCTTTCTTGGCGGGGGCTTTCTTAGCTGCGGCGGTCTTGCGTGCGGCCATCGTTAGCTTCCTTCTATATCAGTGTTTTTCCAGTGAAAGTGATTCGGGAGCTCCGGAAATCGGTCGGATTCTCCAGTACGACAGGGGGTTCCCAAGTACTGGACTGAGTATATCCAGTTTTTATCCGCGCGCATCGGGGAAAATTGGAAAAAAAGTGCATTTTTACAGGGTTTTGGCCGGAATTTAGCCTTTCGGTGCGGGTCGAGGTGGCTTTGCGGGCGCGCGATGCAGGTAACTTCTTCCCTCCCGGGGGCTCATGTATAATCTGCGCCCCTTTGGATGCCGTGAGATCTCAGGTTGAAACCATGCCTATCTACGAATACCAGTGCAAGGCCTGTGGCCATCAGATGGAAGCCCTGCAGCGTATGAGCGACGCTCCGCTGACGGACTGCCCGGCGTGCAACCAGGCGGAACTGAGCAAGAAAATTTCCGCAGCCGGTTTCCGGCTGAAGGGCGGCGGCTGGTACGAGACCGATTTCAAGACCGGCAGCAAGAAGAACCTGGCGGGGGACGCCGCCAAACCGAACAAGGACAAGCCGGCAGCCAGCGCGGGCACATCCACCTCCGGCACTGCCAAAGCAAGCTGATTCAACACTACTGACTAAGGGAATAAGACTCCATGCGCACCGATTATTGTGGCGCCCTGCGATCCGCCGATATTGACCGCGAAGTAACTCTGTGTGGCTGGGTAGACCGCCGCCGCGATCACGGTGGGGTGATCTTCATCGACCTGCGCGACCGCGATGGCATCGCCCAGGTGGTGTTTGATCCGGACGCCGCCGAACACTTCAAAATGGCGGACCGCGTGCGCAGCGAGTACGTTCTCAAGGTCACCGGCCGGGTGCGTGCGCGTGCGCCGGAAGCGGTCAACCCGAATATGGTGACCGGTGAAATCGAGGTTTACGGCCTGCAGCTGGAAATCCTCAACACTGCGGAAACCCCGCCCTTCCAGCTCGACGAGCACACCGCCGTCGGCGAGGACGTGCGCCTGAAATACCGCTATCTGGACCTGCGCCGCAACGAAATGCAGCGCAACCTGCGGTTCCGCTCGCAGATCACCAACGCCATCCGCAATTACCTGGACGGCGAGGGCTTCCTGGATATCGAGACCCCGATCCTCACCCGCGCCACACCCGAGGGTGCCCGTGACTATCTGGTGCCGAGCCGTACCCACGCCGGCAAGTTCTTCGCGCTGCCGCAGTCCCCGCAGCTGTTCAAACAGTTGCTGATGGTGTCTGGTTACGATCGCTACTACCAGATCGCCAAGTGCTTCCGCGACGAAGACCTGCGTGCAGACCGTCAGCCGGAATTCACCCAGATCGATATCGAGACCAGTTTCCTCGATGAAAACGCCATCATGTCCATCACCGAGGGCATGATCCGCAAACTGTTCAAGGAGCTGAAAGGCGTGGAGCTCGGCGAGTTCCCACGTATGCCATTCAGTGAAGCGATCGCGAAATTCGGCTCCGACAAGCCGGACCTGCGTATTCCGCTGGAGCTGGTGGACATCAAGGACCTGATGACCGAAGTGGACTTCAAGGTGTTCTCCGGCCCGGCGAACGATCCGAAAGGCCGCGTCACTGCGCTGAAAGTACCGGGCGGCAACGACAAACTGACCCGCAAGCAGATCGACGACTACACCAAGTTCGTCAGCATCTATGGTGCCAAGGGTCTCGCCTACATCAAGGTCAACGACAAGTCCGACCTGGAGAACGGCCTGCAGTCACCGATCGTCAAATTCCTGCCCAACGAGGTGCGCGCAGCCATCCTCGACCGCCTGCATGCGGAGAACGGCGACCTGATCTTCTTTGGCGCCGACAAGGGCAAGATCGTAACCGAGGCGCTGGGTGCCCTGCGCTGCAAACTGGGTGAAGACCTGAACCTCTACGTCGCCGAGTGGGCGCCGCTGTGGGTAGTGGATTTCCCCATGTTCGAAGAGAATGACGATGGCAGCATTACCGCGCTGCACCACCCGTTCACCTCGCCGTCCTGCCCTGCGGAAGAGCTGGAAAAGAATCCGCTGGAAGCGCTGTCCCGCGCCTACGATATGGTGCTGAACGGCACCGAGCTGGGTGGTGGCTCTATCCGTATCCACAACCAGGAAATGCAGCAGATCGTTTTCCGCGCACTGGGCATCAGCGCGGAAGAGCAGCGCGAGAAGTTCGGTTTCCTGCTGGATGCACTGAAATACGGTGCGCCGCCCCACGGTGGTCTGGCCTTCGGTCTCGACCGTCTGGTGATGCTGATGACCAGCAGCGACTCCATCCGCGACGTCATCGCCTTCCCGAAAACCCAGAGTGCCGCATGTGTGATGACCGACGCACCCGGCACGGTAGATGCCAAACAACTGCGCGAGCTGAGCATTCGCCTGCGCAGCAAAGAGGAGCAGGTGGGCTAAGCCCACCCGGCTTCTGGTTCAGGCTTCCGGCCGCCACCGGAAGCCTTTTTCATTTATAAGCCAAAGAATTCGGAGCCAAACCGGGGGTTAATCATGGCGGGACACAGTAAATGGGCCAACATCAAGCACCGCAAGGCCGCTCAGGATGCCAAGCGGGGCAAGATTTTCACCAAGATCATTCGCGAGCTGACCGTTGCTGCCAAAGCCGGCGGCAACCCGGATGACAACCCCACCCTGCGTGCCACCATCGACAAAGCCCTCGGCGCGAACATGAAGCGCGACACCATCGACAAGGCGATTGCCCGCGGCGCCGGCGCAAACGACGGTGATAACTACGAATCGGTGACCTACGAAGGTTACGGCGTTGGCGGTGTCGCGGTACTGGTGGAGTGCCTGACTGACAACCGCAACCGCACCGTCAGTGAGGTCCGTCACGCCTTCACCAAGCGCGGTGGCAACCTGGGTACCGACGGCTCCGTGGCCTACCTGTTTTCTCGCAAGGGGCAGATGTTCTACGAGTCCGGTGTGGATGAGGATGCCCTGATGGAGGCGGCGCTGGAGGCTGGTGCCGAAGATATCGTCACCAGCGACGATGGCAGCATCGAGGTGACCACAGAGTTTACCGATTACATATCGGTAAAAGAGGCGCTGACGGCAGCAGGTTTTACCCCTGGCAGCGCGGAGATCGCGATGATCCCGTCCACCACTGTAGCCCTCGATAAAGAGGGCGCGGAGAAGGTGATGGCTCTGGTAGACATGCTGGAAGATCTGGACGATGTGCAGAATGTCTACACCAATGCGGATATCCCGGAAGAGGTGATGGCGGAGCTGGACTGAGTCCACGGCTTCGTCTGCCAGTGAAATTGCCCCGCGAGTCGGGGCATTTTTGTATCCGGATATCGAGACTCCCCATTCGCCTTGACGCCCCGCGATCACCTTGGGACACTTCCCGCCAGAATTGTATAAATGTACAGGGGGCTGGCAGCCGTGACCCGAATCCTGGGGATAGATCCCGGCTCGCGCAAGACCGGCTACGGCCTGATCGATGTGGAGCGCTCGAACGCACGCTATGTGGCCAGTGGTGTAATCCGCATACCGGATGCCCCGCTGCCGGAGCGCCTCAAGCTCATTTTTGACGCGGTGAGCCAGATCGCCCAGCAATATCAGCCGCAGCAGATGGCCATCGAAAACGTGTTTATGTCCAAGAGTGCGGGCTCCGCACTGAAGCTGGGGCAGGCGCGAGGTGCGGCCATCGTCGCCGCCACCAATGCGGATCTGCCGGTGTCGGAGTACGAGGCGCGCAAGGTGAAGCAGGCGGTGGTGGGCAATGGTGCAGCGGACAAGCTGCAGGTGCAGCACATGGTCAAAACCCTGTTGAAACTGCCTGCCTCTCCACAGGAAGACGCCGCGGATGCGCTGGCGGTGGCGCTTTGCCATATGCATACCATGCAGACGCTGATTCAGGCATCCACAGGCTCTCGCGCCAGATTCCGGCGCGGGCGGTTGAGTGTTACATGACGGGTCTAAAAAAAGCCTATCCCGGAACCTTGAATAAAATCTGGAACAACAATGATCGGAAGACTCACCGGTAAACTGGCTGCGGTTCAGCCACCGCAACTTTTGTTAGACGTCCAGGGGGTTGGCTACGAAGTACTGGCTCCCATGACCACCATCTTTGAACTGCCTCAGTTGGGCGGCAATGTACAGCTGCACACTCACCTGGCGGTGTCGGAAACCTCCCAGCAGCTGTTTGGTTTTATCCGAGAATCCGATCGCCAGCTGTTCCGCATCCTGATCAAGGTCAATGGTGTCGGCCCGAAAATGGCGCTGGCGATTCTCTCCGGTCTCGACGGTGCCGCACTGGCGCGCTGTGTGGCCGACGACAATGTCGGTGCGCTGGTGAAAGTGCCCGGTGTGGGTAAAAAGACGGCCGAACGCCTGATCATCGAACTGCGCGGTAAGCTTACCCCGCAGGCCGGCGACCTTGGGGATATCCCGCTGTTGGCGGTGAATGCTGAGCCGAAAATGGATCACGCGGGTGAAGCCGAAAGCGCCCTGGTTGCACTGGGCTACAAACCCACTGACGCCAGCAAAATGGTGGCTCGCGCAGCCAAGGATCAACCCGACGCCGACAGTGCTACCCTGATCCGACACGCACTAAAGAGCATGGCTCCGGCCTGAATGTTTGAGCCTGAATGTTTGAGAAAGCCCAGTGATTGAAGCCGATCGTCTCATCGCCCCCGAACCTATCGGGCCCTCCGGCCAGGAAGAGCAGTACGACCGCGCCGTGCGCCCCAAATCACTGTCCGATTACGTCGGCCAGCCGGTGGTGCGCGAGCAGATGGAAATTTTTATCCAGGCGGCAAAGCTGCGTAACGAAGCGCTGGACCACACCCTGGTGTTCGGCCCGCCCGGTCTCGGCAAGACCACGCTGGCCAACATTATCGCCGCAGAAATGGGGGTGGCGATCAAGACCACTTCGGGCCCGGTACTGGAAAAGGCCGGGGATCTCGCGGCCATCATGACCAACCTGGAACCCGGTGATGTGCTGTTTATCGACGAAATCCACCGCCTGAGCCCCCATGTGGAGGAAGTGCTGTATCCGGCGATGGAGGACTACCAGCTCGACATCATGATCGGCGAGGGGCCGGCGGCGCGCTCCATCAAACTCGACCTGCCGCCGTTCACTCTGGTAGGCGCGACCACCCGTGCGGGCCTGCTCACCTCGCCACTGCGGGATCGCTTTGGCATCGTGCAGCGCCTCGAGTTCTACAATATCGACGACCTCACCAGTATTGTCGCCCGCTCCGCCCGTCTGATGGGGGTGGAGATGGATGAGGGGGGCGCGCGGGAAGTGGCGTGCCGCGCTCGCGGCACCCCGCGTATCGCCAACCGGCTGCTGCGCCGGGTGCGCGACTACGCCGATGTGAAAGGCAACGGTTATGTGTGTGCAGAAACCGCCGATCGCGCCCTCAATATGCTCAATGTGGATGTCCGCGGATTCGATCAGCTCGACCGTCGTATGCTGCTCACCATGATTGAGAAGTTTGACGGCGGCCCGGTGGGTGTGGACAGCCTCGCCGCCGCCATCAGTGAAGAGCGCGATACCATCGAGGATGTGCTCGAACCCTATCTGATCCAGCAGGGCTACATCACCCGCACCCCCCGCGGGCGGGTAGTGACCGCACTGGCGTATGCACATTTCGATATTCCCAAGCCTGACCGGGCCTGACGAACCGGTCGTCATCCTGTAGCATGTTGTCCATCGTTGGTTGCCGTCGGCACTTCTAGTGAGCTTGCCGGCGGCCCCAAACCGCAGAAGAAAAGAAAAACCGAGTTCGCGGTCGGCGATTTAAGGACAGCTTGTGTCAGAACCCTTCAATATTCCCATTCGTGTCTACATCGAAGATACCGATGCTGGCGGCATCGTGTATTACGTAAATTATCTAAAGTATATGGAGCGCGCCCGCACAGAATTGGTCCGCTCACTCGGCTATGATAAGCCCGCAATGCCCCAGCAGGGCCTGTTACTGGTCGTCCATTCAGCGCAGGTTCAGTATAAAAAGTCTGCAATATTAGACGATCAGTTGCAGGCCAGTGCCGCTATCGGCAAGCTGGGGCGCGCCGCCGTTACCTTCGAACAGAAAATCTGGCGCGGCGATGAAATTATTTGCGAGGGTGTGGTCAAAGTGGCCTGCGTCGACGACGCCAGCCGCAAACCCTGCGCTCTACCCGAATCCATCTATCAAGCATTGAAGGCAGTGAGTTAACAACATGAATGCCGGTGAACAACTTTCTCTGTGGGGGCTGATTTCCAGCGCCAGTCTGCTGGTACAGCTGGTGATGCTGATGCTGCTCATGGCCTCGGTGATCTCCTGGGTAATGATCATCCAGCGCGGTACCTACCTGTCCCGGGCGCGCAAGGCCATGATCAACTTCGAGCGCCGATTCTGGTCCGGTTCGGACCTGAACCAGCTGTTCCGCGACGGTAATGCCGCGGCGGAGAAGGGCAAGATCGACGGTGTCGAATCCCTGTTTCGCGCCGGATTCACCGAATTCACCCGTCTGCGCCAGCAGGGCAAGAGCAGCCCGGCGGCGGTAATGGAAGGTACCGAGCGCGCGATGCGCGTGGCCATGTCCCGGGAGCAGGAAAAGGTGGAGATGAACCTGCCGTTCCTGGCTACCGTGGGCTCCGTCAGTCCCTATATCGGTCTGTTCGGCACCGTGTGGGGCATCATGAACTCCTTTCGCGGGCTTGCCACTATGCACCAGGCGACCATCGCCACGGTGGCGCCGGGTATTTCCGAGGCACTGGTGGCTACCGCCATGGGCCTGTTTGCCGCCATTCCCGCGGTGATGGCTTACAACCGCTACTCCGCCAAGGCCGAGTGGCTGTTATCCAGTTATGAGACCTTCGCGGAAGAGTTCTCCTCCATCCTGCACCGCAAAGTGCACGCCGCCAGCTAAGGCGCCATCAGCGAAGCTGTGCCAAGAGTCGAACCATGAGCAATTTTCGCAAAGCCCCCAAGCGCAAGCTGGTCTCCGAGATCAATGTGGTGCCGTACATCGACGTGATGCTGGTGCTGCTGATCGTCTTCATGGTGACCGCGCCGCTGCTGATGCAGGGGGTCAAGGTCGATCTGCCGGACGCACCGTCCGCGCCGATCGAGGATACCGATGACGAGCCACTGATCGTGTCTGTGCGTGCGGATGGCACCTATTATCTCAATCTCGGCGAGGATGAAAAAGTCGCCAAGCCGCTGCCGGAAATCAAGGAAACCGTGGCCAAGGTGCTGCGCCAGAAGCCGAAAACCCCGGTGCTGGTATGGGGCGATACCGACGCGAAGTACGGCCTGATTGTGGGTGCCATGACGCACCTGCAGCAGGCCGGTGCGCCGAGCGTGGGGCTCGTCACCGAGCCGCCGTCAGAATGATCCGGGGCGTTCCAGTATGAATGGCTCGTACGGCCCGGCTATCGTTATAAGTGTTGCCCTGCACGCGCTGTTGATCGCGGTGCTGACCTTTGGGTGGGAGGCGGAGCACAAGAAAGAGCTCAAGCCGATGCCCAAGTTCGTGCAGGCGAAACTGGTGACGCTGGAGTCCAAGTCCAATAAGCCCAAGGCGCCGCCGAAGGTGGATTTGATCAAGCAGCGCCAGTTACAGCAGGAGCGTGAGAAGCAGCAGAAGGCGGCGGAAGACCAGAAGCGCAAGGCCGCAGCTGAGCGCAAGAAAAAGGAAGAGGCGGAAAAGAAACGCAAGGCCGACGAGGCTGCGCGCAAGAAGAAAGAGGCCGAAGACAAGG
Source organism: Microbulbifer sp. (assembly GCF_036563125.1). GTDB lineage: Bacteria > Pseudomonadota > Gammaproteobacteria > Pseudomonadales > Cellvibrionaceae > Microbulbifer. The sequence continues at coordinate 9,745 of NZ_DATCMV010000040.1, forward strand.
CGCGCAAGGAGAAGGAGCGCAAGGAAAAAGAGCGTAAGGAAAAGCTGGAGCAGGAGCGCAAGAGTGCTTTTGAAGAGGCGCTCGAGGATGAAGAGGAAATCCAGGATGCCAGTGACGATGCCACGGCAGTCATGTCGGTGGCCCAGGCGATCCAGCAGCGTATCCAGGCGGTATGGAGCCGTCCCCCCAGTGCCCGCAACGGCATGGTGGTGGAAGTGCAGATCAATTTCGTGCCCACGGGCCGGGTGGTGGCGGCGACCATTACCCAAGGCAGTGGCAATGCTGCGGTGGACAGATCGGTGTTGACCGCGATCAAGAAGGTGGAAGTATTCCCGGAAGTGGCCGATGTGGCCCGCGAGGAGCCGTCGCTGTTTGAGCGGCAGATCCGAACTACCAAACTCATTTTCAGACCCGAAGACCTGCGCCAATGATGAAAAAGAACGTATTACTGCTTTTTGCCACACTGGTCAGCTGCGTGCTGGCCCTGTCCGCCCGGGCACAGCTGGTGGTGGAGATTACCAGCGGCAACCAGGACCCGACCCCGATAGCGGTATCCCCGTTTGACTGGTCTGGAACCGGTGTGCTGGCGGAAGATGTGTCCGAAATTATCTCCGCCGACCTGCGCCGCAGCGGCCTGTTCGCACCGGTGCCCAGGGAGGACATGCTGTCTTTCCCGAAGACACCGGAAGAGGTGAGCTTCCGCGACTGGCGTGTGCTGGGTACCGAGTA
>NZ_DATCMV010000042.1:0-7981 GCF_036563125.1 Microbulbifer sp.
TCGGTTTATAGAAACTACAAAGTACTAACAACCAAGATGAAGGTCGCAGGCAGCATCATTCTCGGATTACTCATTGGCGCCAGCCTTCTAGCCAAGTATGAATTACTGCCACACTTCCTTCTCGTTTTTTTGCTTGTGTTAGTTGGTACAGCATGGGGTGGTTTTGCGGTATATCGGCGCTCCCAGCTAATACACAAGGCACGGTTATCAAAGTAAGCCTCTAACGTTGACAACATGACGATCTACCCGCTTTAGTTTCCCAGCAGCTGCCAAACATCAAGAATTACCGGCTTATCGCACGGCTATTTTTCTTCGCCATAAATATCGCATGCCGCGCCCCCTTACCGGGGCGCTCGCGCACGGTCTTCACCTCGACCTGGAAGCCAGCCTTCTTTAGCCGACTAACGTACATGGTGTCGGGTCCTGCCGACCAAACCGCCAGAACACCACCAGGCGTAAGGCTGTTGTAGATACTGCTGGTGCCCTCAATGGAGTACAGCCAGTTGTTGTCGCTGTGGGTCAACCCCTCGGGACCATTGTCGACATCCAGCAACACGGCGTCGTAACTGCCATTGTGATTTACCAGCAATTCACCGACATCACCGATATGCACGACGACGCGACTGTCATCCAGCGGTCGTCCGGCACAGGCGCCCAGTGGTCCGCGGTTCCACTCCACCACCTCGGGGATCAGGTCGGCAACGATCACTTCTGCACTGGGGGGGAGGGCATCAAGCGCTGCAGCCAGCGTGTAACCCATACCCATTCCACCAACAACAACGCGGGCATTCTCATGATTCTTCAGGTGGGCGCAGCCCAGCACCGAAAGCTGCTGTTCGCTGTGAAACCGGCGGCTGTTCATCAATTCGCCACGGGGACCGGACAGGGAGATTGAGAACTCCTGGTCACGCTGGCGCAACGTGAGGATGCCGCCATCGTTGGGAATATTAGCGGTACCGAGTTCGATCCAGGGTTTCATGGCGAGGGCTCACTGTGGGGCGGTCAAGATGGGGCGCGCAATGTAGCACACGTTGGTTGGCGGTGCTGCTAACGTTAAAATGAGCGCAGCACCATTTCCCCGTTTATTTAGATTAAACCCAATTACCTTAGCGGCAAGCTATGCGGCTTGCTTATCTCCGCAACCCTGTCGAGTGAATCATGAATCGCCGGAAGAAAGTCAACCAAATATTGAAAAAGAAAGCGAAAAAGGCCAACGACAAGCTTAACCCCAAAGGCAAACCGCGCTATATATCTAAGGCCGAGCGCGCCAAACAGTCGCTGGATGCCGATGGGCAGCAACAGACGGCCGTCGCACCAGAACATAACTGAGTCCTACACTTACCGTTTTGACAGCGAAACCCACTGCTGATTTTCAAGCCAGCTCTTAGCTCCGCCCCAGATTGATTATGCGCAGATCACTCCCATCGCTGTTCACGCTACTGCTCTTCTCGCTCCATTCTTTATGCACTTTTGCAGAGGACCGGATCGCTTACCAAATCGAGCACATGAAAGACAATGTCTACCGCTTCACCGCTGGGCACTACCACTCCGTATTTATGGTAACCAAGGAAGGGCTATTCCTTACTGACCCTATCAGCGAAGAGGCTGCCACTTATTTGCGGGAACAACTTTCAACGCGATTCAAAGTGCCAATCCGCTACATTGCCTATAGCCACAATCATGTCGACCACATCTTGGGCGGCAATATTCTGGCTAAAAATGGCGCTACAGTAGTGGCACATGAATATGCGGCCGAAGACATAAAATGGACCCGCGCTCCGACCGCAATCCCGGATATCACCTTTCACGACAAGCTGGCTATCGAGCTGGGTGATAGTCGCGTCGAGCTTCGTTATCACGGACCGAACAATGGTCGCGGCTCGGTGAGCATGCGCTTTATGCCGGCAAATGTTCTGTACGTTGTCGACTGGATTGTTATTGGCCGGATGCCCTATAGGGATCTGCCAGGGTACGACATCCATGGCATGATCCGCTCCACTCGCGAAGTACTTGCGAGCGAACCCTTCGATCTATTCGTCGGTGGCCACGCCAATACTGGAACGCGCGAAGATGTTCAGCGGTACCTGAGCTATCTTGAAGCACTATATGACGCGGTCCGCGACGGCATGCTGGCGGGAAAAACCCTGGAAACACTCCAGTCCGAAATCCAGCTTCCTGAATACGCGGACCTTCCCATGTATAAAGAGTGGTTACCGCTGAACGTAGCCGGTGTATATAAAACCCTGGTGGAAATGTCGTACTTCAATTTCCGCCCGGATATCGATGCTGAATTCTGAACAAACTATTGAAAATAGATAAAGCGAATCAGACTGCCGGAGAACCCCATGAACAGAAAAAAAAGGCTCAATTACCTACGCATCGCACTTTATGTATTTGGCATTATCTTCATTGCGGGTGTACCGGCGATGATGATGTTTATCTGGCCTTCGGGCTGGGGCTGGACGCCATCACAGCCCGAATATGAACAGATGATCATGGGTATATACGCGACTTTGGGGTTTTTTTTGATACTCGCCGCGAAGGATCCCTTAGCAAACAAGAGCCTTATCTGGTTTACCATCTGGTCGAGCATTGTTCATGGCGGCATCATGTTCATGCAGGCCCTCGCCGATGAGACCGACCGCGCAAATTTACTTGGGGACGTTCCCGCGTTATTCCTGGTGGCCGCGGTACTCTGGTATTTGATGCCCAAGAAATCGGATATTTAAGAAGTTCCCTGCCGATAACATCACTTGTGAACTCCGTTAGTTGAGCGGCAAGAACACCGCACTTAAGCGAGAAAAGCATGTACTACATAGTGGAAACCAATAAGACTTTCGATGTCGCAGCGGATGACCTAGAGCAGGCGGTCAAAAAGAATAACTTTGGTGTTCTGCATGTCCACGATCTGGCCACGACGCTGCGAAGCAAGGGCATTGAATTCAATGAGGAGTGCAAGGTATTCGAGGTCTGCAATCCGCTGCAGGCATCGAAAGTGATGGCGCTGGACATGCGGCTTAATATGGCCCTACCGTGTCGCATCTCTGTCTACACCGAAGACGGCAAGGTCAAAATCGGCTATATCAAGCCGGTTGAGATGCTCAGCGCCCTGTCGAGCGATCCCGCACTGGCAGATATTGCCAGTGAGGTTGAGTCGTCGATGATAAAAATCCTGCGTGACGCACAATAGTATTGCCCCGGCCCGCCCTATCACCGGAAAATCGGTGCAGTGGAGGGCACCCCGAAGTACCCTGACCATGCAAATAATAGATCTGTCAGAAATGCCGCAGGCGATTGAAACACTGGCCCGCTGGCATTACAGCGAATGGCAGCATTTGTACCCCGGTGAGACCCAAGGGGATTTCGAGAAGGATCTCCGCGCATCAATGGCGGCAAATGTGATCCCGAGTACTTTTATTGCCGTGGAAAATGGTAACGTCATTGGCTCTATCAGCCTGCTCGAACGCGATATGGATATCAGCGAGTCGTGGACGCCGTGGCTGGCAAACCTGTTCGTACATCAGGATTACCGCCAACAGGGTGTGGGCAAGCAGCTGATCGAGCATTTAACCCGATTCTGTAGCGTCAATTCGATCAATCACTTGTACTTGTTTACCCCGGACAGCCGAACCTATTACCAGACACGGGGTTGGGCACTGTTGAGACATCAGGTTTACAAGGGTGAACGGGTGGATATCATGGTCCGCGAATTATCAACGGCAGATAAATAAACAGCAGCCATGAACGTAGAAATCGTTGAATTCCCCGAAACCCGCGTCGCCGCCATCGAGTACAAGGGGCCGCCGGAAACGGAACACCAATCCGTCATGAAACTTATTCAGTGGCGCAAGGAAAACAACTTTCCACCCTCTCCCGCCTACCGAAATTACGGACTCCACTACAACGACCCGCGCAAGGTGCCGCCGCAGGAGTATCGCGTCGACCTGTGTATTTCGGTGGATCGTAAAGTAGAGGAAAATCCCTACGGCGTGATCAACAAGGTGATTCCCGCCTGCCGTTGCGCCAGAGCCCGGCACCTCGGCTCGCGGGAAAATGTGCTGGCGGCCGAGTTTCTTTACGAACAGTGGCTGCCGCAGAGCGGTGAACAGCACTCCGGCCTGCCTATTATCTTCCACTATGTGAATGTCGGCCCAGATATCCGCGAGCAGGATATGATCACGGATGTGTACCTGCCGCTGAAATAGCTGATCACAGTAATTTCTAAATCTTCACGACGCCATCGGGGCATATGCAACAGAAAACAAAACCCCGGGCTTAGCCCGGGGTTTTGTGGTGGCGACACCTGTGCCGCCAGTGCTTTCGATAACCGCAGATGATCAGTGCAGCACGATCACCTCATTGGCATCCAGGTTCAGTACTGCGGAGCCGCCGCTCACATTCACAGAGTCTCCGCCCACCAGGCTGCTGTACTGGCCATCGGCCAGTACCAGGTTGCTCACATTGATCGAAGTACTGCCACCGCGGTTGACCGCCACAGTGACCACATCACTTCCGGAAACACGCTCGAATACCAGCACGTCCTGGTTGATCCAGCGCTGCTGGTAAGCCCCTGACGCCAAGGCCGGGCTCTGCGCGCGCAGGTTAGCCAGTGCGCTGATCATGCTGAATGCGGGCGTGGTCTGGCTAAACGAGGGCATGCCTTCACGGTTGTAGGGGTCGTGCCCTACCTGGCCGTCGCCATTGGCGGTAAACCAGGTGCTGTTCTGCTCGGTGCCGTAGTAAATGGTGGGAATGCCCGGCAGGGTCATAACCAGCGCCATCCCCAGGTTCTGGCGCGCATCCGCCAGAGACTTGGCAAAGCCCTTGCCAGTGCGGCCGTTGTCCACCGGGGCGGTGGTCTGCAGGAACACACTGGTGCGGGTGGCATCGTGGTTGTCGAGGAAGATGGGCTGCCAACTCTCGCGGCCGTTCATAGCCGCCGCGCGCGATTCCACATGGGCATTCAGCTGCACCATGGAGATATCCCCGGCGATGGTCTGCTCGATATGGTTGCGCAACTGGAAGTCCAGCAACTCGGAACCGCGGCCCTCGTTCAGGAACTGCATCGACAGGCTCTCGCCGGCGCCGGCGCCGTACCACTCACCGAACACATACACGTCGGGGTTCTGCGCGCGCACCGCGTTGGTGAAACGGTTGATGAAGTTCGGCTCGATATGCTTGATAGCATCGATGCGGAACGCATCCACACCGTGGCTCATCCACTTCAGCGCGGCGTCAATCAGGTACTGGTCCGCTGCGCTGTTAGCGTTTACACCGTGGTTGAAGTCGGTGAGGTTGAACAGGGTCTTGTTGCGGAAGGCCCAGGGATCGTCCCACTCGCTGCCACAGGTGGTCGCGGGGTTGCTGTCATAGCAGTCGGCAATGGCGCCGTTGTGGTGATACCAGGTGCCGTTGTCCTGATTGACGTCGGTGATAAAGGTTCCTTCTTTATACAGTGCGCCGAACTCGTACTGGTCGTCCTGGTTGGAGTGGTTCAGCGCGATATCCAGTACCAGCTTCATGCCGCGGGCCTCCATCTCCGCATCCAGCTGGTCCACCAGCGCCCAGTCACCCAGGTGCTCGTCCACTTCATAGAAATCGCGGCCCCAGTAGCCGTGGTAGGCGCCGTCGGATCCTGAGTTGTCGATATTGTCGTTCAGCGGGGTAACCCAGATGGCGGTGACGCCGAGAGCTTGCAAATAATCGAGCTTGTCGATCAGTCCCTGGATATCGCCGCCCCAATATTTTTTCCACTCGGACAGACCGCCGGCGGATTTGCTGCTGGAAGTAGCGGCGGCATTGTTGCCGTTGTCATTGCTGGTGTCGCCATTGCTGAAGCGATCAACAAACACAAAGTACATACTGCGATTGCGGAAATCGGACAGCGGCGGCTGTATTACTTCGCAACCTTCGGCGTCGACACTGGCACCTGCGGGCGTGTTGGGGCAGCTGTCCTGGCTGTCAGGCACGCCGTCGCCATCCGTGTCGGGTTCAACGGCGCCGCAGTCACTTCCGAGATTGGCGATAACGCTGACTATTACTCCGCTGTCGGCGTCGACGACGATGTGAGTCCAGCCATTCGCGGGTTCATCCTGGGCCGGGAAGGCATCGCTACCCCAGCCACCGTTCGGGTCAATTTTGAAGCGCGGGCCTCCGTTGGCGTCACCACTGGCAAAATTGCGACATGCCTCATATTGGTTGGAGGTGCCGTCGACCAGTGTCAGCAAGTCGCCCTGGGCCCAGCTATTGTGGGTGCCGCGCAGATGCAGCGCAGCCTCAACCACGACCGCGCAACCATTGGCATCGACATTGCTGCCGGCGGGGGTGTTGGGGCAGAGGTCGAGGCTGTCGGGCACACCGTCGTTATCGGCATCCGACACGCCGGCACCGCAGTTGGCAGCCAGATTCTGGGAAGTGGAAATGGCGTTGCTCGCGGCGTTGAAGGTGATTTCTACCCAACCGGCGGCAACCGTGTAGTCCTGCACGGGTACCGCGTCGCTCCCCCATCCACCGTTAGGGTCGACCTTGAAGCGTGGGTTGGTATTGCCGGTGAAATCCTGGCAAGAGGTATACAGGTCGCTGGTGCCCTGCCTGGTCATCAGAGTACCTTCCGCCCAGCTGTTGAAGGTACCACGCAAGTGGTAACTCACCGAAGGCGTGGTGGCAGGCAGTATCTGGTAGTTATGGGTATCGGTGTAGAACTTGATATCCCAGGTACCGGCGGCGACCGGGATATTGGCGCCGCCTTGCGCGCCATTCAGACCGAAATTCTCACTCCAGTCTCCCCAGCGGTCGAACTTGATCTCACCGGCACTGGTAAAGACCACATCGTCGGCCAGCATAGTGTTGCTGCCCAGATCCTGCATCTGGTCGGCCTGCCAGTTGTTGTGGGTACCGCGCAGGTACCATTCGGCGTGGGCGGACGCGCTCGCACAGAGCAGCAATCCGGCCAGCGCCAGAGTTTTCTTCAACATTTTCATCATCTCGCGGTGGATTATTTTTATGTATATCGCCAGGCCAGAGAATGACCCTGTCTGGATGGTCGCGAATTCCGATGGGTCACTGCCTCCTCCCCTGGTGGGGCGTGGAGGAAAAGCGCGCCAGGCCAGAAGCGGGAATTGTTGCAGGCACTCCCCCTCACCGGAGGGGGATAACAGCCGCCACGGCCTTGGGCACAATGGAGAAAATAACTGGAGACCTGCTCTCCTAAATGGCTCCAAACCGGTCAAACAGGTGCCCGCCATGTCCAAGCCCACAAGCCGCCTGGCCGCCAGCCTGATGTTTACGCTGACGTTCACCCTCCACCCAGCCTTTGCAGAGGCTGTACCGAGCCCGCAGCTGGAGCGTGCCGAGCCGCCCTTCTGGTGGACCGATATGGCGGAGCCCAACCTGCAACTGATGCTGCACGGGCGCGATCTCGCCGGTGCGGAAGTGAGCTTGGATTATCCCGGGGTGACCATTACCGGTACCGAGCGCGAGCAGAACCCCAACTACCTGTTTATCAACCTCGCGGTAGGCGAAGACGCAAAACCCGGCACCCTTCAGATCCAGCTGCACCAGGGTGACTGGCAGCAGGTACTAGGTTACGAGTTGAAACCGCGCGCCGCCGGTTCCGCCGAACGCAAGGGCTTCGATACCAGCGACGCCATCTACCTGATCACCCCGGACCGCTTCGCCAACGGCGACACGGGCAACGACCGCACTGTCGATACCCTCGAGGGCCCGGATCGCAACAATCCCGGCGGCCGCCACGGCGGTGATATCGCCGGTATGCAACAGCATCTCGACTATGTGGCGCGCATGGGTTTCACCCAGATCTGGCCCAACCCGCTGCTGGAAAACAACCAGCCCGACTATTCCTACCACGGTTACTCCGCCACCGATTACTACCGCATCGACCCGCGCTTCGGCAGCAACGAAAGCTTCCGCGCATTCGTGGCCGCGGCAAAGGAAAAAGGCATCGGCGTGATCCAGGACATGG
>NZ_DATCMV010000164.1:0-17062 GCF_036563125.1 Microbulbifer sp.
CTGCGCGCCTTTCCCGCAGTCCATTAGCAATCAGACAGAAAAGCAGTAACGTAACCGCGACGCCATTCAACGGAACCGTGACCAACTCCCGAACCTGACTCTGCCGCAGCGCGAAAGCCTGACGGCGGCTTTCGCGGTAGAACCAGAGTGAAGGATGGAGAACAAAACCGCACAAGATGCCATTACTGACAATCACGCCTTTACCTAAAAGACACAACTCATTCCAGTAATACGCCGTACACAATTTGCCTCAAATGAGCTTTTTTACGCCAGATCGAATACGTTAATCTGGATCTGGGCAATGCACTGACTTGTTAAAAAATAACCACCGGGACTGGTCACAGGCAACCAGCGCCCACCTATCGCCCCGACCGATTGGTAGTAATTGGTGTGAGGAATAACCTTGTCTAGATTTGAGCGGCAAAAATACGCAAGTAATTCACGCGTCAGCGGACGCAAAATTATGTAAATTGATTCGTCGCAGACCGGCAGCAAGTAATAAGAAAAATGAAAAACCTGAGCGCAAATTTGCCCAATTTACTGAGCCTGCTCTTCGTCGCCATGATGGGTTCCTCTATTCTCACCCTGCTGCCGCTGTGGGTGGGTGCATTTACCGATCAGGGCATATTTTCCGCACAGCAGATCGGCTGGCTGGCGGCGGCGGATGTCATCGGAATTTTTCTGAGCTCAGCGTCGGCAATTTTTTGGGTGCGCCACGTTCGGTGGCGCCGCACGGTGCTGTCTGGCATGGCGCTGTTCCTGATTGCCAATCTCGCCAGTATCGGTAATACCGACTTTGGTGCGCTGATGCTGGTCCGGGTACTTGCCGGTATCGGCTGCGGGTCCGCCTACGCCATTGCCCTGGCAGGTCTCAGCGACCGGCCAAACCCACCGCTCGCGTTCGGCCTCATGGTCACCGCCCAGGTAATCTTTGGCACCATCGGTTTTTTCGCGGTGCCACGGCTTATGCAACAACTGGGTATCGATGGCTTTTTTCACTATCTAAACGGTTGGCTGGTAATTTCCCTATTACTGTGTGTGCTTGCTTTCCCTGCCTCCAGCAGACAAGTGGACAGCCAAAATTCATCGCAACTGGGTGCACTTATCCATCCAAAAGCGCTTACGGTTATTTTTACCACAGTGATTTACTACTGCGGCGTCTCTGCGGTGTGGGCCTACCTTGAGCGCATCGGCGTAGACATGGGCCTTGAAAATGCGGCGGTGGGTGATCTGCTGGGGATCGGCTTTGCCATCAGTGGGCTCGGCTCACTGGCAACCCCGCTGCTGGCGTCCTATCTCGGCCGGATTCCCACGCTATTGCTGGCGATGCTGGTTCAGGTAGCGACCATGGCCGCGCTTATCGGCGGGCAAACGCTCGACGCCTACCTGCTCTATGCCACCACATCAATCGTGTTCCAGTTCTTCTGGAGCTTTTCAATACCGCTGTTGATGGACCAGTTCAATCGTATTGACCAGAGTGGTCGCTTTATCGTGCTTTGTGCCAGTGCGTTCAAAATTGGTGAAATTCTCGGACCACCGCTAGCCGCGGCGCTGATCAGCGCGGGCGGTTTTGCCGCGGTTCTGGGACTCGGTATGGGCTGCCTGCTGCTCGCACTGGGAATGGGCATCACAGTAGAGCGCTGGCAGTCACCCGCAACGCCAGTCAATACTGAGACGGCAGCAGCATGACCGAAGCTCCAAGGCACCGCCGCCTTCGATACTGGCGCCGCGACGCCAAGGTGCTCGGTGCCCTTGTGCTGCTTACGTGGAGCGGCGCGGCGGTCAGTCAGGCGACAAGCGGCACTGACCCATTCCTGCGGCTGAGCCAGTCCGATCTGGATCTGGGGAGCTATCGCAGTCGCAACGGCATGCCCGCGGCGAATTACTGGCAACAGCAGGTAGATTACGATCTCGATGTCCGCCTGGACACCCACAACCAGCAACTCCGGGCCAGCGCGGCGATTCGCTACCATAACAACGCTCCCGATACGCTGCCTACACTGCATTTTTTCCTCGACCACAATGCCCTCAGATCCGACTCGAAAGCGGCGTTTCGCCTGCTCACGGCAACGGACGAGAAATCGCGCACGCAAGCCGTTGCCCGCCGCGCAGAAAAAGGCTTCGAAATCGAAACGGTCACCGATGGTACCGGCCAGGCATTAAGCTGGCGTGAGAACGACACGCTATTGACCATTGCCCTGCCCAAACCGCTCAACCCAGGAAAGACTCAGCGCCTACATATTCAATGGCAACTCCCCCTGAGTGACAACACGGCCACCGGCGCGCGCAGCGGCTACGAAACGCTCGGCGACGGCAGCCGTATTTATGTCGCCGCGCAGTGGTTTCCGCGTGCCGCTGCCTATACCGATTACGCCGGCTGGCAATTGAAGCCGTTTTTGCAGCAGGGTGAGTTTTCTACCGAGTTCGGTAACTACACCGTGCGTATCGAGGTACCGGAGCACTTTGTCGTCGCCGCCAGCGGCGAACTCCAGAACCCGACAGAGGTGTTGAACGACAAACAACTCCAGCGCTGGCGAAAACAATCCAGCGAACCCGACTGGATAATTGACCACAGCGGTGCTGAGCAGCGGCGCCAGCAAAGCCGCAGCAAAGATGCGACACGCACCCGCAGCTGGCAATTTGCCGGCGAACAGCTGCGCGATTTTGCCTTCAGCGCCTCGCCAAGCTTCCAGTGGCAAATACAGCACGACCTGCGCGGCCGCCGACTGCAACAGTTCTTTCCGGCAGAAGCGGCCCCCCTGTGGGAAAAATTCGGCCTGCCAGCGATGGCCCATAGCCTGGACATTTTCGACAGTATGCTAATGCCGCTGGATACCACCAGTATCAGCGTGGTCAATGCCGCCGGCACCGGGATGGAATATCCGGGACTGGCCACCATCCCGATCCGCCCCGAGCGCACCGCGTCCACCCGGCAGCAACCCGCCTGGGAGGCGCAGACAAAATACGATTTTATCGGCACGGTTATTCACGAAGTGGGCCATAACTACCTGCCGATGCGCATCAATACCGACGAGCGCGAATGGGCCTGGCTCGATGAAGGCCTGGTGAGTTTTATCGAATACACGGCGGAGCACAGTTGGGAAGCCAACTTCGATGTGATCTACGGTGAGCCTCGCTCGGTAGCCGATTACACTATCAGCGCCGAGCACCAGCCGATCATGACCAGTGCGGATGGCCTGCGGCACAAGATCGACAACGCGTACAACAAAACTGCAGGTGCAATGAATATGCTGCGCCATCTGGTGCTCGGGCCCGAGGTATTCGACCCTGCATTTCGCAGCTTTGCCCAAGCATGGGTCGGCAAGCGTCCGATGCCCGGGGACTTTTTCCGCGCGCTGGAAACTTCCGCCGGCACCGATTTGAGCTGGTTCTGGCGCAGCTGGTTTTACGGGCAGGAAAGCATTGACCTTGCGCTGCACAGTATCGCGCGCGATGGGCTGCCGCAGTCACTGCAGCCGCTGGAAAACACTCCGCCGCCTGCACTGGCTCTCACGGCTGGTGGCATCCGGCAGTATGTCGTGGATCGAACGCCGCAACTCGCCGACAACTACACCCGCGCACTCCTGACTTCGGCGCGCTCGGCACCGACGCCACTGCCCGCCGCCGGCGACAGTAGCACTTGGTACACACTCGCCATCGACAACCATGGCAGTGCCATCCTGCCGATTCCCCTCGAGCTGGTTACTCGGGAAGGCAAGCGTTTTAGCAGCCTGATTCCCGCAGAGACCTGGATGAAATCTCTCAACCATCGACTGACCGTGCAGTTGCCACTGCCGCGTGGTCAGCAGCTGTCCTCCCTGTGTATCGACCCCCAGTGGTTGATGCCCGACACACAACGAAATAACAACTGTGCGGAACTCCAAACACCATGAATAGAACATGTATTGCCTTCGCGCTGATAGTTTCAGTTCCCCTTGCTGGATGCATGGAATCGGAAAGCCCAGCGACGATGCTCGCTGAGCAAGAGTCGGTCGCGGCAGCGCCCGTCGAACAGCAATGGCAAGATAACGTCCGCGCATCCGCCATGGGACAGAAACTGGTGGCAACCGCGCTGCCGTGGGAGAACCGACCCTACCGCGTCGGTGAGGCCGAACAGTGTATGAACTGGACCCGGGAAATTCTTGCCGCCGCCTGTGGCGAGCACTTCTCCACCCTGGAAACACAAAAGCCTTGGGATGCGCATTTGCTGGGCGCCGATGACGAACTGCTTCCAGAACATGTGGATTCTCTGGCCGCCGATGAATTCGGGGAGAAAATCGAAAGCATTCGTGCGCTGCAACCCGGCGACCTGGTATTTCTCAAGAATACCTACGGCGACTGGGCGGAGGGCGTACTCACCCATGTAGGCATAGCTCTGGGTGACGGCCGCTACATCCACCGCATGACCTCCAACCACGGACTGGTGAAGATAAACCAGATCCCCGCCGAGGATTTCGATTCGGGAATACGCCTGAAGGATTCACTATGTCACGCCGAATCAGCCGCACACTCACAAGAACCGCACTGACCACTGGCGCATTATCGACCCGGTTCCGCGCTTTCCCTGGCAGAAACTGGCGGAGGCCGGAATCGGCGTCTGGTATGACGATGAAACCGTCAAGCGCCACCCGACGCTAACTCAAGCTCCGCGCGGATTCGCCGAATCATTGCCACCGCCTCGGCATTGTCACCGTGGACACAGAGCGAATCCGCTTCGATAGGAATTCGGCTGCCGTCACAGGCAATGACGGTGCCCGCACATAGCGCGTGCACCTGCTGCAAAATTTCATCCGCTGTATGCATTACCGAGCCCGGCTGCGCGCGCGGCTGCAGTCGTCCGTCCGCCGTGTAGCGGCGATCGGCAAAAGCTTCGAAAATAAGGCCCACGTCGTAGTCTTCGGCAAGGCGGCGGTAATGGCCGTTGCGCGGTGTAGCCATCATCATCAGCGGCAGGCGGCTGCGCTGCAGGGCAGCGAGCACCGCACGCAGCACTGTTTCATCTCGCATCATGTCGTTGTACAGGGCGCCGTGCGGTTTGACGTAGTGCAGCGCCAGGTCCTCGGCCGCGGCCAGCTCCCGCAGCGCACCGACTTGATACAGCAGCATGGTGCTGATCTCTGTGGGAGTACAGGCCATGGACCTGCGGCCGAACCCCATGAGATCCGGGTAGGACGGGTGTGCGCCCACGGCTACCTCAAACTGCTTCGCGAACCGCAGGGTCTGCACGATACTGCCCGGATCACCGGCGTGGTAACCGCAGGCGATATTCGCCATGTGGATAAACGGCATGACTTCCCGCTCATCCACTAGCTGCCAGTTGCCAAAATTCTCCCCAAGGTCACAGTTCAGTTTCACGCCACGTCTTCTTCAAGCGGTGCGATATCTTCACTTTCCGGCATAGCGAGGGCGCCCTCGGCGAGCGCCCGCAGAGCACTGAACATGGCGACGCTCTGGCCGAGCAACAAGCCGTCTTCGGTGGCAGTGCACGCGCCGGTGACGCCATCCACAATACCCTCTAGGTTCAACGCACGTAGACACCGGACCAGACAGAAGCCCTGTAAAAGTGGCCGATCAACGCAGACGGATGCGAGCGCCAGTGCGCCGTAGACGCCCCAGTTGGAGACGTCGGCAATCACCAACTCGTCGGTGCTGGCTGCGGCACAGGCAACCGGCAAGCCGTGCAGCTCTTGATGGAGCCGTCCCATCCCCAGCTCATTGCCACCATCGGCAAACGCCAGCGTGGGACAATCCACCAGGGACATCAGCTGCTCCCAAGGCAGGGTCTGCTCTGTGATATCCCTAAAGCGCATGTTCCTGTAGCGGCCGTCAGCGCCCGCGCCCGGCACTTCCACAAACACCAACAGCGTAGGGCGAAATTGAGCGACAAATTGCCGCAATTGATCCCCAACGCACGCCGGTGCCACCGGCATAAAGTGCGATGGTTGCAGCTCGCGGGCACAGCGCTGCAGCGCGGCAATGTAGTGATCGATCCCGAGCAGCACAACTTCAGACCCCAGCTGGCGCAAACCATTTGCCAGCGCCAGGGCACCGGCTGGGCCATCGGTTTCAAAGCCCTGTGTCACCGGGAAACCACTCACGATAGCCACCCGCTCCCGCTGGCGCAGCAGCGTTGATACCGCGCGTTGCAAATAGCCGCGGTAACCGCGATTGCGCACCGTTTCCATACCGCGCACGTTCGTCGCCACCAGCAGCGCTTCGATCTGTATTGCCAGCGCGTTGATTTCCGGGTGACGGTATTTATCGAGAACCAAATCCACCATTGCAGCGTCACGCTCCGCCATGAAAAAATTTTCTCTGTAGCAGCCACTCGGTTTGGGCCTCAGCCCGGCTTCCGCGCACAAATCGCACGCACTGTCCGGGTCGCGCCTGCGCCAGGCGATCCAGATCGACGCGATAGACGTGGCCGATTTTCGGGTAGCCGCCAATGGTCTGGCAGTCCGGCATCAGCACGATGGGCAAGCCACTGGCGGGTACCTGTATCGCTCCGGCGGTCACAGGCTCGGATACCAGCCCCTGAGGCGGCGACGCCAGCGCAGCTCCCAGCAGGCGTACGCCCATTCGGTCGCATGCGGGAGATACCTGATATTCCTGTGAGAAAAATGCTCGCAATTGATGTTCACCAAACAGGTGATGCTGATTGGATGGCACTACCCGCAGTAATAGTTCTGCGGGATAGTCGCGGCAAAATATCGCCGGGGTTCTGCGTGCGATAAACGCCGGTGCCGGCACAACCGGCGCGTGCAGCAGGTCGCCGCTTTGCAGCGTTTGCCCATGGATGCCGCCGATGCCTTCCGCCACCGTGGTGGCGCGGCTACCGCAGACCGGCGTAACCGCAATGCCGCCGCCCAGCGACAGATAAGCGCGCACACCGTGCGCGGCCAGGCCGCCGCGCAGTACCGCGCCCGCAGCCGCGGTATGACTTTGCCAATTGCCGAGCGCACGGCCATCGAGCTGCCAGTTGAGATCTGCACCGGTGAGCGCGAATCGAGCAGCGCGCAAAAAGCGCAGGGCGACGCCGCCCAGGCAGATTTCCAACAGCGCAGCGTCACCCGAGTTGTCCAGCAGGCGATTGGCCCAGCCAGCGGCATGCGTGTCGGCAGCACCACCGACACTGATCCCCAGGTGCTGACTGCCGCGGCGGCCACTGTCCTGAATCAGCATCTGCGGCCCAGCCTTGATCACCGCGAGCGTGTCAGCCACTTCTGTACCCACAGGCTCGGCCATGTCCGCCACCGCCACTTTACTCATCCAGTTTCCCACCCAGCGCCAGGTACTCCTCGTGGGAGACCGGTTGGAAACGCACGCGATCTCCCACCTTCAGAGCTACCTTTGGCTCGCCTCGATGCAGATGGAACAATGGCGTGGGGCAGCGGCCAATCAGGTTCCAGCCTCCAGGGCTGGCACTGGGATAGACCGCGGCCTGCGCCCCGGCAATCGCCACCGCGCCGGCGGGCACGCGTTTGCGCGGGATATCCAGCCGCGGTATCTGTAATGCTTCCGGCACACTGCCCATAAATGCAAAGCCCGGGCGAAAGCCGAGCGCGTAGACCCGGTATTCCTGCCCCGAGTGCAGCGCAATCACGTCTTCGATATCCAGTTTTGCGCTGCGCGCCAGCCGCAAAAGGTCCGGCGCCTGATCTTCGCCGTAGTAAACCGGCAATGTCTTGGCGACGGCCGCTTGAATTGGAGTCAACGAGTTAGCGCATGGCAAAGCGGGCACGCACGCAGCACTGCCGCCCCCCGCCAGAGCACTAACCGCGCTCAGCACATTGGCATAATCACAGCGAAGCAGGTCGTAATAAATGGCCACGCTGCAGTAAGACGGAACCAGATCCACCAGCCAATCCCAGCGCTGGGACCGCGCCCGGTGCACAAAATGCAGTACTTGTGCGAGCGCCTCTTCACCGGGAACTTCAGCGAGATACACCGTGAGTGATTCATCGCCTGAATCGACGAGTTTGAACATCAGAGGGGTGTCCGTGAAAAATCCAATGCCGGATATCAATTGCCGTGGAAATCGCCAATATCGGCGATGCCTTCCAGTGCCGAGTTCTGCCAGTCAGTAAGCAACATGTGGCCCGGCGCATGGGTAATAAAAAAGTCCAGCCCGGCACAGCGGAGGGCTTCATTCGCAGTCACGCCGCAGGCCCAGAACACCGGAATTTCCTCTTCGTCGATGGTCACCGACTGGCCAAAGTCCGGCTGATGGATGTCGCCGATGCCGAGTCCGGCGGCATCCCCTGCATAAATCGGCGCACCGTGGACCAACGGGTAGCGCGCGGTGATTTCGCACACCCGTTCCACCGCCTGCGGTGCAAACGGGCGCATGCTCACCACCAGGTTGCCGCCGAAAGGTGCGGCAGGTTTGCATGGCTGTGTCGTGCGGTACATGGGCACGTTGCGCCCTTCGCTGATATTGCGCACTTCCAGCCCCGCACTGATAAGCGCCTCTTCAAAGGAAAAGGAACAACCTAATGCAAAAGTGACCAGATCATCACGCCAGTACTCGCGAATATCCGCAGCCTCCAGCGGTTTGTGCCCAGCGCGGTGGACCAGGTATTTGGGCAGGTCCGAGCGGATATCGATGTCGGCGCCCAGAGCCGGCAACAGGAATTGCCCCGGCTCAGACTGGTGCAGCAGTGCACAGGCGCGTCGGTTGGCCGCGCAGAAATCCGCAAAGGCCGCGGCGTGTGCGGCCGGCATAATCGCAATATTTGCCTGTACATAACCCGCCGCCAAACCGGAGGTGGGGCCAGAGAATCTTCCCGCGCGGATTTCCGCACGAATCATGCGGGCACACTTGTTGATCACGCGCTAAGCTCCTCTTGCCGCAGCGGGTGATGCGCCGGCGTGATGAAAGTACCGAGCGCCTCCTCCAAGGCCAGCCCCAGCTGCAACAGCTGGCGGTCACGGTAGGGCTGCGCCACCAGCTGCACACCGGTGGGCACGCCGTTATCGGCGAGACCGCTCGGCAGCGACAGCACCGGACAGCGGCTCAGGGTGTTGAATGGGTAGGTCATAAACCAGCCCTTGACCGGGTCCACCGCCCTGCCGTCGATTTCCAGTTGGTCACGGCTGTAATCGAAATCCGCCGCCACCCGTGTGGAACATACGGTGGGGCAAATCAGGAAATCACACTGGCGAAATGCCTGCTCCAGTGACCGCCACATCTGCTGCGCGTAGTCATTGGCCTCGACAATGCGTTCAGGCGTTGCGGCCGCCGACAGTGAGAAATAATGGCGCACGTAACTGGTGAGCAGCTCGCGGCACTGCGGGTTATCGTATTTCTCCCGCAACATATGCCCGATATGCGCCCCCTGGTGAATCTGTGCGGTGCGAATGCAGCGCTCATCCCATCCGAGTTCGACCTCGTAAATCTCTGCACCCAGGTCACGCAGTGTCTGCACAAAGTGCAGCGTGTTCCTGCGGACGTCGGCATCCAGCGAATAAAAGCCGAGATCCAACGACATCCCGACGGTCAGCCCCTTCAGCGGCAGCGGCTCCACTGGCACACTCTCCTTGGGTAACTGAGACATCAGATCCACCGGGTGCGGGCCGGCAATCAGGTTGTACAGCAACACCATGTCCCGCACGCTGCGCGTCAGCATGCTGTGGTGAACATAGGGGTCAACGTTGTACGGCGGAATTTCCGGAATGCGACCATGGGATGCTTTCAGTCCCACAAGGCCACACTGGGACGCGGGAATACGCACCGAGCCACCCATATCCGTGCCGTTCGCAATGGTGCAGAGGCCCGCGGCGATGGCTGCGGCCGAGCCGCCAGAAGAGCCGCCGGGAGTGATCGCGCGGTTCCAGGGATTGCGGGTAATCCCCCACAGGTCGGACCAGGTGTAGGCCGCAACGGAAAACTCCGGTGTGGCGGTGCGCGCATGCAGTACTGCCCCGGCAGCAATCAAGCGCTCGGGCACCGGGTCGGTGGTATCCGCGATATTTTTTTGCAGCAGGCGCGAGCCATTGGTAGTGACCTCACCAAGAATATAGGTTTCATCCTTGATCGCAGTGGTCACGCCTTCCAGTGGGCGCGCACTGCCGTTGGCATAAGCTCGCTCAGCGAGCTGTGCCTGCAGCTGCGCGCGCGCAAATGCCGTCTGGGTAAATGCATTGATATCACCACCGATATCTTCATAGCGTTCGATTTGTGCCGCCAGCACTTCCACTGGAGAAAGCGCACGTTGCCGGAAAAGTTGTAATACCTCGCAGGCATCCAAGTAACACAAATCCGTTCCCATCACGCACCCGTTCTTGTTATGACCTATTTTCCTGAGAGTCTGCCAGTTGCGCCGAGCTGGATTAAATGACTAACCACAGGCGCGACCGATGGATTACGCGTCGTAACTTTACCCCTCGTCGGTAACCCCGCGTGGCTGTCGACACTGATGTCGCCGCGCCCGCAAAAGTGTTTTAGCCTGGCCGCGATACCCTCGCGTTGAAACGCGGCAGGCGGTTCTCGTGGACACCCTCCTGGTCAATCCCGATCAACAGCGGCAATCCGCTGGCCGGACCTGCCGCCGATACACCCGGTCGAAGTAAGCGATTGCGCAAACTCGCGTGGGAAAAATCGGCACCGCCACCACAAAAAACAAAGGGGCCGCTAGGGCCCCTTGTTTTGGCGATAACCAGACGCTTACTAGAAGTCGTAAGAGAGGCTGAGGCCCATCGTGCGCGGACGCAGGTTGATCGTTCGATAGCCCAGGATCCCGCTATTCATACCCGAGGTTTCCGCATCGCTGTTAGTGAGGTTGGTCACCCACAGGGTTGCGCTGTAATTGTCGAATACCGCCGAGACAGAGCCGTCGTAGGTACTGTAAGAATCCCGCGTGTAGACGTCCGCGTTCAGCTTGTCCGCGCGACCGGACTGCACTTCACCCACGTAGCGGCCGGACAGGCTCGCGCTGATCCCCACACCATTGGCCAGCTCACTATCAAAGTCCACACCGTAGATGTGCTTCCATTCCGGCGTCGCACCGAGAAGCGCGCCCTTCTCGTAGGTGTAGCAATCATTCGCGTCGTAATCATCCGCCGGACCATAGGTACACACATCGCCGGTCTCCGCCCAGCGCGCCTCGGTCTTGGCGGACTGCCAGCTCAGCGACCAGTTGTCAGTGACGCGGTAGGTGGCGCTCAGCTCCAAGCCCTCGGACTCGGAATCCGGGCCATTGGTAGTGCCATTGACCGGGAACGGTACGCCATACATGTAGATGGTCTGGCTCCAGTAGGTCTGGGTATCTTTCCAGTCCATGTGGAACAGGTTGGCCGCCACATACAGCCGCCCGTCGAGGAAGGTGCCCTTCATACCCAGCTCGTAGTTGTCCACGGAATCCGGCTCGTAGAACTGGATTTCCTGGGTCGGGATCTGTCCTCCCTCCTCCTTGAAGGAGTTGGCACCGCCGCGGCGGAAACCCTGGGACGCAGTGGCATACAGCATGACGTCATCGGTCAGATCGTAGGAGGTATTCAGCTTGTAGAACGCCTCACCGTCTACCGACACCTTGTTGATACGGTTGCCAGAGCTGAGACCGAGGTAATCGGTGATCACCGCGTCATTCTCGTCGTCGTAGCTGAAGACCCGCGCGCCGGCGGTGACATCCCAGCGATCGGTCACGGCGTAGGTCAGCTCACCGAAGAACGCCTGCTCCTTGTAACTGCTGCTCAGGTCCTCGTGGTAACCCTCGTCGACGCTGCCCCCGACCGCAGCCCGATCGAAACCGAGCCAACTGATCTGGGACGCAGCATCGTCCAAGTTCGGCATCCACTCGGAGAACATCCACGCGCGGTCCTGCTCTGTGTAGTAAATACCGACGACCCAGCTCAGCGGACCATCGCCGGTGGAAACCAGACGGGTCTCGTGGCTGAGGCCCTCGTAGCGGTTGTCGCTGGTCATGTAAGCGCTGTTATTACTTTCCTGTAGCGAGACCTCGGAAATCCAGCTGCCGTAGTACCAGTAACCCTGTGAGGCGTAGTCCGCCTGGCCCACGTTTTTGTCGTCGTACACCGAGGTGCTGCTGTGCAGCGCGGCAAAACCGAGGTCCCAGTCCAGGTCGAAGGAGTCGAGGCTGAACTTGCGGTCGGAGAACTCCTCGTAGCGCGACACCACGGTGTAGGGGTCGTACTGGTACGGCAGGGCCTGCTCCAGAGAGTTCTCCATACAGGTGTCATCGGCATCACACAGGTAGTACTCAGACTGGCGGCTGCCGCCGTTGATACCGTGTGCCAGGCGGTCCTGCTCGATGTGGGAGAACTTCACGCTGACATCGTCGTTGACCTCCCACAGCACGGCGATTTTGCCGCCGGTGGACTCGTGCCAGTCGTCGTCCTTGTACAGGGTCTTGTTCGGGTTGGGGTCCCCCTCCCAGGCGCGGTCACCGGTGCGCCATACCGGGTTTACCGCGCGATCGATGTAACCTTTTTCATCCAGGTGCGCCAGGGACGCACGCAATGCCACGCTGTCACCCAATGGCAGGTTGATCACAAAGTCGGTATCGCTGCTGATACCAGAGCTGTGGTCGGTGTTGTATACGCGCGTATTGACCTTGAACTCGGTTTCGCCGATTTTCGGGTCATTGGTAATGTAGCGCACAGTGCCACCCAGTGAGCCGGAGCCATACAGGGTACCCTGCGGGCCCAGCAGGGTTTCCACGCGCTGCACATCCTTGATGCGGTAGACCATGTGCGGCAGCGGGGTCTCGTCCAGGTAGTACGCCAGCGTGGTGGTAACAAACTGCTCCAGGTTGTTGGCGTCCGAGCGCGCCACGTTCAGGCCGCGCACCGTTACCGAATCATTGAATCGCGCGCTGTTGGCCGGCGCATTGATAGCAACACTCTGTTCGATAAAGGATTTCGCATCGGTGATGTTTTTCTTGCGCAGCGCCTCTTCGCTGATCGCAGAAATATTGAACGGAATATCGGCGACAGACTCAGCGCGTCGGGTCGCGGTCACAACGATTTCTTCAACCGCCTCGCTCGAGCCAGTAGAGATTTTTTTCTTTTTTACTTCTTCAGTTTTCGCAGCAGTTTTGGCCACTGCGACTTTATCGCCCTCCGCTTGAGCAGTCTGCGCCAGTGCCATTGGAGACAGCGCGAGCGCCATTGAGGGGATCAGATAAGAAATTCTTTTTTTCTTGAACGGCAACATACCCTAAAGTCCTTATTATTGAATTGATCGTTGCGTGGGCGCGCAAACTTATCCACCCTGGACTCAGGATCTCGCCAAATGGCCGGTTTTGAAAAATATGAACTATCGGTAGGGTCGATAGATCAGCAGACAAGCGTATAAGATCAGAAGATTTCGACGCCAAACTAAGGTCGCAACGTTACGGTTCAATGGCAAATCGCAATTGTGGATATTGCGCCATTACGGCATCACGCGCGGCAAAGGCACCACAGCAGCAAGCAGCTACTAACGCAGCGATAATCCCAAGCCGGGTTGCCAGCATAGAGCCTGTATCGTAAAAAACCCTCACCATACACCTCCCCCTTCCGGTAAATGCTTTCACGATGCCCCGTCTTGCACTGGTCATTTCCGGTCAACCCACGGCATGCCCACTTGCTATGCCAGTTGATTGACAGCAAACTCTATCGATACAAGGTTCGATAGGCGTAACCGATAGTTAATATAGGTGATATGGGAACACCGGTTTCCTGCGACCGGATCGAATAAAGCACCTGCTATACCCACACAAATCCAATAAATCAGGGTATTCCATCATGGAATCGCGATTCTTTATTGCACCTGAGCAACTTGAAGCCTTTGAGGCGGCGGCACGCACGGGTTCTTTTTCCGCAGCGGCGAGAGCGCTGGGCAAAGCACAGTCGACAATCTCCGGCTTGATCAGCAATCTGGAAATCGACACTGGACTGACCCTGTTCGACCGCGCCGGTCGCGAGCCGAAGCTGACTGCCCAGGGGCGCGCACTGCTGAACGATGTGCGCTCCCTGCTCAACTCATACTCCCGCTTTGAAGCCAAAAGTCGCAGTCTGAATGCGGGACTTGAAGAGTCGCTGACGCTGGCGATAGACGAGTCGGCCATTGAGCTTGCCCAGCTGGTGAAGGCGCTGGAGCGTTTCTATCAAACCTATCCCACGGTGACGGTATCCCTGCTGCATGCCTCCGGCGACAGTGCGTCAAGGCTGGTTCGCGAAGGCAAGGCGGATATCGGTATCGTGTTGAGCCAGAGTGACTATCCGGAGGACTTTGATTTCAGGGGGGTGGGTAATTGTTCATTTGTGCTGGTGGCAGGGGCTACCCATCCATTAACGACTCTGGCACAGGTCAGCATCCAGGATCTGCATAATCACTTGCACCTGCGTATCAGCGCCAGTAATGACCCCGCATCGCTGCCAGAGAATGACCTGAGCGATCGCGTCTGGTATCTGGAAAGCTACTCGCTGTTTATGTCGATGCTGACCGCCGGGCTTGGCTGGGCATTTACGCCGCTGCATATTGCCAGGCCCCACGTGGAACGGGGGGAAATCAAAGTATTGAACACCGATTTCCAGCTTACTCCCTACCCCTACTGCACCGACCTGATCTGGTCACGGCGCAAGACATTGGGTCCCGCAGGCCAGCACATGATTGACGCCGTATCCAGTATTCTGTCCGCACCGACATCCGAGCCGGCATGAAAACCCGGCGGGATTAATGCGCAACCGCCGACATCGCTGACGCTTACATAGGACTGTGGGCTACAGCGATGGTAGAGCCCAGTTCGCACGCAAACGCTGATACTCCGCACGTGGCAGCGCGATATAAATCGGCTGCTGTGCCGCATCCAACCACCGTAACAACGCGTCCATGTCGCCCTCGCTCATGGCGGTACAGCCCGCGGTTGGACTGCCTGCCGCCTCCCATAGATGCATAAAAATACAACTGCCGGCACCAGGTTGGTTTTCAGGGTTATGCTTGACGAAAATGCCTTTACTGTATTGCTGATCTCCGTAGTGAATATCCCGACGCATACCCTCTGAAGAACCGTTTACCGCATCGGCGCCCACTTTCCCCGCATCGACAGTCAGGTTGTACAGTGGCGAAGTCGGTACATCAATGCAGTAGTGCCATGGGGTCATGGGCTGGTAGCCGAGCCCGGTTTCGATAGAGCTCGCATAACCGAATGCATCCCCCAGCCGGAAGATGCCCGCTGGGGCCTTGCCGTCACCCTCACGTTTTTGAGTGCCTGCCTGAGAGGGGTGCAAGCCAATACCCCATGCGAGACCTGTGCGCCCGAGGCTCACCGGAATTGTGGTAAATTTCTGTTCCCAACCTCCTTTGCCGCGCTGATATCCATAGAGCTGGCCACTGGTTGCCTCCCAACTATCATTAATCGCGACCAGCAACTGATGGCTGTCCGCAGGAATCTGAGCCCGTGTACTTATTGAAAGCAGAAGTAGCGAAACTGCCCCAAAAGAGGGGCATGCTCGACGACAAAATCTTGCGATGACGAAAATCATTATTCTGCCTTTTCAGCTTATCTTTTGTTAATTCCTGATCACCTATCAGGACTAGATCCAACGTCGAAGGAACTGCAGCTAAAACGAAAAACTACGACCGGTTAATACACAAAATACTTAACTCCTCGCCAGGTTCTCCGCGGTAGGTGTCCAGAAAGTGACAATTACCGACTTTTGTTGCCACAGGCACGTAGGAATGTCCCATGCACACGGAATCAATACCCTCTATCTCGAAAGGACGAACTAGCCATGGCTCTGCGCACTTCCGTTTGCTGATTCGATCAAGAAAGGTACTTTTGTATACAGCTAAGGTTCTTTTGTTATTCTCGAACTCCAATACCTCCCGGTACAGGCGCGTTATTAGAGTTCTGCGCCACAACAGAGGCTGAGCTACTTCTGCGATCGCTGGATCGTCGAGTGACGCCAATTGCGACCAAGCATCACTGATATTGTCTAACAGCTCTTTAACCAAATTCCAGCTGCCTTTTGGCACATCGGCATGAACAAGCCCTATCCGTTTAGCTCCGCCGTCAATTTCAACCGCCCAGGGCCAGGATCTAATTTTGTCTACAATAGCCTGCTGCCTTTCGCTCGGAAGCTTGTAAAACCATGATCCACCATTCGATTTGTGCAACTGAATAGCAGAGGGATTCTCAAAACCGGCAATGGTCATGGCTTCGTGATTACCGAGAATGCTGAAGTAGGTCCGCTGATCTATCAAATCGATCAGTGCCTCGCTTTCCGGTCCACGATCAACGATGTCCCCAAGGAAGAAGAGCCGATCAATGCGGGGAGTAAAGCCGAGCGCTGCCAATTGGATTTGCAGTTGCCGCAAGTGCCCATGGACGTCGCCGACAACAAAGTCCCGTCCCTCGCAATTCCTATCAATCTTCCAAAATGTACTCATCTTGGTAATTCAGCGTTACCTCGCGAAAAGCCCAATAGCCGACATTGGCTCCTTGCTGCCGAAACGAGAGTTCATACGACATTGCTTTTGGCCAGCGGCTTTAACGAGAAAGTATAGGTATTCAAATTCCCTGAGCCGATGCTCTTTGTCCCGTGCAGCCACATGTTCTTAGCTTCTGCGTAGCTCGGCGCCATAAGTGAATTGCGTGCCGATTTGGGGGTACACCTCCCACATTAGGAGGCGGCTATTTACGGTATGCCCTTAGGAGTACCCCAAAGTGGCACAAATGCAGCGGTTGGAGAGAGATGAGAACGGAAGGTCCAGAAACACAAAAGCCCCGCATTACGGGGCTTTCGGAGGGATACCGGATCGAGCCGGCTTTCAGTGTGGTGCCCAGGGCGGGACAAGCAA
Source organism: Microbulbifer sp. (assembly GCF_036563125.1). GTDB lineage: Bacteria > Pseudomonadota > Gammaproteobacteria > Pseudomonadales > Cellvibrionaceae > Microbulbifer. Next base: position 16,805 of record NZ_DATCMV010000164.1, read on the forward strand.
CAGAGTTTAGAATTGTTCAAACTGATCCGATTTCAACCAACCGAGAAGTAGCATACCCCCACATGTACACCCAACTCTAATGTAAAAAAGTACTACACCTGTGCTTAATAATATAAGAATCCAACCGACCATCACCCAACACTTAAGGAACAGCTTACTTACCCCAAATTATGGATCGTGACTCGAGAGGTCATCTTCCGAAATCTGGTAACTGCTATATAAAGTGACTCAATCGATCATTTCACAACGATCGACTTT
>NZ_DATCMV010000067.1:0-16165 GCF_036563125.1 Microbulbifer sp.
ATGGTCTCCAGGTCCTGTTCCTGCGCCGCCTCGACCAGCTTGTGCGCGGAATACCAGGGCAGCGCGGCATACACCAGCCCCAGCAATATCACCAATAACACGGCGCGCAGCGTCCACTTGCCCATAGCTCATTCACCCTAACCACACAGTTGTAAATGCGGCTAATAGTACCCCCGCCACAGGGCGGATTACAGGCGCTTACAACAGCGGGAATACCACGCCAGACCTGTGATATGGTTGCAGGCCCTGTTGCCGGAACCGGGCTCTTGCGGGAACACCGGTTGGCGGAGTACTGCCGGCACAATAATGACAAGAAAGTTCGATCAAGGAATTTCGACCATGAGTGATATCTACAGCGCGCCCCAGGCCGAACTGGCGGGCGATGACAACAGCAACGGGAATATGGGTTCCATCCCCAAGGCCCTGGCGGGGGACTACCAGGTTGCCATCGGCGATACCCTGAATGAGGCATGGTCCCGCACCAAAGGGAACAAGGGCACCGTATGGCTGGGTGTTCTGCTGTATTTCGTGGCCTATATCGGTATTTCCGTGGTGGCCGCATTGATTACCGGACAGTCCTTTACCGATCCCGAGGCCAACCAGGGTATCGGCGCAATCCTGTCCAATATCATTATCGCCGCCGCCAGCGCGCCGCTCGGTGCGGGCATGATGATGATCGGTGTCAAAATCGCCCGCGACGAGCAGGTGTCCGGCACCGAGGTATTTGCCTACTTCGACAAGATCCTGCCGCTGGCCGTGGCCATGGTGCTGATGTACATCCTGGTTGCCGTGGGCTTTGTTCTGCTGATCATCCCCGGTGTCTACCTGGTGATTGGTTACATGATGATGCTGCCACTGATCGTGGACAAAAACCTGGGGCCCTGGCAGGCACTCGAGATTTCCCGCAAAGCAGTTACCAAGCACTGGTTTCCGGTGTTCGGTTTCATGATCGTGCTGTGTCTGCTGTACCTGGCCGGCTTCCTGGCGCTGATCATCGGCCTGATCTGGGCCATTCCGACCCTGAGCATTGCTTACGGTATCCTGTACCGCAACATGTTTGGCGGCCATGAAACAAACCCGGAAATCTGATTTCCGCAACGGCGGAGACGGCCTCATCACGAGGCCTCTTCGCCGACACCTTTCGTCGCTTCAGCAATAGCAGTTCCCGATGAAGAACGCCTCCACCGCTCAGCCGCCTTCCTCACACCATTCCCCGGCGGACCTCGAGCCCGCGGGCCTGGATACCCTGTATGCCATCGAAACCCCGGAGGGGATCGACCTGACCGCACAGGTGGCGGGTCCGGTACCGCGGATACTGGCCTATTCGGTAGATCTGTTTTATCGCACCCTGATCCTGATCGCCCTCGGAATCGCTCTGGCGTTTGCCGGCAACACCGGCATAGGTATCTGGCTGCTGGGTTCGTTTCTGCTGGAGTGGTTTTACCCGGTTATTTTTGAAGTTTTTCGCGGTGGCCAGACACCGGGCAAACGCGCATTCGGCCTCACCGTGGTCAATGACAACCTCACCCCGGTCGGCTGGGGTGCCTCGATCATGCGCAACCTGCTGCGCTTCGCGGATTTCCTGCCATTTGGCTACTGCGCCGGCATTTTGAGCATGACCTTGAGTCGCCACTTCCAGCGCCTGGGGGACTATGCGGCGGGCACCATCGTCATCTATCGCGCGCAGACCACCAAAGCCACCGCACTGCCAGATGTCACACCCGCGCCCCCGCCGCGAGGCCTCACCCTGGAAGATCAACAGGCCATTGTCAGCCTCACCGAGCGCGCCGGTGTACTGAGCAAGGCGCGTCAGCAGGAGCTGGCGGATCTGCTGCAGCCGGTTACCGGCAAAAATGGCGAGGCCGGGCTGCGGCAACTGTACGCGATTGGCCACTGGCTGCTGGGGGCACGCCAGTCCCGCGATAATCGCGACGCCGACAGGCAGGTGGACAGCGGGCAGACGGGACAGGCTCGGACAAAAGCCCGGACAGAGGCGCGCGCAGAATGAAACAGCGGGATTTTGAACAGCGCCATGAACTACTGTGGCAGCAACTGGAAAACTGGCTTGCGGGTTACCAGAAAAATGTAGTTATCCAGGCGACTCCGGGCGGAAGCTCACCGCAGATAGAGGATATACCGGCGGCCTATCGCCGCCTCTGCCAGCATCTGGCCGTCGCCAAGGAACGCCACTACACCGGCAACCTGGTAGAGCGCTTGAACCAGCTGGTGCTGGCCTGCCATCAGCGCATCTATCAGCAAAAATCCATATCCAAAAGCCGCTGGCTGGATTATCTGTTTGAGGGGTTCCCCCGTGCTCTGCGCGCGCAGTCGCGCTTTGTCTGGCTCGCCTGTGCACTGTTTCTGGCGCCGGCACTGGTGATGGGTTTTGGCTGCTATTGGAACGACGCACTGATTTACGCGGTGATGTCGCCGGAACAGGTCATGGAGATTGAAGCCATGTACGACCCGGGCAACCGCGTACTGGGTCGCGAACGGGGGTCGGATTCCGACCTGATGATGTTCGGCTTCTATATCAAGAACAATATCGGCATCGCGTTTCAGACTTTCGCCACCGGTATGCTGTTCGGGCTGGGATCAATTTTTTTCCTGCTGTTTAACGGTGTATTTCTCGGGGCCATTTTCGGCCACATCACCCGGGTAGGATTTGTCACCACCTTCTATCCCTTTGTGATCGGCCACGGTGCCTTTGAACTTACCGCCATCGTATTTGCCGGTGCGGCCGGGCTGCGCCTCGGGCACGCCCTGGTAAACCCCGGCAACCTCAGCCGCCGCCAGTCCCTGCGCGAGGCCGGGCACGACGCCATGAAAATCATGTACGGCACTTTTCTGATGCTGGTGATTGCGGCGTTTCTGGAGGCATTCTGGTCTTCCAGCACTGAAGTGAGCATCGCGATAAAGCTGCTGGTAGGCGGCTTTTTCTGGCTGCTGGTGATCGGTTACTGCTGCCTCGCCGGGCGCCGCACCGTGCACGGGGAGAACAGAGTGTGAATCTCGATCAACTCGCGGTGCGCGCACGCCTGCGCTCCAATTGGGAATCCGTCGACCTGGGCATATTGCTCGCACGCCGACACTGGCTGCAGATGACCCTGCTGTGGCTCATTCCCGCGGCACTACTGTTCGCGCTGTTGGCGGTGTTGTTTCCGCACAGCCCCAATATGGCGATCCTCGTGGTCTGGTGGCTGAAACCGCTGCTTGAACGACTGCCCCTACTGGTGGTCAGCCGGCAACTGTTCGGCGAGCAGCTCAGCCTGCGCGAGGCCTTTGCGATGTTTGCACGCGCCAACAGGCGCGACTGGTTTGCCTGGCTCAGCTGGCGCCGCCTCAGTTTTACCCGCGCCTTTGATATGCCGGTTACGGTACTGGAAGATGCCACTGGCAAGGTGCGCAACACGCGCCTTGCGCTGCTGCACCGCAATACCGCCGGCACCGCAAGCTGGCTGCATATCGTCGGTGTGCATGTGGAAATGATTCTCGGCTTTGGTGTGGTGGCGCTGGCGCTGCTGATGCTGCCGGAGCAGCTCGACATCAACTGGTGGTCGCTGCTCAGCGCAGATGAAAATGTTATCCAGTGGCTCGGCAACGGTTTGTCGCTGCTGATCATGGCCTGCGTCGCGCCGTTTTATGTTTGCGCCGGTTTCATGCTGTACATCGGTCGCAGGGTGGAGCTGGAAGCGTGGGATATTGAAATTCACTTCCGCAAACTGCGCGCACGCAAAGAAGCAAGCCAGCGCTCGCCGGCAAAATCCCGTTCAACAACGATCCGTCGCAGCAGCGTGAGCTCGGCGCTGCTGTGCGCCACAACTCTCGCCCTGTGCACCCTCCTCACCTCGCCGCAGCCGGCGGTTGCGGACACGGTCACCCCCACCCAGGCCCAGGAGCTGATCGACGAAACACTCGCCGGTGACGACTTCCACCTGCGGGAGGAGCAGGGCGGCTGGCGGATGCGCAAACACGAAAGCAGCGAGTATCGCTACCCGGAATGGTTTATCGCCTTCATCGAGTGGCTGGAAAACCTCGGCAGTGACGACGGCGAACCCACCGATGAAGAGTCGACCAGCAGCGAGTTCTGGCCGCTGCTGGCCGGCATCATCGAACTGCTGCTGTGGATTGCAGCGATCGCGATCACCCTGTGGCTGCTGTGGCATTACCGCCACCAGCTGCGCGGTCTGCTGGGCTTCCGTCCGCGCCGCAAAGTGGTGGAAGTCCAGCGCCCCGCAACCCTGTTTGGCCTCGACCTGCGCCGGGAGAGCCTGCCGGACGACATCACCGCTGAAGTGCTGCGGCTGTGGCGGGCAGGTGCACAGCGCGAGGCGCTCGGGCTGCTGTATCGCGCCAGCCTGTCGGACCTGATTTCCCACTACGACTGCCCGTTCCAGGATCACCACACGGAAGCGGAGTGCGCGCAGCTGGTGCGCGAGGAATCGCAGCAGGACCCGCGCTTCCCCCCTGAGCTGGTGCAGTTTTTCGGCCTGCTCACCGCTTCGTGGCAACGCCTGGCCTACGCCCACAAGGCGCCGGCAACCGCGCAACTGGAAACCCTGTGCACGCAGTGGCAGCGAGTGTTCCGCAACGACAGCGGGGAGGTGCGCCAGTGAAGTTGAGCCGCATCGCGATACTTTCCCTTCTGCTGGTACTGGCTGGCGGAGTCGCGCTGTTCCTGCTGCTCTTCGAGCGCTACAGCGAAGAGGTGGACCTCGGCTTCGGCGACACGGCCCAGCGCAATCCGTTTCTGGCCGCAGAACAGTTCCTCGATCGCCTGGACATTTCCCACCGCCGCGCAGACAACATTGCGGCCCTGTCCACGCTCGGCGAGGACGACGCGCTGTTCCTCGCCAGCTCCAGCCAGCTCTACAACAGTGAGCGACTCTGGGAATTATTGGACTGGGTCGAAAACGGTGGCCAGGCCATTGTCGTCGCCCACAGCAGCGGCGGCGACAACGAGCGGGACCTGCTGCTGCAAAAGCTCGGGCTCGAAGTCACCCATGGCGACACCGACCTGTATTTCAATCAGCAGGTGCGCGAAGTATTCGGTGAGGACGCCGGCAAACTGCGCAACAAAACCGCCAGCGAGCTGATGCGCGAACACAACCGCAATCTGTCGGAAGCCAAATCCGACGGCGAGGACGACAGCGAGCAGCGCGCGGCCACGCCGGAGGTAGAGGAACCCGCAGCGCCACGCAATCCCGATATCGACCCCGACCGGCTGATCAATCGCACCAGTGACAGCGGCACCAGTTACGAACTGTATTTCAACCCGCGCAAAGTGTTTACCCACGAGATGATGGGACAGGGCACGGATATCGATGTGGACGGCAGCCCGCTGCACTGGGTGCCGTTCCAGAACATACCCACCCAGTCGCCACTGGTATTTTACGAGCGCGGCCGCGGTCGCCTCACACTGCTGACCGATGGCGAAATGTGGCACAACCGCCGTATCGGTGAATTCGACCACGCCTACTTTCTCGCACATCTCGTAGGCGAGCGCGACCTGGTCATGATCACCCGACCGCGATTCGACAGCCTGGGCACGCTGATAAAGCGCTTCGCGCTGGAATTCTTTGTCGCCGGGTTGCTGGCCATCGCCGCGTGGATTGCCAACCGCAGCCGCCGCTTTGGCCCGCTGGTCCCGGCGCCGGCGAGCGAGCGCCGCTCGCTGGTCGAACATATCCGCGCCTGCGGGTATTTCTACTGGCGGCAGAACCGCGGCCAAGCGCTGTTTGAACAGGCGCGGGCTCCGCTGTTGCAGAAGCTCGCCGGCCACAGTGCGAACCGGTTGACGCCGGAAAAATGCCGGCAGCTTGCCGAAACCCTGGCTGCGCGCACCGGGCTCGCCGCCGGCGATATTTTTCATACCCTGTGGGGCGACGCGCCCCACAGTGAAGACGACTTCACCGCGCGACTGCGCAGCATTCAGATCATCGAGGCCGCCCTATGAGCGATTCCACCGACCAGACTGCGGAACTGCATTCCGATACTCATGCCGAACTACCGGCGCAGCCGCCTACCGAACAACAGGCGCAGCCGCACACCGAAACCGGGGCAGAAGCCGATAACCGCTGGCAGCAGGCCAGTGAGCGGGTAAACCTGCTGAGAAGCCGGATCAACCAGGTGGTGATAGGCCAGCCCAGCGTGGTGGAGCAGGTGCTGATCGCGCTGCTCGCCGGCGGCCACGTGCTGCTGGAGGGGGTGCCGGGGCTCGGCAAGACCCTGCTGGTGCGCTGTCTCGCCAGCGGCTTCGGCGGCGACTTCCGTCGCATCCAGTTCACCCCGGACCTGATGCCCGCCGACGTCACCGGCCACGCCATCTACCACATGGCAGAGAGCCGCTTTGAAGTGCGTCGCGGCCCGGTATTCACCAACCTGCTGCTGGCGGACGAGATCAACCGCGCCCCGGCCAAGACCCAGGCGGCGCTGCTGGAAGTGATGCAGGAGCAGCAGGTGACCATTGACGGTGAGACCCACGCCACCCCGCGCCCGTTCATGGTACTGGCCACCCAGAACCCGGTGGAGCAGGAAGGTACCTATCCGCTGCCGGAGGCGGAGCTGGATCGCTTCATGCTCAAAATACTGATCGACTTCCCCAGCCAGCAGGCGGAAGAAGCGCTCACCGCCGCGGCCAGCGGCGGGCAGATCGAACAGCAACTGCGCGACAGCGTCGAGCCGGTATTCGACGCCGGCGAGTTACAGCAACTGCAGGCGCTGGTACCCCAGGTACAGGTGGACCAGCAGGTACTGAGCTACGCCGTGCGCCTGGTGCGCGCCACCCGCGAATCCTCCCAGCTGCGCCGCGCCGCCGGCCCCCGCGCCAGCATCGGCCTGATCCAGGCCGCGCGCGCCCACGCCCTGCTGCAAGGGCGCGATTTCGTACTGCCGGACGACATCAAGGCCATGGCGGTTCCTGTGATGCGCCACCGGGTGGCGGTATCGCCGGACATGGAAATCGACGGCGAGACCGCCGACTCGGTGCTGGCGCAGATCATTGAGTCGGTGGAGGCGCCGCGGCTGTGAAGCCCTCCCCCCTGCTGATCCGCTTGCTGCTGATTGCCTGCGCCTGCGCGCTGGCGGTCAGCGCTGCGCGCATCTGGTGGCCCGCGGCCGCCGGCCTGCTTACCAGCATTTGGTGGCTGGGATTCTGGGTACTGGCGCTGGCCAGCCTGCTGGATTTCGCCACCGGCCGTCACAACCGCGGCCTTGGCGGTCGCCGCCAGCTCCCGGGCAATCTCGCACTCGGGGTGGAGCAGCGCATCGGCCTGACCCTGGTCAACAGCGGTGCACGACCGCTCTCCCTGCTGGTGACCGATCAGCTGCCGGCGCAGCTGCGCGCGCAGGGGCTGCCACTCGCTATCCAGCTGCAACCACAGCAGGAGATTGCCGCCGATTACAGCGCCACGCCGGTGCGCCGCGGCCTCGCGGTGTTTGGCCAGGTGGAAGCGCTGGTGAACTCACCGTGGAACCTGTGGCAGAACAAGGTGCTGTTGGGGGATGCGCAGCAGATCAAGGTCTATCCGAATTTTCTCGGTATCTCGTCGCTGCAGGCGCTGTCCACCGAGCAGACCCTGCGTTTTCTCGGCGTGCACCAGCAGCAGCGACGGGGCGAGGGGCTCGATTTCCGCCAGTTGCGCGAATACCGCAAAGGTGACAGCCAGCGCCAGGTGGACTGGCGGGCCAGCGCACGCATGCAAAAGCTGATCAGCCGCGAGTACCAGGATGAACGCGATCAGGAAATCATCTTCCTGCTGGACTGCGGCCGCCGCATGCGCGCGCGCGACGGCGACCTGAGCCACTTCGACCACGCCCTCAACGCCCTGCTGTTGTCCGCCTACGTGGCGATCCGCCAGGGCGATGCGGTGGGCCTGCAGTGCTTTGCCGGCAGCCAGAGCCGCCTGCCGCCGGTCAAGGGCGAGGGTGGCATCAACCTGCTGCTGAACCACGTCTACGACCTGCACTCGGGCACCGCCCACAGCGACTACACCGCCGCCGCGGAACAGCTGCTGGCGCGCCAGCAGCGGCGCGCGCTGGTGATCCTGCTCACCAATGTGCGCGACGAAGACAGCGAAGACCTCACCAGTGCGGTGGCACAGCTGTCGCGCCATCACCTGGTGATGGTGGCGTGTTTGCGCGAGCGCGTGCTGGACCAGGTGCAGGATCAGCCAATTGTGGATTTTGACAGCGCGCTGCTGAACAGCGCGGGGCGGGATTTCGCGCGACGCCGCGGGCGCCTGCTGCAGCAGCTGCGCGCGCGCAACACCATCCTCGCCGATGCGCTGCCGTCGCAAATGCACCTGTCCCTGGTGGAGAGTTACTGGCAGCTGAAACGCAGTGGTAAACTCTGAGCCCGCCTCCGACCCTTGCCAATGCAGGCCCCGCTAACGTGAACGCCAGACACCCAGCCACCATCCGCCCCTGCCTGCCCCCGTGGCTGGCAGTTGTGCTGCTGGGCGTGTTCCTCGCGGTGCGCGGCCTGGTGCCCGCCGGGTTTATGCCGTCGGCGGTGGCCAGTGGCGGCCCCTACCAGCTGTGTCACGGCGACAGCCGCAGTGCGCTGCTGCTCAGCCTGGCAACACCGGCCACCCCGAATGACAGTGCGCATGGCGGGCATGGACATGCGCACGGACACGGGCATGCACAAGCCCCCCAGGCGAGCCCGCACCAGCACGACGACGCCACCGCTCAGGTCTTTTCCGACAACCACTGCAACTTCTCCAGTGCCGGCATCTCCATCGCCACCGGCACGGATCTGCCCTGGAGTCCGCTGCCAGGATTCACCGCACCCGTGCCCGTGGCACCGGTCGCCCGCAGCCATCACAGGGACTACCTGCTCCCACCCGGTCGCGCACCGCCCATCGCTTCAATGCTCGCCTGAAAAATCCGCCCCGCAGCCTTCCGCTGATGCGAAATTCCACGCCGTTATTACAACTGGCGCGGATGTACGCGCGCGCCTCGCATGAGCGTCTTATACGCCTCTCATGCACCGCTGCGGGCACAAATATCCCGGACGAGCCCGCCGAACCGCCGCATTGCCGCCGGCCGCTGGCTCGCCGAATCGAGAATAAGCGATGAAAAAAAATCTTACCCAGGCACCGCTGACCGCGGATGCCGGACAGTACTCACCACTGGCACTGGTGATCGCCGCCTGCTGCGCCTGCAGCGCACAGGCCAATGCCGAAGAAATGGAACAGATGGTGGTTACGGCGGTGAAGACCGAACAGCCCCTGAACATCACCACCGACCCGAAAAAACCCCGCCAGCCACTGCCCGCCAATGACGGCGCGGACTACCTGAAGACCATTCCCGGCTTCTCGGTAATCCGCAAGGGCGGTACCGACGGCGATCCCGTGCTGCGTGGCATGGCCGGCTCGCGCCTGTCGATGGTGTTGGACGGAGAGTCCATCCTCGGAGGCTGCGCCATGCGCATGGACCCGCCCACCGCGTATATCTTTCCCGAGACCCTGGACCAGATCCGGGTGATCAAGGGCCCGCAGACAGTGAAGTACGGCCCCGGCAACTCCGCCGGTGTGGTGCTGTTCGAACACGACCAGCAGCGACCGCAGGAAACCGCGTGGGACCTGCACGCCAGCCTGCTGGCGGCGAGCGCCGGGCGCGCAGATGGCCTGATCGATGCCGCTTTCGCGACTCCCGAATTTACTCTGCGCGGCAGCGCCACCTCCGCTTCCGCAGGCGACTACCAGGATGGTGACGGCGTCACCGTGCACTCCCTCTATGAGCGCTGGAACGGTCAGCTCGGACTCGCCTGGACCCCGGACGACGACACCCGCATCGAACTCAGTACCGCCCGCAGCGACGGTGAGGCGGCCTACGCCGATCGCGGGATGGACGGAGCCAAATTCGCGCGGGAAAACGTCAACGCCAAACTGGTGCGCAACAACCTGTCGCCGCTGGTGAAGTCCGTCGAGCTGCAGGGCTACTACAACTACGTCGACCACGTGATGGACAACTACACCCTGCGTGAACCCGCCGGCATGATGGCGGCGGCGATGGCAATGAACCCGGACCGCGAGACCAGCGGCGGCAAACTGATGCTGACCCTCGCACCGCGGGAGGATCTCGAACTGACCACAGGAATCGACATCCAGCAGAACAGCCACAGCATTCGCAGCAGCATGAACCAGAGCGTGGTGGACTACCGCGATCTCGAGCGCATCGCGGATGCGGAATTTTCCCAGACCGGGGTGTTTACCGAGTTGAGCTGGGAGGTGGCGCCCGGCAACCGCTGGATAAGCGGCGCGCGCGCGGATGACTGGCGGCTGCGGGACCTGCGCGACAACGTCGCACTGTCGATGATGTCGTCCGTCGCCAACCCCACCGCCGGCCAGAAACGCGAGGAGTCGCTGTACTCGGGTTTCACGCGCTTTGAAAAGGCACTGGAGACCGACGCAACCATTTCCGCCACGGTTTACGCCGGTCTCGGCTACAACGAGCGCTTTCCCGATTACTGGGAAGCCATCGCCAAGGAAACCGCGGACTCGCTAAGCGCGCTGGAGATCGCCGCGGAAAAAACCAGCCAGCTGGATATCGGCTACATCTACCGCACAGAAAACATCGAAGCAAGCCTGTCCGCGTTCGCCAACATCATCGATGACTACCTGATGATCGAGTCCGGTTTCAGCAAGATGATCGCCGGCGGCGGTATGGGTGACATGAACAGCACCCGCACCACCACCATCGTACGCAATATCGACGCCCGCTCCTGGGGCGTGGAGATGGACCTGGGTTACCGCCTGAGCGACCACTGGCGCGCGGAGCTGACCCTGTCATCGGTGCGCGGCGCCAACGAGTCCGACGGCACCACGCTCGCGCAACTGCCACCGCTGGAAACCCGCCTCGGCCTGTATTACCAGCAGGCACAGTGGTCTGGCGGCATTCTGTGGCGCGCGCTCGCCGCGCAGGATCGAGTGGATATTGGCAGGGGCAACATTGCCGGGCAGGATTTCGGACCCACGGATGCGGCGAATGTCCTGTCGCTGAATGGCGGCTGGCGCCCGTCAGCGGAACTGCAGGTGACCGCGGGTATCGACAACTTGCTGGATGAAACCTATGCGGAGCACATCAGCCGCGCCGGTGCCGCGATTCCCGGGTTCGACCAGCTGGCGCGGGTCAACGAACCGGGGCGCACCCTGTGGATGAAAGCGGTGTACAGCTTTTAAGGGGATGAATTAAACACGTGGTTCAAGGCCGGCGCCGATCGCAGATCCGCCGGCCTTTTTTTGCGCCGCCCGATCAGAAGCGATAACTGAAGTTGACGGTGAGGGTGCGCAAATGCCCGAGATCGAAACGGCGCTCGTAATCCTCGACGATGTCATAGTAACGGACCCGTTTGCTCACGTTGTTGTAGTTGTATTCGATGGACGTATCGAAATCCTGATTCCAGTTGTAGCGGTAACCGACACCGGCATTCCAATAGTCGTCGCTGCTGTCGTTATTCACGTCATACAGGATGCCGTGTTTTTCGACGGTACCCACATCAAACTCACCGTAGTTCCAGCCCACCATCCAGTACAGGCACTGAACATCGCAGGTGAGGGTGAAATCTACCTTGGCGCCAATACCCCACTGATCCACCGACACACGGCCGTCGTCGAAGTTGGTGTAGCGCAATTCCACCTGCCACACACCGGCGGCAGGGGTGACTCCGATACTGGCGTAGCCGGCGAAATCCCGGTCGTCATTGATCTGCAAATCACCGGCACCGAGACCGAGGGTACCAATTACGCGATATTCACCGTTGCAGTAGCCGTCGAAGGGATTGTTCCACTGGGCCAGCGCGGCACTGGAAGCAAACAGGGCCAGAAGGAATACCAGACCTTTCATTGTCACCATCCTTGGTTAAAAAGTATGAAAACTTTTTCAAATGCTGCTTATTGCTGTTGTTACACCACCCTTCACGGCGATGTCGTTCCTACACGTTGTGGCATTCAGGAATTTGGGCGCAGCTCATTGCGCTCGATGTCGATAATTGCCCACACGCCGCCGACGAAGGCGGGGTTTTTGCGCAGTTTTTCGAGCTCGCCGGGCACCGGTGGCGGATCGCCAACGGCCTGCAGATCATCCAGCCGCTGGGCGATGGTTTCCGCCATTTTCTGCAGTGCGCCCTCGAGCGTTTCACCGCGGCAGTGGCAGTGGGGAAGATCCGGCGCTATCGCACCGTAGCCGGCAAATTCGATGTTATGAACCACGACCGGATAGCGCATGGGACTTTCTCTTTTACATTAAATTTATATCCCACCAAGCGTAGACCCAATTGTCGAAACTTGAACAATTTTCTCAACAATTGAAAAATTTTTACGACGCCGGTATCCGGCGCTGTCGAATATGGAAAAAGTATTCGCAATACGCGGCGATTTAACGACACATATTCCACGGACGCAGGTATGTGTATACAGATATTTCACCCGCGGCCGCCGGGGCGACAACAACGGTGACACCGGCACAGCGGCTGCCGGCGGCGCGCAAAAAAATCCGCGGAAAATTCAGCGGGGAATACGCCCGAGCAGGGCGCGGCGGGAAAAGATCATTTCCCGGTAGGTCTGGATCAGAGAAAGGTCTGTGGATTCATTCGCGCCCTGCAGGTCCTGCATCTGGCGGGAGAGCCAGGTGATTTCGGTCTGCAGACGGAAGCGCAGCGCGTGGGTATCCGCTTCACTGATGTTTACATGGCTACTGATACCGCGGGTACTGGTCATGGATTTCCTCCCGGTCATCTATCGAGTGCCCCGGCAGTCGTCAAAAACTACATGACCGCCGGGATACAGGATAAAGCCTAGACCAGTTTCGCGGATTTAGCCCACGCGCGCTCAAGCGAGCAGCAGGGATTTCCAGTCGTAGGCGCGGTCGCCGATCACATAGAAGAAGGGGTTCAGCAGCGCGTCTTTCTGGTTGTAGCGCAGCAGCGCAAACTGGTCGTCCACCACAACACCACCAGCGGCCTCGACCACCGCCTGCGCCGCAGCAGTATCCCACTCACAGGTGGGCGCCAGTCGCGGGTACAGATCTGCGGCACCTTCCGCCACCAGGCACAGCTTCAGCGAGCTGCCCATGTTCTTGAGCCCGGTTTCGCCGAGGCTGCCCTCGATCCGCGCGAGCAGTTCGTCCACCGCACCGGCGCCGTGGCTGCGGCTTGCCACCACCTCGATCGGCTGCTTGCCGTCGAGACGCGGCTGCATCGCGCGCACCTGGATGGCCTTTTCGCCATTCGCATCCCGCTTGATCGCGCCGATGGATTTGGCACCGGCATAGGTGATGTCGAGCACCGGAACATGCACCACCCCCAGCACCGGCTCACCGTTTTCAATCAGCGCCACATTGACGGTGAACTCGCCGTTGCGGCGGATAAATTCCTTGGTGCCGTCCAGCGGGTCGATGATCCAGTAGCGGTTCCATTGGCTGCGAACCTCGAACGATGGCATCTGCCCCTCTTCCGAGAGCACCGGCACGCCGTCGAGCAGTTTTTCCAGGGCGGGAGCGAGAATCTTGTGCGCCGCCAGATCGGCGGCGGTCACCGGGGAATCGTCGGACTTGGTATCCACCTGCAGCTCCCCACTGGCGTTGTACACCTCCAGTATTGCCTCGCCGGCTTGTACCGAAATGGCGATGACCTGATCCAGCAGTTCCCGGCTGACGACGTTTTCCATGATTCCCCCGATTCTGATTCTTTAACAACAAAGCGGGAGATTATACGCGTGCCACCGCCAGGCGCACGCGCAGTCGTTTTCAGTAATTCCCTAAGCGCTAAACAGGTCTTCGATGGACAGATAGCGCTCACCGGTGTCGTAGCTGAATACCAGCACCCGGCTGCCCGGCGCCAGCTCGTGTTCCTTCTGTTTCAGCGCGGCGAGGGAGGCTCCGGAGGAAATACCCACAAAGATGCCTTCCTTCAAGGCACACTGACGCGCCATCTCGAAGCTGTCCTCCTCACTGACCGGGATGGTGCCGTCGAGGATGCCCTTGTTCAGCACCTCCGGCACAAAGCCTGCACCGATTCCCTGCAGGCGGTGCATGCCCTTCTCCTTGCCCGCGATCACCTGGGATTTCTCCGGCTCCACCGCGAATACCTTCAGGTTCGGCATGGCCTCTTTCAGCACCTCACCACAGCCGGTGATGTGACCACCGGTGCCGACACCGGTAATCAGGTAGTCCAGCCCCTCGGGGAAATCCGCGAGGATTTCCTTTGCGGTGGTGTTGCGGTGCGCGGTCACATTGGCCGGATTGGTGAACTGCTGCGGCATCCAGCTGTTGGCGTTCTGCGACAGGATCTCCTCCGCCTTGGCAATGGCGCCGGGCATCCCGTTCTCCTTGGGAGTGAGCACCAGCTCCGCCCCCAGCGCTTTCATGATCTTGCGCCGTTCAATGGACATGGACTCCGGCATGGTCAGGATCAGCTTGTAGCCTTTCACCGCCGCCACCATCGCCAGACCGATGCCGGTATTGCCGGAGGTGGGCTCGACAATCACCCCACCGGGCTTCAGCGCACCAGACTTCTCCGCGTCCTCGATCATGCCGAGTGCGATGCGGTCCTTGATGCTGCTGCCGGGGTTGAAGCGCTCCACCTTCATCCACACCTCGATATCATTCCGGAACAGGTGGTTGATACGCACATGCGGGGTGTTGCCGATGGTTTCGAGAATATTGCTGGCCTTCATCTGTCGCTCCCTGATAAGACGATAAAGAGAATGGATACTGATTGGACGGGCGCCATATTTGCTCCGCCACCCGCTTTCGCGAATACTCGCGCAAGAATACTCCCCCCATTACAAAGATAAAAACCAGGAGACACCATGAACGATCTAGCGATGAAGGCCGGCGGCCACACCGAGACAGCCCCGACGGCGCTGCCGCAGCCGGCCACCTTGCTGTTTGTGCTGGCGGCGACGCTGTATATGCTGCTGGACGCCACCGGCACCAAAGCCCTGTGGATGGCGGCACTAAAGATAGTCCCCATCGGCATCCTTTTCTGGCTCGCCGCGCAGCGCCTCGGCGGCGGCACCCGTGCACTGTGCCTGTTGGCACTGGGCTTCTCCGCCCTCGGCGACGTACTGCTGGCGATCCCCTTTGCCAACCACTTCCTGTTTGGCCTCGGCGCCTTCCTGGTGGCGCAGCTGACCTACACCGTGACCTTTGCCCGCCACGGCAAGCTGAGCCTGTGCCTGGCCGGGCGCGCATTCGCGGTGCTGGTGGCGGTTGTGCTGCTTGGCACGCAGGTATTGCCGGCGGCGGGCGAGCTGGCGCTGCCGGTGGGGCTGTATATCCTCGCGATCAGCGCCATGGCGGTAACCGCCGCCGCCCACCGCAGCGGTTCATCGCTGTTGTTCGCCGGCGCGCTGACCTTTATGGCCTCCGATGCGCTGATCGCCATCAACCGCTTTGTGGACCCGGTACCACTCGCCGGTACCTGGATCATGCTGACTTACTACGGCGCACAGGCACTGCTGGTGGTGGGGCTGATCCGCGCGGATTTGGCGGCACAGCGAGCATAGTGGATAATGACCGTCGTTTTTTTGTACAGCTCCGGGGCCGGGGCTGTTTGACGAGGGCTGTGGGACGAGATGGTCACGCTGGACTGGAGCCGGATCGACACGGTGCTGCTGGATATGGACGGCACCCTGCTGGATCTGCATTACGACAATCATTTCTGGCTGGAGCACCTGCCGCAACGCTATGCGGAGGTGAACGGCATTTCACTGGTGGAGGCGCAGACGCTAGTGATGCAGAAGACCGACGCGCTGCGCGGCACGCTGGACTGGTATTGCCTGCGCTACTGGTCCGAGGCGCTGAAACTGGATGTGCCGGCGATCTACCGCGAGATCGAAGACCGCATCGCGCTGCGCCCGCACACGGATAATTTCCTGCGCAGCCTGCGGCAGATGAACAAGCGCGCGCTACTGGTGACCAATGCGCACCCGGATGGCTTGATGCACAAGCTGGAGGTGACCGGGATTGATCAGTGGCTGGACGAAATCATTTCCTCGCACGATCTGGGGCATGCGAAAGAGAGCGTACTGTTCTGGCATTCACTGCAGGAGCGCCAGCCGTTTGACCCTGAGCGCACGCTGTTTGTGGACGACAACCTGCATGTGCTGGGGGCGGCGCGGGATTACGGCATTGCGAACCTGTTGTGTATTCGCCAGCC
>NZ_DATCMV010000088.1:0-31525 GCF_036563125.1 Microbulbifer sp.
ACCCGTACGCCCAGGCCGCCCGGAGCGTGGAAGGATTCCACTTTGCCAGGGCTCGGGAAGAAGGTCTTCGGGTCCTCGGCATTGATCCGGCACTCGAAAGAGTGACCGCGGATCACGATATCTTCCTGTTTGAACGACAGCTTCTCGCCGGCGCAGACGCGAATCTGCTCCTTGATCAGGTCGACACCAGTCACCATCTCGGAAACCGGGTGCTCTACCTGGATGCGGGTGTTCATCTCGATGAAGTAGAAGCGCTCATCTTCGTACAGGAATTCAAAGGTGCCCGCGCCGCGGTAGCCGATGTCGATACACGCCTGCACAC
The DNA here is from genome assembly GCF_036563125.1 of Microbulbifer sp. Taxonomy (GTDB): domain Bacteria; phylum Pseudomonadota; class Gammaproteobacteria; order Pseudomonadales; family Cellvibrionaceae; genus Microbulbifer. Next base: position 323 of record NZ_DATCMV010000088.1, read on the forward strand.
AGGCGTCCTGTACTTCTTTGCGCACCTTGTCGGGAATGCCGGGGGCCGGAGCTTCTTCCAGAACCTTCTGGTGGCGGCGCTGCAGGGAGCAGTCGCGATCGCCGAAGTGCACCGCATTGCCCTGGCCGTCGGACATCACCTGGATTTCCACGTGACGCGGGTTTTGCAGGAATTTCTCCATATAAACGGTGCTGTCACCAAAGGCCGCACCGGCCTCGGCTTTGGTCACCGAAATGGAATTCAGCAGCGCGCCCTCGCTGTGCACCACACGCATACCGCGACCACCGCCGCCGGCAGCGGCCTTGATGATCACCGGGAAGCCGATCTTGCGCGCAATTTCCATGCACTTCTCGCCATCGGCGGGCAGTGGGCCGTCGGAACCGGGTACGGTGGGTACGCCGGCCTTCTTCATCGCCGCAATCGCAGACACCTTGTCGCCCATCAGGCGAATGGTGTCGGCATCCGGGCCGATAAAGGTGAAGCCGCTCTTATGTACCTGTTCGGCAAAGTCAGCGTTTTCCGCCAGGAAACCGTAGCCCGGGTGCACCGCCACCGCATCGGTGATCTCCATCGCCGCAATAATGGCGGGGATGTTCAGATAGCTCTTGGGCGACGGGTTGGGGCCGATACACACGGCTTCGTCCGCCAGGCGTACGTGCTTCAGGTCGCGGTCGATCTGGGAGTGCACCGCCACGGTGGCAATGCCCATCTCTTTACAGGCGCGCAACACGCGCAACGCAATCTCGCCGCGGTTGGCAATCAGGATTTTTTCAAACATGCGCACTCACCCCGCTCAGGAAATGATGACGAGCGGCTGGTCGTACTCTACCGGTTGGCCGTCGTCCACCAGAATGGCTTCGATGGTGCCGGCTTTGTCGGCTTCGATCTGGTTCATCATCTTCATCGCCTCGACGATGCAGATTACGTCGCCCGCTTTTACCTGCTGGCCAACTTTCACGAAAGGATCGGCGCCGGGGCTGGCGGCGGCGTAGAAGGTGCCCACCATCGGAGACTTCACCGGGTGGCCGGTCAGTGCCGGTACGGATTCTGCCTTGGCTTCGGCGGGTGCAGCAGCCGGTGCCGGTGCGACAGCGGGGGCGGCAGGTGCCATAGGCATCTGCATCATTTGCGGCATCTGGAAGGATGCGCCGCTGACGCCGCGGCTGATGCGCACGGACTCTTCACCCTCTTTAATCTCCAGCTCGCCGATGTCGGACTCTTCGAGCAGTTCGATCAGTTTCTTGATTTTGCGGATATCCATAGCAGTTTCACTCTCGATCTTGTGTATACATGCTCACAGGCGCGCAGCCCGCGAATGAAAAATTCAGTTAAAGCCGTTTCAGCGCCGCGTCTAGTGCCAAAGTGTAGCTATCTGCACCGAACCCGCAGATAACGCCTTGCGCCAGGTCCGACAGGTAGGAGTGGTGGCGGAAGGGCTCGCGGGCGTGTGGGTTTGACAGGTGGACCTCGATAAACGGAATCGCAACTCCCGCCAGGGCGTCGCGCAGGGCGACGCTGGTATGGGTAAACGCAGCGGGGTTAATGACGATGAAGTCCACCTTTTCGGCAAAGGCGCGGTGGATTCGCTCCACCAGCTCCGCTTCGCTGTTGCTCTGCAGGCAATCGAACTCGCAACCCGCGTCAGCGCACCGGGCGCGGGCGGCCTGGTTGATTTCCTCGAGGGTAGTGGAGCCGTAAATCTGGGGCTCGCGGGTACCCAGCAGGTTCAGATTGGGGCCGTGTAACAACAGCAGTTTAGCCATTCTGTGCCTCGCTCTTGGTCTCGGGTAATGCGCGCGATTTTGTGACTAAAATCCGGAAAAAGTCAGATAACGTGCCGGTAAACAGCGTCAATCAACGGATTTACCGAAATTGGGCGCGAGTTTGCCGCAAAAGTGACCCTCTGTCCATGCCCCAATTTTGAAAATAGAGACGTTGCACGCAGTTCGCCGAAATTCACGTCCAATTTGCTGCAAAGTTTTGTGAAGGCTGGCCTATTCACCTGTGCGAATGGCCACATAGGCGGAATAACGTAGAAGGGATGAATGCGACGGCAATGATGACCGGCGGCGCGCAGTGCGGTCCACCGTCATCGCCGCCACAGAACTTCCATTACTCCGCGGAAGTATCCACCACCGCCTCGCGGCTGGCGGCGCCCCGCATGGCGGTGAGCAGACTGTCGCGGGAGAGAATTTGCGGCAGGATTTGCGGCTCGCCACCGCCGGCGGGAAACAGCAGGTACAGCGGTACACTGGAGCGGCCAAAGCGGGTCAGCAGCTCGGTGATTTGCGGGTCCTGGTTGGTCCAGTCGCCCTTGAGGGCGACGATGCCGAAGTCGCCCACGGCGGCGCGCACCGCGTCGCTGGAGAGCACGACCTTCTCATTGGCAAGGCAGGTGATACACCAGGCTGCGGTCATGTTGATGAGCACCGGCTGCCCCTGGTTGCGGGCCGCCTCCAGAGCCTGCGGTGTGTAGGGTTGCCAGTAGTCGCTGGCGTGGGAGCTGGCCAGCTGTTGTTTGCCGCTCTCCAGTTGCGGCAGCACCCAGGTGGCGCCAATCAGCGCGGCGATTGCGCAGGTGACTCGCAGCCATCGAGCCTTGCCCGCGCTGTCCGCCGGGCGCGGCCACAGCCACAGCGCGAAGGCGATCGCCACTGCTCCGGCCAGTGCCAGCGCCACGCCGTCACTGCCGGTCTGGCGACCCAGTACCCACAGCAGCCACACCGCGGTCAGGTACATGGGGAAGGCCAGGAACTGCTTCAGGGTTTCCATCCAGGGGCCGGGGCGCGGCAGTTTTTTCGCCAGGGCGGGGATATAGGTAAGCAATAAGAAGGGGGCGGCCATGCCGGCACCGAGCGCTGCGAATACCGAGAGTGCCACCAGGGGCGGCTGGGTTACCGCAAAGCCCAGTGCCGATCCCATCATGGGCGCGGTGCAGGGGCTCGCCACCACGGTGGCCAGGGCGCCGGTACTGAAAGACCCGCCGAGGCCGCTGTTGCGGGTGCTGCCCGCACCGAGTCCCATCAGGCGACCACCGAATTCGGTGACCCCGGAGAGGCTGAGGCCCATGGCGAAAAACAGGTAGGCGAGTGCGGCCACTACCAGCGGTGACTGTAGCTGGAAGCCCCAGCCCACCGCCTCGCCAGCGCTGCGCAGGCCCAGCATGACGGCAGCAATCAGCACAAAGGTGGCGATCACGCCCGCCGTATAGGCCCAGCCATGCAACCGCTGGCGATCGCCGGCGTGGGTGATTGCCAGCGCCTTGATGGACAGTACCGGGAACACGCAGGGCATCAGGTTTAGCAGCAGGCCGCCGCCGAATGCCAGCGCCAGTGCCAGCAGCAGGCTGCTGGAGGTTGCGCCCGAGCCAGACGCGGCCAGCGGTCCGCTGGCGATTGCGTTGCCGCGAGCGGCGGGCCCACTACCGGCGCTGTCGTCGGGTGTGGCAGTCTGGCTGGCAAAGTCGAGGGAAAAGTTGCGCACCTGCGGCGGATAGCAGAGGCCGGCATCGGCGCAACCCTGGTAGTGCACCTGGATCTGCACCGTTTGGCCAGCGTTGATGCCCGCTGGCAATGTCAGCGGAATCTCCAGTTGCCAGCGGTAAACCTCGGTTTCCTTTTCGAAATAGTCGTCCCAGATTACCTCACCCTGTTCCAGGTTGAGCGGCAGGGCGGACTTCTCACCATCCTTTATCACCAGTACCTTTAATTTGTCGCGGTACAGGTAGTATTCAGGTGCGATCTGGAACAATGCGCTGGCACCGTCTTCCGCGAACAGGAAATCCAGCTGGTAGGCCTGGTCCACCGGCAGGAAGTCATCCTGGCCGGAACTCACGGCGCCGAACGGCGCCGAAGATGGTGCCAAAGGCGATGTGGATAGTCCGTCGCTTGCGCTGGCGGACAGGGAGGGCAGCCAGGCGCCCACAAGCAGCAGCGCACATAGCATGGCCAGAGAAAGAGTGGCTGGGCGCGCGGTAAGAAATATTTTTCGCAAGCCGGAAGTGTTCGCAGTCATTGGCAACAAAATTCTTTATAGTCAGGCAAGTTTGGACTGGTTTTGCGGGCCGCCGTTCCCTGGTGCCTTCAGCGTAGGGCAGTATAGCGGTGCCGCCGGTACAAAAAAACAACAGCTGGCAGCGAGTGGGCCCCAGCTTGAAGGTAGACATCAGAACAGTGAATCCGATCGCAATTTTCGTGAAGGGCCAATTTCCTGCTAAGGGGGGCGGCGGTTCCTCCGCTGGCGCCACTCCTGCGCGGCGCGCTATCGCGGTGTCCGGCGCCCTGCTACTGACACTGCTCGCAGGCTGTGCCACGCCGCCGCCAGCACCGGCGCCGGCACCGGCGGCGCCCCCGGAGCCTGTGCGCCCAACAGGACCCACCCCGGAAGAAATCCGCCAGCGCGCTGTGCAACATTTTCTGCAGCGCGCGGAGTATGCTCAGCGCGAGGGCTTTATCACCATGCCGGCCGGTGCCAGTGCCTATGACTTCTACCTGCAAGTGCAACAGCTGGATCCGGGCAATGCACAGGCCGCGGCGGGGATCCAGACTCTGGTGATGCAACTGGTGGAACAGGCGCGCGATGCGCTGCGCCAGCGTGCGTTCGGGCACGCCAACAGCCTGCTGAACACCGCAGACCAGATTGCGCCGGGCAACCCGCTGTCCAAGGAAGTACGCAGTCAATCGCAGCGGGAGCAGCGTCGCGCGGAACAGGATATTGCCCAGGAGGGTCCGGGTGCGCAGACCGTGGAGTTGCCGACGGGGCCACTGACGGCGCGCTCCGAGGCCATGGTGCAGATGCTGAAAAATGTCGCGGAGCGTATTCGCGCGCACGAGTTGCGGGTCATTATTGTCGCCCGCAATGATGCCGAAGGGCGCTGGGTATACAGCCAGCTGCGCGAAGCGGTACCCGGTTACCGGGTGCGGGGTGACATAAAACTCGGCAATCCGCCGCGATTGCTGTTACAAAAGACCCAGTAATCACACGCGTCAGGCGAGCTGAAACGGAGGGGACGTTCTTGAACAGAAAAACCGTAAAGCAGAAATTCGCAAACACTTGGGCATCCCACGCACTGTTGCTGTGGTGCCTGTGCGGCTTCACAAGCGCCGTTGTTGCGGAGACAGACTCGGCCGCAGATATCGAAATAACCGGCTACGCCCGCGAGATGCCCCCCGGCGCCCCCATGGGCGCGGCTTACCTCACCCTGCGCGAGCTTTCCGGCCATGCGCGGGTACTTGAGCGGGTTGAGCTGCCCGCGTATCCGCAAGGTTCGGTCGAGCTGCACACGACCGAAGCGGAGGCAGGCGTGAATCGTATGCGCATGCTGCAAGAAATTACCTTGCCCGGTGGCGGTGCCATTGAAATGCGCCCGGGGGCAGCCCATCTGATGGTCCGCGGTGTAATGCTGAAAGCGGGGCAGTCGCTGTCCCTGCGGCTGGTATTCGCCGACGGTTCCGCCCGCGAAGTGACGCTGCCGGTGCGCGGACTCGGGGAGCAGGCGCCGGAAATGGGGCAGGAAGAGGCTCCCCATCACGGGCACCATCACGGCTAGCCGTGATCCTGATTGTGAGGATGATTACACCGGCAACACCCCGGCAAGTTGCATCGAAATGGCGTGCAGGCTGGAACTTAATTGGAATAGTTCCGGCTAAATGCCGAAAACATTGAACCATTTATGGAGTATTGGAGAGATTTTATGAAGAAACTGGCCGCAGTACTGGTTACGGGTTTTGCTGTGATGCTCGGTGCCTGTGCCCACAGCCCGGTGCAGGTGGTGGTGAAGCCGCAAGTGCAGGTCGCTCCGGACAATATCGGTTCCGGCTACACCGTGTACGCCCGCGGCGTGAACCAGCTGGCCGGTGGCGGCCTCGGTTCCCTGGGTGGCATTTATGCCGATTCCTCCAATGTGTCCCTGGGCAACGATATCGAGCAGGCCATGGCTGTTGCCCTGTATCAGGGGCTTGAGGCTTGGTCCTTCGAGGGCGTGCAGACCGGCGGCGATGTACAGGTGGTGGCGAACCTCACCAACCTTAGTTACGACAGCCCCAACAGGCTCTACACCACCAAGGTGGACTCCGGCGCCTCCATCCAGCTTCAGGTATCGGTAAAGGGGGCGACCTTTTACGGTAACTACAGCACCAGCGGCAAGGACCGCAACCTGATCAAGCCCAGCCGCGAGGAGGTGGAGGCCAACCTCAACCAGTTGCTGAGTGCCACCCTGCAGCGCGCGTTCGAAGACGAAAAACTGAAGTCTTTCCTGCGCCAGCACCTCTAAGCCGGTGTTATTTTTTGCCGTTGAGAGATATCTTCGACAACGAGAGCCGCGCCAGTGGCGCGATATTTTTTCGCGGTCCCTTCGGGCGACCGCCTTGGCAAAAACCGGGCGCCGCTGCCGGTTGAATTGGGATTCCATTGACTGAGTTCACACCGAAAAATGCCGCATTCCACGGCCTGCTGACGGAGGCGGATGCGGAGGCATTGTCCTGCGGCTCCCTGGCCCCGGCGGCCGCGGAACTGGCGCTGGGCGAAGTGGCCGACGGTGTAGTGGTCACTGACTGCCATGGACGTATTCGCTACAGCAACCCGCTGGCCAGCGAGCTGAGCGGTAATCTTGTGGGCCTGCTCCCGGGGCAGCCACTCGCCGGCAGCCTGTCGCTCTATGACGACGGTGGTGAGGCCATTGATCTGAGCCTGGGCAGCGCGGAAGTCGCTGGCAATATTCCCAGCCGTCGCGAACTGCGCGGCAATATTCGCAGGGAAGACGGCGAGCTGCTGGAGGTCAGCGTGGTGATCCACAGCTTGCGGGAGGGCGTGAACCTCGAGGGTTATGTGCTGGTGTTGCGCCATACCTCGGAGGTGCGGCGCATCTCCTCCCGTCTCAGCTGGCAGAGCAGCCACGATGCCCTTACCCATCTCCCCAACCGCCAGACCTTCGAACACGCCCTGCAGCAACTGCTGAGTTCCGACACCGGCCCGCGCCACCACCATATCCTCCTGTATCTCGACGTCTACCAGTTCAAAGTGGTCAACGACACCCTTGGCTACAGCGCCGGCGATGCGTTGTTGATCGCATTGGCGAAAATCCTGACCCGCTGCCTGGGCAAGGGTGACCTGCTTGGGCGCGTGGGCAGCGATGAATTTGCGCTGTTGCTGAAAGACTGCACCCTGGAGGAAGCCAAGCGCATCGTGACCCGCCTGCGCGAGGCGGTAAATGGGTTTGTGTTTCAGTGGGAAGACAGCGAGACGCGCCCGGCGCTGTCGATTGGCGCGGTGAGTGTTGATAGCCATGCGCCCCCCGCCAGCCAGTTACTGGCCTCGGCCAACGATGCCTGCAGTGCAGCCAGGGACCAGGGGCGCAACCGGGTGAAGTTTTTCGGGGATTCGCGCAAGGCGCTGGAGAAGCGCCGCGAGAGTACCTGGCTTGCGGAGATTCATGCGGCGATCCGCGAGGACCGCCTGTTACTGTATCGCCAGCCGGTGGTGGCGCTGCAGGACAAGAATCGGATACACCATTACGAGGTGCTGGTGCGCATGCAGGGGCGCGATGGCGATGTGATTTCGCCGGGGCTGTTCCTGCCGGCGGCAGAGCGGTACGGGATCATCGATGAAGTGGACCGCTGGGTGATCCGCAATATTTTCCGCTATATGGCGCTGGAGCAGAGCAGCGGCGCGGCAGGCTTCCACTATGCGATCAATATTTCCGGGATCAGTCTCGGGGATGAGTACTTCGCCGATTTTGTACTGGGAGAGCTGACCGAGGCGGGGGTGGCGCCGTCGCGGGTGCAGTTTGAGATCACCGAGACGAGCGCGATCAATAATCTGGATCGGGCGCTGGTGTTTATCCACAAGTTGCGCGCGGCGGGGTGCAGTTTTGCGCTGGATGATTTTGGTCGCGGAGCGTCGTCGCTGGCGTATCTGCGCCAGTTGCCGGTGGATTATCTGAAGATCGATGGTTCCTTTGTGCGCAATATGCTGGAGGATGAGATCGACAGTGCAATGGTGAGTACGGTGGATCACCTGGCGAAGCGCATGGGGATTAGCACCATTGCGGAGTTTGCGGAGACGCCGGAACTGCTGGAAAAGCTGCGCTTGATGGGGGTGGATTATGCGCAGGGGTTTGGGATTGCCGCTGCGGCCTGTCTGCCTGAGATCAGTGGGCCTCGTCCTTCTTCTGTGAGCTGATTTCGGTGGTAATCCCTCGGAGGTTTGAAGCGGGATCTGTAGCGGCCATGCACTCGGTCTGGGTTTTCAGGACCGCTGTGAATACATCCCTGTACGCTTCGTCGGCAACGTCCCTGTTGCCGACGATCCTGAAAACCCAGACCCAGCACTTGGCCTTCACTTCTGGGTTTTCAGCTTCGTAAGCCTTCAGACCTTTTTCCTGTATACCGATTCTTTACGCGTTCGCCGTCTGCGCCAGCAGTTCTTTATGCTGCTCCGGACGCAATCTCGGCCCATACTGACTCACCACCTGTGCCGCGGCGCGGCAGGCCAGTTCGCCGGCTTCCACAAAGCTCATTTCGCGGTTGATGCCATAAAGGAAGGCGCCCGCGAACATGTCGCCGGCGCCATTGGTATCGATGGCTTTGACCTTCGGGGCGGCGACCCGGTATTCCTGTTCTCCGTCCCACAACAGCGCGCCGTCGGCGCCGAGGGTGATGGCGAAGGCGCGGCAGTGGTTGCGCAGGGCCTTGGCGGCCTGGTCGATGGAGTCGGTGTCGCAGAATTTGAGGGCTTCGTCGCGGTTGCAGAACAGCAGGTCGACGCTGTCGCCGATCATTTCTTTGAGGCCGTCATGGAACAGTTGCACCATCATGGGGTCGGAAAGGCTCAGGGCAGTTTTTACACCGCTGGCTTCTGCCTGCTTGCGCAGGGCGATGGCGGCGGCGCGGCCGGTGGGGGAGGAGACCAGGTAGCCTTCGAGGTAGGTCCAGCGTGACTGGCTCAGGGCTTCGCTGTCGAGCTCCTCCACCGAGAGCTCGGCACTGATGCCGAGGTAGGTGTTCATGCTGCGCTCCGCGTCCGGGGTGATGAGCACCAGGCATTTGCCAGTGGTGCCGGCATCGGCGTTGTGCAGGGCTTTGGGGTAGTCCACCCCGGCGGCGGCGAGGTTGTCGCGGTAGAAGTCACCGTTGTCGTCGTCCGCCACCTTGCAGGAATAGAAAGTGTCGAGTCCGAAGTAGCTGGCGGCGATGATGGTGTTGGCGCCGGAGCCACCGCAGGCGTGGCTGGCGGTGACCATGTGGTTTCTGAGGTCGTCCACCAGCTGTTGCTGGCGCACGTCGTCCACCAGTGTCATGACTCCCTTGTCGACCCCCAGAGACGCGAGGTCGCTGTCGGTGACTTCAATTTCCGTATCGAGTAGGGCGGCGCCGATGCCGTAAAGGTCGTACTGGTGCATAGGAATTCCGTTGCTTCTGGTCTGTTGCTGTAGTCTGGCCCGCACTGCGGGAGCTCGCCGCATTATGGCGCCGGATGGGTCCAGTGCAAGTGCATGCGACGTGGCGGTCTGTGACCGGCTGGATTTGACTTGTGTGCCGGTGACCTTATAAATGCCGGCTATAAAAGCCTCTATAGCGGCTGTATTTGGCGGCCGACACCGAATTTGAATCCTTTGTTAAGAGTTTATCTGTAGCGATATGGCATCAAACAAGCGCCGTTCTAACGGGAAAAGCCAAAAACACACTTCTGGCAGGCTGCGCCGCTGGGTCGGCCGTCTGGCCCTGCTGGCCCTGCTGGGGGTGCTGGCGCTGGCTGCGTACATGGTGTGGCTGGATGTACAGCTGCGCGAGCGTCTGGACAGTCGCCAGTACCAGCTGCCGGCGCGGGTGTTCGCGCGTCCGCTGATCCTGCAGGAAGGCATGGTGATGCGCCCGGATGAGCTGGAATCCGAGTTTGCCGCGCTCAATTACAACAAGGTTGCAAATGTCGAGGAACCGGGCCAGTGGCAGCGCGACGGCATGGAGTATCTGGTGTGGCGGCGTGATTTCATTCACGCGGACAAGCGCGAGGCCGCCGCCAAGGTGCAGTTCCGTCTGCGCAATGACGAGCTCACTCTGCTGCGCGACGAAAGTGGCGGCAGGTTGAAGGAGTTCCGTCTCGACGCCGCACCCATCGGCACCCTGCTGGGTGGCGGAGACGATCGCAATCCGGTGCGGATCAACGAGATTCCGCCGCTGCTCGGCGCCACCCTGATTGCGGTGGAGGACCAGGATTTCGTGCACCACTTCGGGGTTTCTCCCCGCGGTATCGCCCGCGCTATGGTGGCCAACTTCAAGGCAGGTAGTGTGGTGCAGGGCGGTTCCACCATTACCCAGCAGCTGGTGAAGAACATCTTCTTCGACCACAAGCCCAGTCTGCGGCGCAAGTTCAACGAAGCGCTGATGGCCATCCTGATGGAGGTCCACTACGACAAGGCCTATATCCTGCAGGAGTACATCAACGAGGTGTGGCTGGGGCAGCAGGGCAGCCGCGCAATTTACGGCTTTGGTCTCGCCTCCGAGTTCTATTTCCAGAAGCCGCTTAGCCAGCTGGAACCGCACCAGATCGCACTGCTGGTGGGGCTGGTAAAGGGCGCTTCCTATTACAACCCGTGGCGCAACCCCAAGCGCGCGCTGGAGCGGCGCAACATCGTGCTGGATGTGATGCTGGAACAGGGGCTGATTAACCAGGAGCAGCACGGCCGATTGATCAAAAAGCCGCTGGAAGTTGTGTCCGCCGGCGCCACCGCCCAGAACCCCTACCCGGCATTCACCGAGCGTCTTCTGGAAGAGCTGCGCCCCTACTATTCGGTAGAGGAGTTGCGCACCGCGGGGCTGCGCATCTATACCAGCCTCTCACCGTCGGTGCAGGACCTGGCGGAAAAGTCCGTGAGCCAGGGCGTGGCACAGCTGGAGAAAGACCGCGGTATCCAGCAGGACTCGCTGCAGGCTGCCACCGTCATTCTGGAAAACCACACCGGCAATGTACTGGCGATGGTGGGTGACCGTCGCCCGCACTACCCAGGATTCAACCGCGCACTGGAAGCGCGTCGCCAGATCGGCTCCCTGGTCAAGCCGGCGATCTACCTCACCGCGCTCGAGCGGCCGCATCAGTACAACCTCGGCACCCTGATCGATGACGCGCCGATTCGCGAAGTCACGGAAGATGGCCAGGTGTGGATGCCATCCAACTACGGCAACCGCAGCCACGGGCTGGTGCCGTTGTATGTGGCGCTTGCCAATTCCTACAACCTGGCCACCGCGCGCCTGGGGCTGGACCTCGGTATCGAAAATGTGCGCCAGACCATGCGCAGGCTCGGAGTGCAGGCCAACTTGCCGCGGGTGCCGTCGCTGTTCCTCGGTACCGCGGAGCTGACACCGTTTGAGGTGGCCGGCATGTACCAGACCCTGGCCAACGGCGGTGAACATGTCGAGCCGCGCACGCTGCTGGCGGTGTCCGATGCCGACGGCAATCAGGTACAGCGCTTCCGCTCCAAAACCAGTCGCGGTGTGGAAGAGGTGCCGGTGTACCTGCTGCGCTACGGCCTGGAGCAGGTGATGCGTGAGGGTACCGCCAAAAGCGCATACCGCCGCCTGCCCAACAGTGTGCCGTTCGCCGGCAAGACCGGTACCACCAACGATTATCGCGACAGCTGGTTCGCCGGTTTCAGCCCGGGAGTGACCGCGGTGGTATGGCTTGGGCGCGACGACAACCAGCGCACCAGCCTCACCGGTGCCACCGGCGCCCTCAGTGTGTGGACCGACATCATGCGCAAATTGCCCCACCGCCACGGTCGTATCCAGACACCGCGCGGGGTGGAGTGGAAGCCGCTGAACGACAAGGGCGAATACATGGACCCGAGCCACTGTGAGGGTGGGCGCGAGCTGCCGATTTCCGACGAGAGCCGCCTGCAGACCGACCCGCGCTGCCAGAGCCGCGGCTGGTTCCGCAACTGGTTTGACCGCGACGATGACAGCAAAAAAGTGGCGCCGCGTGAGGAGATGACCCCGGGCTGGGGCATAGACCCGGAACAGCAGCGTCGCGAGGAACTGCAGCGCCAGCGTGAACGGGAGCGTCAGTTGCGCGAGCAGCTGGAGCAGGAGCAGTGGCAGGACGAACAGAGCGAACCGCCGGAGTACCGCGATGAGCCCCAGTCGCTCCCGCAGTCCGAAGTGGAACGCCTGCGACGGCTGGAGGAATCCGGTCGCATCCAGGAAGAGCGCTACCGGGAAGAGGAGCGCCGCGCCGAGGAAGAGCGACGTCTCCTCGAACAGCGCATGCTGCGGGAGGAGGCGCTGCGGCGGGAGGAAGAACAGCGCCGCGAGAACGACCGCCGCCAGGGGGCACCGGTGGAGGACGCCCAGCCCTGGCCGCCACAGGAAAATGATCAGTGGCCTTGATACACGGCCGCTAGCTGCACATCCACAGGTTCCGATGGCGATATTGCCGGTAGGCTGGCGCTGATCCGGTGTGAGGTCGGCGGGCTAAATCTCACGATAAAAGCAATGTAGTATGGTTGCGCATCTGCCGTACAAATTGCCCGTGAGACATCACTTTTGATTGCATCGCTAGTGACACCGACCACCATTTTACTGGTGGTGACCACAGTGGTTAGCCTGATTGCCCTGTACCTTTCGCCGCGCCTGCTGGAAGTGTGCGCCTTCCGCCCCTACCGGGTGTGGCGCGGCGAGAACCGCGACTCCATTTATCTCGCCGGGTTTGTGCACGCGAATCTGCTGCACCTGGCGGTGAACATGTGGTGCCTGTGGCTGTTCGGCAATGAGCTGGCCCGCCGGATTGGCGGTACCAAATTTGTGTTGCTCTACGCGCTGGCGCTGGTGGCGAGCCATATCCCCACGTTGTTCAAGGAGCGCGACAACCCCCAGTACGCCAGCGTTGGCGCTTCCGGTGCCATCTCTGCGGTGGTGTTTGCCTATATCGTCTACTACCCGCATTCGGAACTGTACCTGCTGTTCCTGCCATTTCCGCTGCCCGCCTGGCTGTTCGGGGTGCTGTACCTGATCTACAGCGTCTATGCGAGCCGCGACAAAAACACCCGCATCAACCACGATGCGCACTTCTGGGGTGCGGTCACCGGTCTGGTGTTTGTGCTGTTCACCGACCCGGGGGCCTGGGCTCGATTGCTATAAAGTTTTTACTTTCCCCAACCACAACATAAAAATAAATGAGAGAAAATATGACTTTTTCACGCTTAGTCGGCATTGCCGGCCTGTTACTGACGTTGTCTCCGCTGGGTGGCAATGCACAGGTGCTTGAACAGGCTGTGGAACCGGATCTCACCGAAGAACAGCAGCAATACATGGCCTGGGCCCAGCGGACCTGGGACGGAATGGTGCAGCGCAGCGGCACCGTGGAACTGGCCGGTGGTGTCGCCAGTCTCGAGGTGCCGGAATCGTTTTATTACCTGAGCCCCGAAGACAGCAAAGTGGTGCTGGAGGAAATCTGGGGCAACCCGGAGAGTGAGCTGACCCTGGGAATGCTGTTTCCCGCCGGAACCACACCGTTTGACGGCGATTCCTGGGGCGTTACCATCGAGTACAGCGAAGAGGGTTATATCCGCGACGACGACGCGGCGGAAATCGATTACGACGATTTGCTGAGGGACATGCAGGCGTCTGTCCGTGAGGAGAGCGAGTACCGGGTCGACAATGGCTACGAGTCCATCAGCCTGCTGGGCTGGGCGGAACCGCCTTATTACGATGCAGGGCAGAAAAAACTCTACTGGGCCAAGGAGCTGGCGTTTGGCGACCTGGAGACCAACACCCTGAATTACAATATTCGCGTGCTGGGACGTAAGGGCGTACTGGTGCTGAACTTCATTGCCGGTATGCCGGAACTGGATGACATCAAACAGAGTAGGGACGCAGTGCTGTCCATGGCCAGCTTCAACCCCGGCTACCGCTATGAGGAATTCGACCCCGCCATCGACAAAGTGGCAGCCTACGGACTGGGCGCACTGGTGACCGGCAAGGTGCTGGCGAAAACCGGTGTTCTCGCCGGCCTTTTGTTGTTGCTGAAAAAAGTCTGGGTAGTAATTCCTCTCGCGCTGGGTGCTCTGTTGAAACTGTTCCGCCGCCGCGATAAATATGATCCGCAATAACATCGGCAATAACACAGCCCCATGCAATACCGCTTCCACAACTTCATCTTGGATACCGTGCAGCTATATCTCACTGCCGGTGGCACCCCTGTGGAAGCGGACGCTCGCCAGCTGCAGCTGTTGCGGCTGTTGATCGATACCTATCCCGAAGCGTGCAGCCAGCAGCAACTGCTGGAAACCCTGTGGCCCAATACGGTGGTATCGCACTGGTCGGCGGGGCGGCTGGTATCGGATACCCGCAAGCTCTTCCGCAACTATGGCTACCAGGGTCCATTGATTCAGACCCTGCACGGCCGCGGTTACCGGCTGGCGCCGGAACTGGTGGAACAGCTTTGTGAATTGCCCGGGATGGCCGAGGACACGGAGCAGCCCGTGGCCGATGCGCCGAGGACAGTGCGGAAAGCCGGGCTTAGCGTCGATCCCTCGGCAACATCCTCTCCTGCAGCAAACTGGCGATCGTTGGCGGCTATGGGGCTGCTGTTGCTCTTTACCGCGGCGATCGTTTATTTCAGTGCGACAAGCGGTGAGCGCGACGAGCGCGTGCCGCTGGTGATCGGCGAGGCGCCCGATGTCCGTGGGCGTATCCTTTGGGTGGACGATAACCCCGACAACAACCTCACCGAGCGCCGGCAGTTCGAGTCCCGCGGCATTGCTGTTTATATCGTCACCAATACCGAAGACGCGCTGATGCTGTTGTCCATGTACCGCTATCATGCGGTGATCTCGGATATGGGGCGCGGTGGCGAACCGCTCGCCGGATTCAAATTGATGGAGCATCTGCGCGCGCGTCACGACGACACCCCTTACTTTCTCTACACGATCATGCCCTCGGAACCCCAGCGTCAGTTGGTTGAACAGCGCGGTGGCAATGGTGTGGCGGTCACTCAGGACGAACTCTTCAGCATGGTGCTGCCGCTGTTTGACCTGGATGCCGACGCGCCTACCGTTCCCTGACCCTCGTTTTCACGTTTCGTCGATTGCCCGCCAGGACTCTTAAGCCGGGATTCACAAATATTCACAAGCTTTCAAAGACGCCGTCGGCGCCATACCCGTACATTTTTTTAATCGCCTTCTGCGGTGGTCGGCCCGTCTCCGGGACGACGCGGGGCACTGCTGGGGCGGCGGATCTATGGAATACGGCGGCAAAAAGGCTTGGGGGAGTGATGTTGGGAACTGGATTGGCGGGGCTGGTGATTTGCCACCGGGATGAGCACATGGTGGCGCAGCACTCGGTGAATTCTGTGGAGCTTCGGTTGCAGACATTGATGGCCGCGCCGGCAGCGAATACGCCGGAGCATAGAGCGGCAACCCGCGAACCGGTATTGCCCGCATATCCCAATCCGGCTTCGGCGCTTAAAGGCTTGCCAATCCCGTTCAGTTCCCGGGAGCTGGAAATCGTGGCGCGGATTGCCGCCGGCGCCACCAGTGTGGAGATTGCGCAGCAGTTACATATTTCCGTGTATACGGTGAAAAACCACCGTAAGAACATTCTGCGCAAGGCGGGCTGCCGCAATTCCGGGCAGCTGATCAACCGCTGTATTGCACTCGGCCTGGCTTGACGGAATCCGGGGCCGGCCTGAGCGTGAGATCAGGCCGGTTTCAGTACTCCGCGGCAACAGAATCAGCCACGTAGCAGCCTGGCGGCTTCCTCGGCGAAATACGTCAGCACACCGTCTGCCCCGGCACGCTTGAATGCCAGCAGGGATTCCAGAATCACCGCCTCGCGGTTCAGCCAACCGTGGGCAAAGGCCGCGCAATGCATGGCGTACTCGCCACTCACCTGATAAGCGAAGGTGGGCACTTTCAGCTCGTCTTTCACGCGCCGCACCACATCCAGGTAGGGCATGCCCGGCTTGACCATGATCATGTCCGCGCCTTCTTCCAGATCCAGTGCGCACTCGTGCAGCGCCTCGTCGGAATTGGCTGGGTCCATCTGGTAGCTGAACTTGTTGGCGCCTTTCAGGTTGCCGGCGGAACCCACCGCATCGCGGAAAGGCCCGTAGTAGCTGGACGCATACTTGGCGGCATAAGACATGATCTGGGTGTTCACGTGGCCCTCGCGCTCCAGCGCGGTGCGTATCGCGCCGATGCGCCCGTCCATCATGTCCGAGGGCGCCACCACATCGGCGCCGGCCTGGGCGTGGGACAGCGCCTGTTGCACCAGCACTTCCACCGTGTCGTCGTTGACGATATAGCCCTGTTGGTTCATCAGGCCGTCCTGGCCGTGGCTGGTGAAGGGGTCGAGCGCCACATCGGTAATGACACCGAGTTCCGGCGCGGCGTCCTTCAGTGCACGCACCGCGCGCTGGGCCAGTCCGTCCACGGCGTAGGCCGCGCGCGCGTCTTCGGATTTGTGCGCGGCGTCCACTACCGGGAACAGGGCCACCGCGGGGATGCCGAGCTTCACCAGTTCCTTGGCCTTGGCGGTGAGCAGGTCGACGGTCATGCGTTCGACGCCGGGCATGGACGCCACCTGTTGGGTCTCACCGCGGCCCTCGATGACAAACAGCGGCAGGATCAGGTCGTCGCTGGTCAGGCGGTTTTCCCGCACCAGGCGGCGGGAGAATTCACTGGCGCGCAGGCGGCGCGGGCGGGAGTTTGGATAGGGGCCACGGTTGGGGCTGAAACTCATGTACTGGGCACTCCGTAGAATGGATTGGCGCGGTATCACTGGCCGCGACTTGGCTGGCGGCCATGATAGCAAACACCGCGACGGTCGTTTCAGTCCCGCGGCTTGCTGAGGTGCGCCACCAGCACGCGCCCGGCGGCGGCGATGTGCTGTTCCAGCAGTGTGCAGGCCTTATCCGTCTTGCCACGCTGCAGCAGCTCCAGCAGCTGGTAGTGCTCGCGCTGACTGGTGTCCTGATAATCGAGACTGCGGTTCTGGTAGCCGATATAACGCTCGCACTGGCGCTGCAGCTGTTCCACGGTGTTGAACAAGGTGGGGCGTGCTGCGGCGCGGTAGAGTCCTGTGTGGAACTGCCAGTTGAGCTGGCCGAGGGCCGCGGCATCGAGTGGAGGATTAGTCTCCATGGCGTCGAGAATATCCCGCGCGCGACCGAGTAACTCGCCGTTCAGGTTGGGTGCCGCGCGTTCCAGCAGCAGCGGTTCCAGGTGCATACGCATCAGGTACAGGTCTTCCGCTTCCTGTGGGTCTAACAGCGGTACCGCCACCCCGCGCTTGCCGTGGCCGGTAAGCCACCCCTCGCTTTTCAGTCGCGCCAGCGCGTCGCGCACCGGGATACGGCTGACGCCATAGTGTTCGGCGATCTCGCTCTGTTTGAGTGGTGTGCCCGGGGCAAAGAGCCCGTGTTGCAGATCCGCCTTCAGTTGCAGGTAGAGATCCATTAGCCCCTCTTCGCCAGCAGCCAGTGGCAGGTGAGTCCACCGGCTAGTCCCCAGAAGGCCGCGCCGATACCGAGGAAGCTGACCCCGGAAGCGGTAATCAACAGCGTGATCAGGGCGGATTCACGGCTGTCCGCATCGGCGGTGGCACCGGCGAGGCTGGAGCCGATAACGCCGACCAGTGCGAGCCCGGCAACACCGGCGATCATTGCCGCGGGCAGCGCCGCAAACAAGGCCACTACACTGGCGCCGAACAGCCCGGCCAGTAGGTAGAAAATCCCCGCGGCAATGCCCGCGGTATAGCGCCGCGCCGGGTCCGGGTGCGCCTCGGGACCGGTGCAGATGGCGGCGGAAATGGCGGCGAGATTGAAGGCAAAGCCGCCGAATGGCGCCAGCAGCAGAGACGTCAGCCCGGTGCCGGCGACCAGCGGCGATACCGGCACCCGCGGGTAGCCGCTGGCGCGCAGGGTGGCCACGCCGGGAATATTCTGCGAGGTCATGGTGACGATAAACAGCGGCAGGCCAACGCCCAGCAGCACCGGGACATTGAATTCCGGCATTACCCACTGCAGCCGTGCGAGCGACCAGTCCAATTGTTCGGAGTGAATCTCCCCCAGCAGCCAGCTGGCGGCAAAGCCTGCCACCAGTACCAGAATGATGCCGTAACGCGGCAGCCAGCGACGCCCGACAAGATAGGTGGCGAGCATGATCCCGACCAGCATTGGGCTCGCCTGTAGCGAAGTGAATACCGACAGTCCGAACTGCAACAGGATGCCTGCCAGCATGGCGCTGGCAATGGGCAGCGGCACCCGCGCCATGATCCGCTCGAAGGCGCCGGATATCCCAAGTAACAATGTCAGCAGCGCGCTGAACAGAAACGCTCCCACCGCCTCTGGCAGGGAGGCGCCGCTCAGGCTGGTGGCCAGCAGCGCCGCACCGGGGGTGGACCAGGCCGTGACCACCGGCGCGCGGTAGTACCAGGAAAAACCGATACAGGTGAGCCCCATCCCCAAGCCGAGGGCGCCGATCCACGAGACCATTTGCGCCTCACTGGCACCGGCGGCATTTGCCGCCTGCAGCACAATGGCCACGGAGCTGGCAAAGCCCACCAGCACTGCGGCAAATCCGGCGCTGATCGCGGACAGGGTGGTATCAGCGAAAAGGGAGCGCTGTGCGATCTGCTCCATGAAATATATACCAAATCAAAAATGTATACATTTTATAATTCTGGTTGTCGGTTGTACGCAAGTGAAGATTGGAGGAAGGGGTATAAATGGCGCGGTGGCGGCACTGCTACCGGGTGCGGTCTTGCGAGACACGCCGTGAACCCATCCATGGGGGCTCTTCCGCGAGGTCCCTCTCGCGGAAGGTCTCGCATGACCGCACCCGGTATCAGCGCCTTCGCCCAAGGCAATCTGCCAGCGGGCTGCTTTTTAGGGCTCGGCCCCCAGGATTAAATTAGGCGAGCTTCGCAAACACCCGACGCGCCGCTTCAATGGTGGCGTCGATGTCTTCGTCGCTGTGGGCGGCGGACATAAATCCGGCCTCGTACGATGCCGGAGCCAGGTACACGCCCTCATCCAGCATGCCGTGGAAGAAGCGGTTGAAACGCTCGGTATTGCACGCCATCACCTGCTGATAGTTGGTCACCTGCTCCTCGTCGGTGAAGAAGAAACCGAACATGCTGCCTACCTTGTTGGCGGTCAGCGGGATGCCGGCTTCTTTGGCGGCCGCCAGTACACCTTCCACCAGTCGGTCGGTCTTGGCGGTGAGCTCGTCGTAGAGGCCCGGCTGCTGGATCAGCTGCAGGGTTTCGAGGCCCGCCACCATCGCCATCGGGTTACCGGACAGGGTGCCGGCCTGGTACACAGGCCCCAGTGGGGCGATCTTTTCCATGATCTCGCGCTTGCCGCCGAAGGCACCTACCGGCATGCCGCCGCCGATCACCTTGCCGAGGGTGGTGATATCCGCCTCGATACCGTAGTAGCCCTGGGCACCGGTAAGGCTGACACGGAAACCCGTCATTACCTCATCCAGAATCAGCACCGCGCCGGACTGGTCGCATACCTCGCGCAGGGCTTCCAGGAAGCCCGGCACCGGCGGGATGCAGTTCATGTTGCCGGCCACCGGCTCGACGATGATGCAGGCGATCTGGTCGCCGATCTCAGCGAAGCACTGCTTCACGCCCTCGATATCGTTGTAGGTCAGGGTGATGGTGTGGTCTGCCAGAGACGCCGGTACACCGGGAGAGGAGGGCACACCCATGGTCAGGGCGCCGGAACCCGCCTTTACCAGCAGGGAGTCGGAATGGCCGTGGTAGCAGCCCTCAAATTTGACGATCTTGTCGCGGCCGGTGTGGCCGCGGGCCAGGCGGATGGCGCTCATGGTGGCTTCGGTACCGGAGTTGACGAAGCGCACCAGGTCCATGTTCGGCCAAATACGGCAGAGTTCTTCCGCAAGTTCGGTTTCCAGTTCGGTGGGGGCACCGAAGCTCAGGCCGGACTGGGCCTGTTCGATCACCGCTTCGATCACGTCCGGGTGTGCGTGGCCCAGCACCATCGGGCCCCACGACTGCACGTAGTCGATGTAGCGTTTTTCATCCGCGTCGTACAGGTAGGCGCCCTCGGCGCGTTCGATAAATACCGGGGTGCCGCCCACCGCGCGGAAGGCGCGTACCGGCGAGTTGACGCCGCCGGGAATGACTTTCTGGGCTTCGGCAAAGAGGGATTCGGATTTGCTCATAAAAATTCGGAAACCGATTGGGGATTGGGATGGGTGCCGGGAAGTTCCGGGACGAAAAGTGCGCGTATTATCCGCGCCGCTGCCCGCGGTCGCAAACGGCGTGTTGAATCGCACAGGTAACCGGCGATGTTTTGGCGGGTCGGGTTCTAGTTTTTGCAGGTCCAGAACAGGCGGTTCGGCACCGGTCGTCCCATGCCCAGACGGCGGCTGTCGGCGATGGCGCTCCAGGTGAACTGCTGGCTCCGGTTCACCGCTTCCAGCACCGGAAGTCCGTGCGCGATATGGCAGGCGATGGCGGTGGTCAGGGTGCCGCACACACCGTAGGCCGCCGGCGGTAGCTGTTGCCAGCGGAATTCCCGCACCAGTCCGCGCAGGTCATAGAGACGGTTTTCCAGCTGCTGCTCGCTGGCGGGAACACCGGTTAGCAGCAGGTAGTGGCAGCCGGTTTCCAGCAGCTCCTGGGCCTGGGCGTCGTGCACATCCGCCTCGCCGGCCATGGCCCGCGCTTCGCGCCTGTTCGGCGCTACCAGGGTGGCCAGTGGCAGCAACAGGTCGCACATGGCGCGCCACAGGGGGGGGGCCAGCAGGCTTTCCTTATTGGCGAGGGTGGCATCCGGGTCGATGACCAGCGGTATGTCCGGGTAGTCGCGCAGCACGCTGTGCAGCGCGTGCACGTTTTCTACCGAGCCCAGGTAGCCGATCTTGATTGCCGCCACCGGCATGTCTTCAAGCACCGCGCGGGCCTGCTCCACCAGCAGGCTGTCGTCCACAGGCGCCACGCCTACCAGCTCGCGGGTATCGCCCACGGTGATGGCGGTGACCACAGAGGCGCAGTGACAGCCGAGACTCGCTGCGGTTTCCGTATCCGCGGTGATACCTGCACTGCCGCTGGGATCGTGGTGGGTAACGGTGAGGACAATGGGCTGGCGTGTATCCATGGGCTTCCGGGAATGTTTCGCGGGTTTCCTAATTCTAGCCCGGTACTTCTGTGGGGCGGCATTGGCAGGTGGCCTCGCGCGCCCCAGTTGCAGGGTTGTGAATCAAGGTGGCGCCACAGCAGCAGCTGTCAGCGGTTGTTCGTCAGAAGGGGCGAACCACCGCAAGTATCACGATGGCGATCAATGCCAGCACCGGCAGCTCGTTGAACACGCGGAAGAAACGCCCGCTTTTATTCACGGTACCGGCGGCAAACTTCTTCACATAGCTGCCGCAGATGTGGTGGTAAATGATCAGCAGCACGACGATTCCCAGCTTCACTTGCAGCCAGCCGGCAGAGTGATAGTAGGCGGGATTAAAGCTCATCAGCCAGCCGCCAAAGACAATGGTGGCGATCATTGAGGGGATGGCGATGCCGCGGTAGAGGCGCCGTTCCATGATGGTGAAGCGGTCCTTGCTGAGTGCGTCGGTGGCGTCCACGTGGTAGACGAAAAGTCGCGGCAGATAGAACAGCGCGGCAAACCAACAGACCATGGACACGATGTGGAAAGCTTTCACCCAAAGCATGGACGCTCCTTACCCGGATCTGGAACCGGTTTTTAATGGTTTTCGATTTTTGTAACCAGTGTCGCGCTGTACGCGTCACTGGCGGTAATAATGTTCGATATGTTGCGGGAGGATAATACCCGCCACATCGCTGTTCAGTACACCCGGGTTGCCCTGGTCGTAATCCCGTCCGATATACAGGGCACCGGCGCCGCGCTGTTCCAGTAGTTGCTGGGCTTCCAGCAGGGTGGCGCGCCAGCTGAGGGGCGCCAGTTGCAGTCGCTCCCCCGGCAGACGCAGCAGATCGATCTTCTCTTCCCGGTTCTCCTCCAGGGCTTCCGGCTCGCCTTCTTTTGGCGGGCGCTGCAGAAAGTTGGCCAGGTCCGCGGTGCGCAGCGCCTGCGGTGTGTCGTCGCCGCCCACCAATAGCCATGCCGGTTGCAACTCGATCAGTCGCTCCGCCTGGGCCCGCTCGAGAAGCTGCGGTGTCACCGCTATCGCGCGTTCCATCACACTGGCGACACCCACCCGGCTCAGCATCTGTGCGCGCCAGCTGGGGGTGCCGCTCTTGCCCAGCGCCCGCAGTGACTCCTGGTAAATTCCCTCGGTGGCGAACATCTGCCGGCTCACCAGGCTCGCCACCACGATACTCATCATGGCAGGGAACAGGACATTGGGGTTGTAGGTGAGTTCGAGAATCGCGAGCAGGGCGGCCAGCGGTGCGTTCAGCAGTGCCGCCATCATCGCCGCCATGCCCACCATGGCGTACAAGCCCGGGCTCGCAGTGGCTGCTCCCAGCCAGTAATTGGCCAGGTGCCCGGCAGCGCCGCCGATACAGGCGCCGAGAATAAGGCTGGGGCCGATCACGCCACCGGGAATACCGAGGCCGGTGGCGAGGGCGGTGGCGACGAGTTTGGCCAGCACGATGGCGGCCAGACTGGCAATACCCAGCTGACCGAGCATTGTCAGTTCCAGGGTGTCGTAACCGGTACCGAGGATTTCCGGAATCCACAGGGCGAGCACTCCAGTGGCGGTGCCGGCGACGGCAAAACGCAGCAGCGGTGAATGTTTCTGCTGCAGTGGCACGAGAAATCTCTGGCTGATGATAAAGAGGGCCGCCAGCGCGCCGATCACCAGCGCACATACGAACAGGATCGGCAGTTCAGCGAGGGATTCCAGTTGCGAGGCGGGTACCTGGAACGCCGCCTGGTGTCCGAACGCGAGGCGGGTGGCGGCGCTGCCACTGACCGCGGCGATCATTACCGGCAGGAAACCGGTGATGGTGTACTCCAGCATGACCACTTCCATGGCGAAGATCACACCGGCCAGCGGCGTATTGAACGATGCGGCGATGGCCGCCGCCACCCCGCAGGCAAGCAGGGTACGCACCGAGTTATGGGGCAGGCGCAGGCGGTGGGCTACCCAGCTGCCGGTGGCCGCCCCCAGGTGTACCGATGGCCCCTCGCGGCCGATGGACTGGCCGCTTAACAGTGCCAGGGAGCCGCCGAAAAACTGCAGCACTGCATTCTTCATCGGCATCTTGCCCTGGTGGTTGTGCAGGCGATCCAGCACATGTACCACGCCCGTGGGGCGGCCAGACGGTGCCATCCAGTGGAATAGCAACCCCAGCACCAGGGCACCTGCCACCGGCAGGCCGAAGCGCCAGCTGCTGGGCAGGGATTCAAAATCGTCGAGTTTCGGGAGAAAAAGGATCGCCGGGCCTTCGCTCAGCTGGCGAAATCCGATCACCACCAGTCCCGCGCAGATGCCGATAACCAGTGCCAGCAGTACCAGCAGGGAAAGCGCCTGCTGCGACGACAGCTGTAACTGCAATCGTTCCAGCCAGCGAGCATGGCGGCGGGATCGCTGGGTCTGGAAGGGCGAGGATGAGTCTGGCTGCTTGCGGCGCCGCACGGCGTATCCTTACTGGTGATTGGCTATTGAATGGTCGGCTTATGGTAGAGTGCACGGCTCAGTATACAGGGGCAGCCGTCCGCCAACAGGCGTCGGTGTCGACCCCGCAGGGACAGTGATCAGCGAGGAACAAAAGTGAGCGTCATCAAAGCGGCAATCGTAGGTGGAACTGGCTATACCGGCGTGGAATTGTTGCGCCTGTTGTCCGGCCATTCCGGGGTGGAGGTCACTGCGATTACTTCCCGCGCGGAAGCCGGCACGCCGGTGGCGGAACTGTTTCCCAGCCTGCGTGGTCACTACGATCTGAAATTCACTGCGCCGGAAGTGGATGAACTGGCCCAGTGCGATGTGGTGTTCTTCGCCACCCCCCACGGCGTCGCGCAGGCCCAGGTGCCGGAGCTGGTGGCGCGGGGTGTGCGGGTGATCGACCTGTCGGCAGACTTCCGTCTGCAGGACATTCCCGCCTGGGAAAAATGGTATGGCCAGCAGCACGCCTGCCCGGAACTCGCCGCGCAGGCAGTGTACGGATTGCCGGAAGTGAACCGCGCGCAGATTGCCAGTGCGCAACTGATTGCGTGTCCCGGTTGTTATCCGACCTCTATCCAGCTCGGTTTCCTGCCGCTGCTGGAGGCAGGGCTGATTGAGACCAGCGGGTTGATCGCCAATGCGGCCAGCGGCGCCAGCGGCGCCGGGCGCCAGGGCAAGACCGATCTGTTGTTTGCGGAGAATAACGACAGCTTCCGCGCCTACGGCGCCGCAGGCCACCGCCATTTGCCGGAAATCGAGCAGGGGCTCAGTCGCGCCGCCGGTGGTCCGGTGGCGCTGACCTTCGTGCCGCACCTGCTGCCGATGGTGCGCGGAATCCACGCCACTCTGTATGCGAAGCTTAAAAATCCCGCGGTGGCCGAATCCGCGCAGGAGTCTCTGCAGCAGCTGTTCGAGCAGCGCTATCGGGATGAGCCCTTCGTGGATGTGATGCCCGCGGGCAGCCACCCGCAGACCCGCAGTGTGCGCGGTACCAATATGTGCCGGTTGGCGGTAGTCAGACCCCAGGGGCGGGATACTGTGGTGGTCTTGTCGGTCATCGACAACCTAGCCAAGGGCGCTTCTGCGCAGGCGATCCAGAATATGAACATCATGTTTGGTCTAAATGAGAACCAGGGGCTAGAGAGCCCGGCATTGCTGCCTTAGAATCGGGGCAGCCACACAACAGCAAAATACACGACACGCAGGCAATACTATCCAGACCCATGACGCGCAAAGTTAAAGGCAGCAAACAGTATCGTATGAAGGTGGTGCCCCACAGGCCCATCATTCATGGCGTTTTCTCTGTACTGGGGGTGACCCTGCTGGTGCTCTCCACCAGTGCCGGTGCTTTCTTTGCGGGACAGTACCAGCTGAGTAAGAATCTGGATGAGAAATCGCGAGCCCACGCCAGAACCCTGGATGAGGTGGAGCGCCTGCGTGCCGAGATTGAGGCCCTGCGGGTGCGTGCTGCCACCGCCGAGCAGTCCGTCGCCATCGGTGAACAGGCCAGTGAATCCGTGCGCGGGGAGCTGGTGGCGAAGGAAAACCAGATCGCCGAGCTGCGCCAGGAAATCTCCTTCTACCGCGGTATCATGGCGCCGTCCGAGGGCAGCGATGGCGTATCCATCGGCCGCTTCAGTATTTCCGAAGCTGGCGATGGCCGCTATCAATACAAGTTGCTGGTACAGCAGTCCGCGGCCAGCCACGAGGTGGTGACCGGCGAGGTTCAGTTCACCGTGGTCGGTCAGGTAGCTGGCGAGTCGCGTCGCTATGCGCTGGCGGACCTGTCGCCGCAGGTGGAGAGCAAGTCCATCCCCCTGCGTTTCAAATATTTCCAGAATATCGAGGGAGAGCTGCAGTTGCCGGAGGGCTTTGTGCCGGAAGGTGTGGAGCTGTCGCTCAAATCCAGCAAGCGCAACGGTTTCAATATTGACCAGCGCTACGGCTGGCTGGTGCAGCAGAGTTGATCTGTTGAAGCCGAAAGGCGCAGGTGTGCGTCATTGGAGTTACCAGGCTCCGCTCCATTCATGAGGTTTTGGTTGAATCATGTTGAAAAAGAAAGAGAAAACTATGGCAAACACCGGTGGCAATAACACGACCCTGATCGCCCGTCACACAGAAGTGACCGGTGACCTGCACTTCCGCGGCAATCTGGTGATCGAAGGTCGGGTCAACGGCAATGTCTGCGCCCACAGCGATAGCGAAGCACGCCTGCAGATCGTCGACGGCGGCATTATCGAGGGTGAGATCCGGGTTCCGAATGTCGTGGTCAACGGCAATGTGAAAGGCGACGTCCATGCCAGTGGCCACCTGGAACTGGCTTCCAAGGCGATCGTAGAAGGCAACGTGCACTACAAGCTGATCGAGATGGTCAAGGGCGCCCAGGTGAACGGCTCCCTGGTTTCCAATGTGGAAGTCGACACTGCTGGTGAGCCGCGTATGCTGGGCTACTCCTCTGAAGTGAGCGCCGAAGCGGAGTAATTGCCGCGGCCATTGGTGAAACCCGGCAAGATTGGCAATACTTGACCCGTTTGCTGGGTTTTACCCATAATGCGCCCGCGCCACCATCTTCTGTGGTGGACAGCCCCTGCCTGTGGCTGGGGCTGTGAATCTGTTTCGAGAGTTATCTATGTCTGAAGCTGTTTCCTTTTCTCCCGACCCGGTTCAGGTGACCGAAAAGGCCGTTTCCAAGGTCAAGGGATTGCTGGAAGAAGAGGGCAATCCGGATCTGAAGCTGCGGGTATTTGTGACCGGTGGCGGCTGTTCCGGCTTCCAGTACGGCTTTACCTTCGACGAGCTGGTCGCGGAAGATGACGCCGTGATCGAGAAAGATGGCATCCAGGTATTGGTTGATGCCATGAGTTATCCATATCTGGTGGGTGCCAGTGTGGACTATGAAGAGGGGCTGTCCGGTTCCCGGTTTGTGGTACAGAACCCCAACGCATCTTCTACCTGCGGCTGCGGATCATCCTTCTCCATCTGAGATCTGCCCGGTCGGTTCCAAGACGCCTGGAAACCCCAGTTCCAGGCGCAGTCTTATTTCCGCACTTATCTAAATTCGCTACTGCGTGACTGCGAAGACCGGTCTCAGGCGGGAAATATTCCCCCGAGTATGGTTTCCCTTTTCGCACCGGTGACCGCCGGGCAATTACCACTGAGTCCCATCATGGTCTGGCGCGCCAGCCAGGCAAAACCAGCACCTTCCACCCAGTCAGCGTCGATGCCGTATTGATCTGTGGCCGCCACAGACCAAGTGGGTAGCCGCCGGCGTAGACGATTCATCAGATCCCGGTTGCGGGCACCGCCGCCGCACACCAGCAATTCCCCCCCGCTGGCGAATTCGTGTACCCCGTTGACGATGGAGGCCGCGGTAACTTCCGCCAGGGTGGCCTGGACATCGGCAGGGGCCAGTTCCAAACCGGCGCAGGCCAGCTCCAGCCAATTTGGGTTGAACGCCTCGCGGCCGGTACTTTTCGGCGCCGGTGCGGCAAAAAAGGGATCAGCCAGCAAGCGGTTGAGCAGCTCCGGGTGCACGCTGCCGCTGGCCGCCCAAGCGCCATCGGCATCATAGGGTTGCCCCCGGTGCAGTTTGACCCAGTAATCCAGCAGGGCATTGCCGGGACCGGTGTCATAACCGCGCACCGCTCCATCGGCGGCGAGTTCGGTGATGTTTGACATGCCGCCGATATTCACCACCGCCCGGTCCCGATCTGTGCGGAACACCGCGTTGTGGAAAGCGGGCATCAGCGGCGCCCCCTGACCTCCGAGCGCCATATCCCGGCGGCGGAAATCGGCCACGGTGGTAATACCGGTCAATGCGGCAATGGTATTGGGGTCGCCAAGTTGCAGGGAGAAGGGCGTGGATACGCTGCCCGGAGGGCGATGGCGCACGGTCTGGCCGTGGCTGCCGATGGCGGTAATAGCGGCGGGTTTTATTCCCGCTTCCCGCAGTACCGCGAGCGCGGCGGCGGCAAATTCCTGACCCAGCAAGCGGTCCAGCTGCCCGGCTCTGTCCAGTTCCGAGGGTCCGGGGGCGCACAGCGCGAGGATTGCCTCGCGCATCTCCGTGGTGATGGGGTGCCCGAGTGCAGCGCGAGTCTGGCACTGCAAGGTGCCTTCAGTTTCGGAAAACTCCACCAGCACCGCATCGATGGAGTCGATGCTGGTGCCGGACATCAGACCGATATAGAGATCCGTCATTCAGTTTACGGAGTCCTTCTTGTCTTTGTTCTCGCTGTCTTCGTTTTTGGCCAGTGCCGGCTGCTCATAACGCTCGAGCTGCGCCATCAGCGGCTGGGTCTGGGCCTGGAAGCGGGCCATTTCTGACGAAGCTATGGCCTTTGCCTTCGGCAGCTGGCGCACAATGGTGGCCGGATTGCGATGATGGCCGTCTACCAGGAACTCGTAGTGCAGGTGCGGGCCGGTCGCGTAGCCGGTGGAGCCCACTGTGCCAATGGCCTGGCGCTGTTTGACCCGCTGGCCCTGTTTTACGCTGCGCTTGTGCAGGTGCAGATAGCGGGTGACGTAGCGCTCCCCGTGCTGCACGAAGACATAGTTACCGTTGGACTTGCTGTAGCCGGATTTGATGACCTTGCCGTCACCGGCCGAATATACCGGGGTTCCCGTAGGGGCGGCGTAATCCGTGCCGTTGTGCGGGCGGGTGGTTTTGAAGATAGGGTGCAGACGGCGCGGGTTAAAGTGTGAGCTGATACGACCGATATCCACCGGGGTGCGGATGAAGGCCTTGCGCATGCTCTTGCCTTCCGGAGTGTAGTAATTGGTATCGCCGTTACTGTCGGTGTAGCGCACCGCGCTGAAGGTCTTGCCCTGGTTGGTGAAGGTCACTGCCTGGATGGACCCGTTGCCGATCTTCTCGCCATCGAGGAACTCCTCATCAAACACGACGCTGAAGCTGTCGCCCTTGCGGATGTCCAGTGCGAAGTCGATATCCGAGCCGAAGATGTCGGCCATTTCCATGATCAGGTTGTTGCTGAGACCCGCCTTGCTGCCGTCGACGAACAGGGAGCTCTCGATGTCTCCCTGCCGGAACGCGGTATAGCGCTCGGCCTCGCGCTGGTGCAGCGCGTATTTGTATTGGTCGGAGCTGTCGCGACTGAATTCAACCTTGCTCAGGCGGTCGCGGTGCAGCTCGAGACTTTGCAGGCTGCCGTTGCCGTCGATCTGAAACGTGACTTCCTCACCGGGCACCAACTTGGCCAGTTGCTTGGCCTCCTTGCCACTGGACAGGAGCTGGTACATCTCCGCATTGCTGAGGCCCGCACGTTGGAACAGGTCGGAAAGGGTGTCTCCATTGCGTACGGTTTCCTGCACGATGCGCAGCCCCTCCATCACGCTTTGTGGCGCACTGCTCTGCGGCGCGGCTGGCGCAGGTGCAATGGTCACCTCTTCCGGCAGGCTGAGGGAGACCTCCAGCGCGGTGCGCTTGGCCTCGACTTCCGGAGGAGAGATGAACAGGGCCAACGCCAGTGCGAAGCTCGCGGCACCGGCGGCCAGCGCATGGGTTCGCGGGAAGTTTTTGCCCAGGGCGCCCAGCAGGCGTGGATTTTTGCGGTGATTTTGCATGGCTTTATACGTTGGTAGCGCTGTCGGTCATTGTTATCTGGTCCCGGCGGTAATGCCTAAAAAACGAACACAAAGGAGGCTTTATAACAAAATTCCCGCCGCGGTTCACGGGGTAATTGACCTGTCTTTCCATGATTCGGTTCCTCTGTCTCGCTGGTGTTTTTAATCACCAGTGTCGGCGAGTGGTGATTGCTCTCCAGAGCCCGGCTGCGCTTGTATTTGCCGCAGGATTCGGTACATTTGCAGCCCAATTTTTCGCCGCCGGCACCGTTTGCCGGGGCTTTGAGTACATACGAACTTACCGCAAGGGGACACAATGGCCGGAGTGGACGCGACACTGCTGGAAGATCTCACACGCCGCGGGCTGGTCAATCAGGCCACCGGTGACGGCGAACTGGAACAGCATCTCGCTGAGGAGAGTCGCACCCTCTATTGCGGTTTTGATCCCACTGCGGATTCCCTGCACATAGGGAGTCTAGTCCCCCTGTTGACGCTCAAGAGGTTTCAGGCGGCAGGTCATAAGCCGATCGCACTGGTTGGCGGCGCAACCGGCCTAATTGGCGACCCTTCCTTCAAAGCGCAGGAGCGCTCGCTGAATACCCCGGAAGTGGTGTCCAGTTGGGTGGAGAAAATCAAGCGCCAGGTGAGCGCGTTTGTCGACTTCGACAGCGGCGACAACAGTGCACTGGTGGTCAACAACCTGGACTGGACGCAGGATCTTAACGTGTTGGACTTCCTGCGGGACGTCGGTAAGCACTTCTCCGTCAACAATATGGTGAACAAAGAGTCCGTCAAGCAGCGGATCCAGCGGGAAGGTGAGGGGATCTCCTTTACCGAGTTCGCCTACATCCTGCTGCAGTCCATGGACTTCTCCGAGCTGTACAAGCGTCACCAATGCACCTTGCAGATTGGTGGCTCCGACCAGTGGGGCAATATCACCGGTGGCGTGGATCTCACCCGCCGTCAGCATCGCGGTAAGGTGTTTGGCCTCACCCTGCCTTTGGTGACCAAGGCGGATGGCACCAAATTCGGCAAGACCGAAAGCGGCACCATCTGGCTCGACCCGCAGCGCACGTCCCCTTATGCCTTCTATCAGTTCTGGCTGAATACGGCCGATGCGGACGTGTATAAATTCCTGCGCTACTTCACCTTCCTCAGCGTGGATGCCATCGAGGAAATCGAAAAGGCGGATGCGGAGAGGCAGGGGCGTCCGGAAGCCCAGGGCATTCTGGCAAAAGAAGTTACCCGTCTGGTACACGGTGAAGAAGGGTTGCTTGCTGCCGAACGGATTTCCCAGGCTCTCTTCTCCGGGAGTATTGAAGAGCTTTCAGAGAGCGATCTCGAACAGCTGCGCTTGGACGGTCTGCCCAGCTCCGAGCTGCCCGCTGAATTTGCTGAGGAGCAAAGTCTGATTCAGCTGCTCGTGGACGCCGGTATGGCCCCATCCGGAAAGCAGGTAAAGGATGCACTTGGCCGCAATGCGGTTCTGGTGAATGGAGAAGGCGTCGGCATGGATAGCAATGGTGCTCCTGCGGAGGTGTTTGCGGCAGGCAAGGCGCTGCACGGTCGCTTCTTTGTCGTCCGCTTGGGCAAGAAGAAATATCACCTCTTTTATCGTGCCGTCTGATCGTTTTTTGTTCTAATCTGAGTTTGAAAATTCTTTTTTACAGTTTTGTCATAAAAGTGCTTGCAGGGCGGAGGGTGGATTCGTATAGTTCGCGCCCTCGCCGCTGCAGAGGTGGCGAGATCGGCAAGATAGGTTGTTGATTTTCAAGGGGTTTCCCCTGGTGAACGAAAGTCAAAAAACAGCTTGCCAAGTGAGAATGGCTCGATATAATGCGCGCCCTTCTCGAGATCGCCGAGAGGTGGTTAGCGCTTCGAAAGACCTTGATTTGTAAGGGTTTCGAAGCGGAAAAAGTCTGCGAAAAAGCACTTGCTTCAGCAGATTGGATGTGTAGAATACGCGTCCCCAGTGATGACCGAGCGTCACGCTGAGTTGTTTAAAAATTCGA
>NZ_DATCMV010000096.1:0-8285 GCF_036563125.1 Microbulbifer sp.
GCATTGACCTGCGGCAGCAGCGCAGAGCGACCGAGATTCTTGGCCTCGAGGCCGGCGCGGTAGGCGGCGCGGTCAGCGGCCAGCTGCGGGTCGTTGTCGAGGGCCTGCAGGTAAATTTCCCACAGGGTGTCCGCCTGGGCCTGTACCGCGCCGAGACCGGTACCCAGGCCGATGACAGCGGCGGCGAGCATGGATTTGAACGGGCGGCCAAATTGGTGAGCGAGGCGCCCTTTTGCACTTCTTGTCATTACTGTTGATTTCCTGTGACAGCTGCGGTCTTCAAGTTTCCGGTAGCGATAGATCCTGCCCCGGGCTCAAGGGGTGCTTTGCCCCCGGCTTTCCTGTAAACCCCGCTTTCCTTTTGTTAAGGAGTGGAGCCAGTCTGTAATGTGCTCTGAAGGCGTCGCTGGCTTGGCCCGGGGCAATGTTGTTTTTCCGTTGAGTACATCGACTTATGACGGAGTCCGGGCCTGCGGTCGCAAGAGTGTACCTTCAGGCCGCAGGAGCGTCGAGGCGACGGTCGGGGCAAATTGGTATATCTTCGTTAAGCTGACGCGAATGTGCGTCCAGTAACAAAATTTAACCACTGACCGGCTCGCCTGGGCGTTTCCCGACCTTTGAGACGCGGCATCGACCGCTGGCGGATGCAGCCCGGGTGCAACCGGGATGAAATCTTCACACGAGCAGGGCATCGGCGGGAAATGGGGCAGGATTCCGGGCAAGACTCAGCGCACATCCAGCCGGGGGCATCGCGCCCCTGGAAGCGCGCCTGTCACCAGTGCGACCTGCTGCTCACCCGCGACCACGCGCCGGTAGGCCAACGCCTTATGTGCCCGCGCTGTGGCGCCACCCTGCACCGCAATATGGAGCGCAGTGTCGCCCACACCGCGGCATTGAGCCTCAGCGGCCTGTTGCTGTTTATCCCATCCGCCACCCTGCCACTGCTGGAGTTCTCGCTGTTTTCCTTCGGTGCTGAAAACACCTTGCTGAATGGCGTGCAGGCGCTGTTTGCCGCCGGATACCTGTGGCTTGCCTCGCTGGTGCTGTTCTGCAGTGTGCTGGCACCGCTGGGAAAGTTTCTGTTGCTCGCATTTATCAGCTGGGGCAGCGCTTGGGCATCGCTGGCAAAGCCGGTGGCGCGGGCGCTGCGCTGGTATCTCCACCTGCAGGAGTGGGGCATGCTGGATGTGTACCTGCTGGGGATTCTGGTAGCGCTGGTGAAAATGTCGGATCTGGGCAAGATGTCGGTGGAGCCGGGGCTCTACTGCTTTGTGGCGATGATGGTGGTATCGAGTGCCGCTACCGTATCGTTTGACGCGGAAACCGTGTGGGCGAGGCTCGCCCGCCGCGCCGCCACTGCGGGCAGCAAAAAGGATCCGGAGGCGGCGCAATGAACCGACCGGCCCGCGCCTTGTCTCATGGGTTCTGGACCTGCCTCGGTTGTCGCCAGCTGGTGACGGTGCCTCGCGAGACCCGCACCTGTCTCTGCCCCCGCTGCGGCGCGCGTATGCACGCGCGGGTGGACGGCAGCATCATGCTGACCTGGGCGCTCA
This sequence comes from Microbulbifer sp., assembly GCF_036563125.1. Taxonomy (GTDB): domain Bacteria; phylum Pseudomonadota; class Gammaproteobacteria; order Pseudomonadales; family Cellvibrionaceae; genus Microbulbifer. The sequence goes on from NZ_DATCMV010000096.1 coordinate 1,554, forward strand.
CTATAACCGGGGCCCTGTTATTGATTCCTGCGAATATCCTGCCGGTGATGACAGTGATCTACCTGGGTTCCGGTGATCCGAGTACCATCATCGGCGGCACACTGGAGCTCTACCACAACGGCCTTTGGGGCATTGCCCTGATTGTATTTGTGGCGAGTGTCGCGGTGCCGGTAATGAAGCTGGTGGGGTTGGTGATCCTGTGCCTCATCGTGCAGTTGCGGCTCAACGTTGCGCCGCGCCAAGCGATGCGGATCTACCGAGTGGTGAACGCCATTGGCCGTTGGTCACTGTTGGATCTGTTCATGATTTCCATTCTGGTGGCACTGGTGGATATGGGTGCCATTGCCGAAGTGGCCGCCGGCGCTGGCAGCACCGCGTTTGCTACGGTGGTGGTGGTCACCATGTTTGCGGTGCGCGCGTTCGATCCACGTTTGATATGGGATATTTACGAAGAAAAAATGTCGGCAGTCGAAGCTGAGAACATTAGCCAGAGTCATCAAGACCAGAGCGGGGAGCGCGCATGAGCGACGCGCCGTTTGGACACGACGCCCAGCCTGAAGGCATTGCGCGCCGCAGTCGCGGGCTTTCGCTGGTTTGGCTGCTGCCATTGATCGCGGCGCTGATCGCGGTGTGGTTGCTGTACAAGGATTTCACCCAGGGGGATATTCGCGTCACCATCCTGTTTTCCAGCGGCGACGGCCTGGTGAAGGGCAAGACCGCGGTCAAGTACTCCGGGGTGGAAATTGGTGTGGTGAACGATTTCCGTCTGGTGCAGAGCGCCAGGGAATTGAATGGCCAGGACGGCGTGCTGGCAGAAGTCACCTTCAATCGCAGCGCCGGCTATCTGCTCACCAAGGGCAGCAAGTTCTGGGTGGTCAAACCCGAAGTGTCGCTCACTGGAGTGCGCGGGCTGGAGACACTGGTGTCCGGCAACTATATCGCGGTGGAACCGGGCGCTGGCCCGGCGCAGAGGCACTTCGTTGCGGTGGCGGAGCCACCGGCTTATGTGCGCGGCGACGGGCTGCGTATCACCCTCAAATCCCCGCGTCTCGCCTCCCTCAACCGGGGTTCACCGGTGTATTACCGCCAGCTGGAAGTGGGACAGGTGGAGAGTTATCACCTCGCGGAAGATGCCAGTGAGGTGGACATCAACCTGTTCATCCGCCGCGAATACGCGGATCTGGTGCACCGCGGCAGCCGCTTCTGGAACACCTCCGGGGTGTCGATCCAGGGGAGCATCAGCGGGGTTAATGTGGAAGTCGAGTCCCTCGCCTCGCTCATTGCCGGCGGGGTCAGTTTCTATACACCGGATGCGCAGCAGCACTCGCCGCTGGCCGTGGATGGCAACGAATTCAAACTCTACAAAAGTTTTGCGGATGCGGACGCGGGCATTCCGATCACGCTCAATTTTGATCGCGGGGTCAGTCTCGCCGAGGGTTCCACCCAGGTGATTTACCAGGGGATCAAGGTGGGGCAGGTGAGCGGCGTCAAGGCCAACAAGAATATCAATGGCATGGAAGTGAGGGTGTTGATGGACCCCATCACCGACGACCTGCTGAGCGAAAACACCCAATTCTGGCTGGCGCCGCCGACGCTGGATTTTACGTCCGGGGTCAACGACCTGCTCAAGGGCAACCGCATAGAAGTAGACTTGCGTCGCGGCCAGCGCTCGGTGCGGGAGTTCGACGCCCATTCGGCGCCGCCGCCGCGAGACCCGCGGGTACCGGGTCTGCACCTGACGCTCACCGCGCGCAATACAGGATCATTGCAGCGCGGCGCCTCGGTCTACTACCGGCAAATGGAAGTGGGGCGGGTACAGGGCATGGCATTGAAGGAGGATGGCTCCGGGGTCGAGGTATATGTGGTCATCGACCCGCCTTACGCCTATCTGGTGAACAACGAGAGTCGCTTCTGGAATGTGAGCGGCCTGCGCGCCAGCGCCAGCCTGAAGGGAATCGAGGTGGAAACCGATTCCCTGTTGTCGATGGTGCGCGGCGGTATCGCCTTCGGCAGCGGTCCCCACGACAGCAAGAGCGCCGGCCAGGCCATGAGCGGTGACAGCTTCCAGTTGTATGCCAGCCGCGACGACGCCATGGAAGAGGGGATCAATATCTACATCGACCTCACCGGCGACGAGGGGCTGAAAGTGGGTGCACCGCTGCGTTATCGCGGTATCCAGGTCGGCGAGATCACCGCCATGCGCCTCAACCTCGACCTCGACGGCGTGCGCGCAAGGGCGCGGCTATACCGGCGCGCCGAGCGCTTCGCCCGCAACGGCACCCGCATGTGGGTGGTGGGTGCGAAAATCGGCCTCGGTGGAGTCGATCATCTGGATACCCTGGTGACAGGGCCTTTCCTCGAGCTGGAACCGGGTGTGGGCGGCGAGCCGCAGACGGAGTTCGTTGCCCTCGCCGCGAAACCGGAACCGGATCTGGCGGACACCATGATGATGCCGGGGCTGGCGCTGATTCTGGACGCGCCGCGCCGCGGTTCCCTGAAGCGTGGCAGCCCGGTCTATTACCGCCAGGTGCAGGTCGGCCAGGTGACCGGCTACCAGCTGGGGGAACTGGCGGACCGGGTTTACATCTATGTTTATATTGAACCGCAGTACCGCACCCTGGTGCGGGAGCGCTCCAGGTTCTGGAATGCCAGCGGAATGGAAGTCAATTTCGGGGTGATGACCGGTCTCGATGTGCACACCGAGTCCGCCCAGGCACTGCTCGCTGGCGGCATCGCCTTCGCCACGCCGAACAATCCGGAAATGGGGCTTGAGGTGGAATCCGGCAGCCACTATCCGCTCTACGGCAAGCCGGAAAACGAGTGGCTGCTGTGGAGCCCGAAAATCGAGCTGTACCCGACAGCGGAAGAAAACTTCAAATAAGTTGCGGATCTCGCCCGCGAGATCCCACGCAAGTTCAAGATGATTCACCCAAGAACATTCAAGAAGGAACAACGGATGCGCAATGCAAGCAAGGGCCTGAAAGTCACCAGCCTGCTGACAGGATTTGTTTTGTCCCTCGGACTCGCGGGCTGTGGCACCCCGACACAGATAGACCGCATCGAATCGCGCAGCGCGCCGGTCAGCTTCCAGACCTATGCCTGGGGCACCGAGGCCCTGAGTGGGGAATCCGGCGCGCCCGCGCAACTGGTGGAGCTGGATGCCGAGCTGCGCCAGGTGGTGGGAGCGCTGATGTTGGCGCGCGGATATCGCCAGGTACAGGGGGCCGACAACGCGCAGATGGTGGTGGATTACCAGATCGCCATTGTCGAGGAGGAGTTCGCAGGCGATCCCAAAGACGAAAGCTGGGACGCCCAGTTCGACAGCAATGCCCAGCGCGGGGTGGTGGAACTGCCCGCCCGCACCGGCGCGCCGCGGGTGACCCTGTCGGTGGGTATCGGCCCTCAGCACGGCATGCCCATTTGGGGTGGCAGCGCCACCAAGTTGATGGTTCGGCCGGAAGACAAAAACGAGCGCCAGCGCATCTTGAACAATGCCGTTGGCGAACTGCTCAGGGACTTGCCGCCGGCAGCCTGATACAGTTGGCCCGAGAATACTTCCAATAACGGACTTTCCAATAACGGATCGGCAGGGACGCCGTCCTCGCAACGCAATAGCGGGAGAACATATGGCTTCACTGCGCAAACTTTTTTCCGTGGCCACCCTCGGCCTGCTGCTGATCGCAGGCCTCGGCGGTTGTGCCGCCCCCAACCCGGTAGCGGTCGATTACGATCCGGGCTTCAAATTCGCCAACCTCCGCAGCTACTACCTGCTGGATACCCTGGCCAACGGCCCAGTTTCCCCGTTTGAAAGCAAGCGTGCCAACCAGGCGGTAGATGAAATGCTTCGCGGCAGTTACAGCCCGGCGGCAAGCCGCGAAGAGGCGGATTTCCTGGTGCGGGTGCAGCTGTTGAGCGCCGACAAGGTGGCAGTGTACCAAGACCCTTTCAGCATCTATGGCGGCTACCGCTACTTCGGGTTTGGCTGGCGCGCGCCGCTGCGGGTGCACGAGTACCGTGAGTCCACCCTGATCGTCGATGTGCTGTCACCGGATGAAGCGCCGCTGTGGCGGGGCAGCATGCCGTCCACCGCGGCGCGCCACGATTCCCCTGAACAGCAGATGTTCCGCCTGCGGGAAGAAGCGGGCATGATCCTTGCGCGCTTCCCCCCATATAACGACGTCGGCTACGACTAAGTCGGGCGTGGATCTGTTTCGACAAGGAATTCCATGAACGACAAAATGGATTTGAAACCGCCGTTTACCCGCGGTGCGGTGGATATCATTTCCCGTAAAACCGTGTACGACGGCTTCTTCAAAATGCACAAGCTGCGCCTGCGTCACCGCCTCTATCGCGGTGGCTGGGGCGGAGAGATGGAGCGCGAGCTATTCGTGCGTGGCAATGCGGTGGGGGTGCTGCTGTATGACCCCCAGCATCAACTGGTCGCCTTGACCGAGCAGTTCCGCATCGGTGCGCTGGAGCGCGAGGGTGGCCCCTGGTGTCTGGAAGTGGTCGCGGGCATGGTGGAGGAGGGGGAATCCCTTGAGGATGTCGCCCGCCGCGAACTGCAGGAAGAGGCGGGACTCGAGGTGCAGGATCTGCACTTCATCCGCAGCTATCTGCCGAGCCCTGGCGGCACCTGCGAGCGCATGCACCTGTTCTGCGGCTGTGCCGACCTGCGGGGTATTGAAGGCTACTTTGGCCTCGCCGACGAGCACGAGGATATCCGCCTGCGGGTGTTCCCCCTGCAGGCGCTGCTGGATGCGGTCAACCGTGGCGATGCCGCCATCGACAACGCGGCCAGTATCATCAGCCTGCAGTGGTTGCAGCTGAATCGAGAGCGCCTGGGTGGGTAATATTCCCCTACATTTACTAAGGGGAAATTTGCGTCAAGTGACCCGCCGGGCCCTACAATTCGCCAGTTGCTGCCGCGAATGCGGCGAATGGCGGGCAATTTGAGAGATCAATCACGGCGCGTACTTAACAGGAGTGTCGATAATGTCGGTACCGGCTGGCACAGGCCGCAACAGTTTGGCGGTTAAGGCCCGCAAGGGTGTGGATACGGGAGCGAGAGCCGGTTTGCGAGAGCGCTACCGCGTCGACTTGCCGAATTATCACGCAGATTGTGACGCCAATTACCTGCGCCTGTGCAAACTGATGCCGGAGTTCGAGAGCAATCACAGCTGGCGCTACCAGGTGCCCGGAGGCACGCTGGAAGTCGCAGTACTCGAGCGCAGCCGCTACACCACCGAGGTCTGCCTGCAGGCCTCGGCGGATACCGCGGCAAAGGTTAAGTTCGGAAAGGATAAAAACTGGCTGCGGCCGCCGCCCATCACCGTGCGCATGTACCACGATGCGCGCATGGCAGAAGTGGTGGCGGTAGACGGTCAGGGGCCGGTAGGGGGGGATGGGCTGAACTTCAGTTACCCCAACCCGGCAATGCACAAAGAAGATGAACGCCAACAGGTTAATCGCTATCTGAGCGAATGGTTGGCCCACTGCCTGGCAAATGGTCGCGCCGACGTCGATCTCACCTTTGGTGACCGGCGCCGCTGAGTGCACGCCGGGCATCGCACAGATGACACGGATGTTTCGGCAAGGTGAGAAAGTGAAGATCGAGGCAGTACAACCGGCAAACCGGCTGATCCAGATAACCGACCCCCATATTGGTGGCCGGCCGGATTACCAGTTGTTGGGCCTGGACACCGGCCACACCCTGGAGGAAGTTCTCCGCACTATTGCTGCGAATCCCGTCCGGCCAGAACTAATGGTGGTGACCGGTGACGTTTCCGCCAACGGCTCGGAGGCAGCCTACCGCCGCTTCCTGCACAAGATGCGGGGCGCTGCCAGCCCTTGGTACTGGCTGCCGGGTAACCACGACAATCCTCAGCGCATGGATGAGATTGCGCCGAAACGGCGCCCGGAAGTGATCGCTCTCGGCAACTGGCGCCTGTTGCTGCTGGATACCAGCGTGCCTGGGCAGATTTCTGGTGGTTTCAGTGCGGCGGAACTGGCGCGCATTGAAAAACTGATCGACGCACACCGGCAGCATCCGATCATGCTGATGATGCACCATCAGCCGGTCCCCGTTGGCAGCCACTGGATTGACGGTCATATGCTGAAAGAGGGGCGAGAGTCCTTTGTGGGCCTGATCCAGCGCTCGGACAATGTCCGCGCTGTGTGTTGGGGGCATGTGCACCAGCAGTTCGACAGCCGCCTCGGCCCCGCGGGCCTGCATGCCACCCCCTCCACCTCGGTGCAATTCACCCCCGGCAGTGGACCCTTTGCGGTAGACAGCGAAATGCCCGGCTACCGTTGGTTCGAGCTGTATGACGACGGAAGCTATGAGACCGGCGTCGAGCGGGTCGCCATCGCCGAATACAGTGTCGATCTGGCATCCTCCGGCTACTGATACCTGATACCGCGCCGCCTACCAAATACGGTCGGTAGCCCATTCTCGACCGATCCCCGACTTTCGTGACTCCGCAGCCTGTTCTTTACTTTAGAATGGCACCGGAATCCGCGTTGGTGTGGTAGCAGATTCGGACAGCGGTGGACGATAGAGCGCCGACCGCTTGTACAACACCCAGTAACAGGAAGTGAGGTCACCATGCAGACAATCAAACACAAATTGCTGTCCCCGCTGCTTCTTTCCCTGGCGCTGCTGGCCGGCTGTACCCAGCAGAGCACCGTCAATCCCAAGGATGCCGAAGATGGTTTGTTGCCGCGCCAGAC
>NZ_DATCMV010000142.1:0-19443 GCF_036563125.1 Microbulbifer sp.
TGTCCTTCAATTCAAGTTAAGTACTGCGTAAGCGCCCGCTATATGTGCGTAGTGGAGAGTGAATGATAATTCCCCATAGACAACTCGACCCCGAAACCCTGCAAAACCTTTTGGAGGAATACGCCACCCGCGATGGCACCGACTACGGTGAGCAGGAGGTGAGCCTTGAACGTAAGGTGGCCAATCTTCGCCGTCAACTGGAAAACAAAACCGTGGTTATCTGGTTTGAGCCGGGAGAGGAATCGGTGAATCTGGTTCTCGCGGAAGATATTCCCAAGGATGTCGATTACTGATGGCTGAAGTGGACGGTTGGCTGGTGGATCGGCCGCAAGGTACGCCCAAGGGCTGGTTTCTGTTTGCCCACGGGGCGGGCGCGCCGATGGATAGTGATTTTATGCAGGCACTGGCGGGGATGCTGGCGGAGCGGGGTGTGGGGGTGATCCGGTTCGAGTTTCCGTATATGGCGGAACGGAGGGAAACCGGCAAACGCAGGCCTCCGAACAAGATGGATGTGCTGCTGGAGGCGTTTCAGGCGCAGATTGATCGCGCGGGCGAGGTATTTCCTGAGGCGCGGTTGTTCGTTGGCGGCAAGTCCATGGGCGGCCGGGTGGCGAGTATGCTGGTCGCGGAGAATGTTCGGGCGGGGAAGGTGGCGGGGGCCGTTTGTCTGGGCTATCCATTTCATCCGCCGGGCAAACCTGAGAGTCTGCGTACAGGGCATCTTGAACATATGGATAGCCCCACGCTGATTGTGCAGGGTACCCGCGACAAGCTGGGGGATCGGGCGGAAGTGGAAGGCTATGAGCTATCTTCTGGGATCAAGCTTTTGTGGCTGGAAGATGGCGATCATGATTTCAAGCCGCGCAAATCCAGTGGTTTTACCCAGCAGCAACACTGGCAAACGGCGGCGGAGCAGGCGGCGGCGTTTATGTGTGCTGTTTCGGCGGGACACTAAGCTGCCAGGTGCGATACCCGGTCATTCTTAGAGGGTGACGCTTCCGGTCAAATCTCCGACAATAGCTCCATGAAATCAGATCACACCCTAGATGCCCGCGGCCTGCTGTGCCCGGAACCCGTCATGATGCTCCACTCTGCTGTGCGCAAGGTCGCCGCGGGTGAGGTCTTGCAGATGTTCGCCACCGACCCCTCCACCCAGCGGGATATACCCAAGTTCTGCCAGTTTCTCGGCTACGAGCTGGTGAAACATGCGGAGGAGAACGATGAATTTGTTTACTGGATTAAAAAGGCCGAAGAGTGATTTTTTGATCCTGAGGCGATGTCCATAAACCACGTTGGATAAACAACAAGGGCGACCACTGGTCGCCCTTGTGTTGTCTGGAATTGAAGGAAGTGTTCAGGGCGATGTGACAAGCGCCGCGATCGCAGCGAGGGCCTCCGGGTCCTCGGATTTGATCTTGTTGGCGATGTGGTGTTGGAAGAAGTACCGGAAACACTCCGACTCCTGGGCCGAGTACAGGCAATCGTCCCCGGGAAGAACCGGCGTTGTCTCTACACTGCTGTGATCAATCAGCATGCCGTGGATCTCTCCGCTGGCGAACAGCCGCCAGCTCACGACTTCGGAAAGGGTCAGGTTTTCCCGGTCCGCGTCCATAAATACCGCGTGGGTACCAATGGTGTCGGGGATCTCCTGCACAACCTCATCTGCCTGATTGCTTTCGAACTCGAAGTATTCCGCCGCAGTCTCCAGCTCGACGATCTTGTGGATGGGGGGCTCGTGGAAAATTTCCTCGATACCCGGGTCGTAGTAGCCTTCAAACCGGCCGTCCAGGGGGTCCTGGATATCCGGGCAGGCCGTGATGGAGTTCAACCAGGGAACCAGCCCGACCACCTCGCCATTGGCACGCAGGCCCCAGCAAAGGATTTTCAGGCTGTAGAGATCAGTTCCACTGGAATTGTTGGAGTAGAGCATTTCCAAGCCATCCAGCTCCGGAGATAGGCGAATAAACCGCCGACTCTCTGAAGTTTCGATAGGCTTGCCGGTGAAGAGGTCAACCACGTTGCTGTTGCGGTGGTCGGTCATAGTGCACCTCCTTGCAGGGCCGGTAGTAGGGCGGGAAGGTCTTGTACTACTTATTGGAGCGCAACCGGCGTAGAGATACCGAGCGAAGGCCGGGCGACCAATCGCCGAATCCTGACTCCGGGAGCGCCTTTTTGCCTCCCTGGGAAGCCGGTACCGCAACCGAAAACAACCACTCAAAGCCACATAAAGATTGTGCCGAGCGGCAGCTGGTTTCCGGTATCCCTGAGTTCAAAGGTATATTCTGATCCGCGGAAATACAACCAGCGGAAGCGGGATCTTTGTCTGCAGTTTCCTCCTTTTTTATTCGCGTAAGCACTAGTGTTGGCGGGGTTTGTCCGAATCGTCACTGAATCGGACAAATTGTCTCCTGGGGCCTGGCCTTGATCCCCTCACGCTCGCTGTTATAGTCCGCGCCAGTTACAGGTTCAGGCACAGGAGTCGCTGTTGTCACACCTTTCTCCGGTAGACATTCAAGACCAGCAAGTTCCGTACCACCCGGCAACGCCAGGTGGCGGTGTGCGCCATGCGCCAGCACTTACTGTGACTGAACGAATAGTCACAGTGTTTGATGAGTGCTTTTCTTCGCCAACGGGGCTTAATACGCGCCTGGTGGGGGGGCACGCGGAACCTTATTACCGTCCCGCGTCTGAAAGTGGCGCGCACTGGCACCAGGTGGAGTTCACCCGCGACTACCCCGCCAGCGCCCTGCATGAAGTCGCACACTGGTGTGTCGCCGGGGCCGAGCGCCGCGCGTTGCCCGATTACGGTTACTGGTACGCACCGGACGGCCGCTCGACCGCACAGCAGGCGGAGTTTGAAGTGGTGGAAGTTAAACCCCAGGCACTGGAGTGGATCTTCGCGCGCGCCTGCGGCCTCAAGTTCCGTGTGAGTGCCGACAATCTCGACGCCGGTCTGGGCCCCAGCGACGCGTTCAAGCGCAATATCTGGCTGCAGGTGCTGCGTTACTGCTGCGAGGGGGTAAATCCACGGGCGCACCGGTTTGCCCGCGCACTCGCCGGCGCGTTTGCACAGCCTGATCCCTTGCTGCCGGAGCACTTCAGGCTGGAGGAACTCGGGTGAGCGAGATCTACCTGGTCGACGCGTCGGTCTATATCTTTCGCTACTATTTTGCGCTGCCGCCGAACTGGGAGAGTCGCGCCGGATACAGTACCGAGGCCGTATATGGTTTCAGCAATTTCCTGCTGGACCTTCTCGCTCGCAATCCCAGCCATATCGCCTGCGCCTTCGACGAATCCCTGGGCAACTGCTTTCGCAACGAGATCTACCCAGACTACAAGTGCAGCCGCGCACTGCCGGATGAGGCGCTCGCCTATCAGCTGGCCGCCTGCCGGGAGATGGCAGAGACGCTCGGAATCGCGAGCTTCGCCAGTGAACGCTTTGAAGCGGACGATATCCTGGCGACTCTGACCCAATTGTGTGGGGCAAATAATCGCGCGCCGTTGGTCGTCACCCGGGATAAGGACCTGGGGCAACTGCTGGACCGGGGCGCCGCCAGTCTATGGGATTTTGCCGCAAACCAGACCCTGGACCGGGAGCATATTCGCCAGAAGTTTGGCGTGGAGCCGGCGCAGATCGCCGATTATCTCGCGCTGGTGGGCGACACTATCGACGATATTCCCGGGGTGCCCGGGATTGGCGCCAAGACCGCGGCAAAACTGCTGGCGGCGTTTGCCGATGTGGAAGCGTTGATCGCCAATGTGGATCAGATCGCGGACCTTAAGCTGCGAGGGGCAAAAGGCATCGCGGAAAAAATTGCCAGCCATGCGGACCAGATCCGTATGGCGCTGCGGCTGGCGCGGCTGGAATACAGTGTGCCCCTCAGTGCCGACTTTAGCGACCTGGCCCGCAAAACGGTGGCGCCAGAGGTTGCCGTTGCATTGGCGGAGGAGTTTGGCATTGGCGGTCTCGCCAACAAAATACGCCGTACTCTCAGCCTTACTCCCGATAGCCACACTTATACCGATGACGCCCACCAAGAGCGCGCGCACATGGAGTCCGCATCCCAATGAACAGTGACAGCAAGTTAGAGCCGCCGCTCAATATCGTTGCCGACGAAAATATTCCGGGGCTGGACACCTGGTTTGGTGATCTGGGGAATATTACCAGAGTACCCGGGCGCAATTTGTCGCGGGCGCAACTGGCCGCGGCCGATGTGCTGCTGGTGCGCTCCGTCACCGAAGTCAATGAGAGGCTGCTGCAGGGTACTCCGGTGCGTTTTGTCGGCAGTTGTACGATCGGTACCGATCACCTGGATATTCCCTGGCTGGAATCGCAGGGCATTGCCTGGAGTGCCGCCCCGGGCTGCAACGCCAATTCAGTGGTGGAATATGTATTCTGCGCGCTCGCCGCGCTGGATATCGACTGGCGCACGCGCAGCTTCGGTATCGTCGGCTGCGGCAATGTGGGCGGCCTACTGCAGCGCAGGCTCCACGCGCTCGATATACCCTGCAGGATCTACGATCCCTGGCTTACAGATAACCCCGACAGCAGTGATTTACACAGCGTGTTGCAGCAGGATGTGATTTGCCTGCATGCGCCACTGGTCAAAGACGGGCCGCACCCCAGTCACCATATGATCGATGCGGTGGCACTCGCGAGCATCAAGCCCGGTGCGGTGCTGATCAGTGCCGGGCGTGGAGCGGTAATTGACAATGCGGCAATGCTCCAATGCCTCGCGCAAAATCCCGGGTTTACCGCAGTGCTCGACGTGTGGGAAAACGAACCGGATATCCGCACCGACCTGCTGGAAAAAGTGGATCTGGGTAGCCCGCATATTGCCGGCTACAGCCACGACGGCAAGCTGGCGGGCACGCGCATGATTCGTGATGCGCTTAATCGAGCACTCGAATTGCCGGAAATAGTGCAGCAGGACGGTGACGCTGAGGTGAAACAGCGAGTGGTTACCGAACAATCCGGCTTCGCCGCGATTCGCGAGCTGTTGCTAAAAATTTACGACCCGAGAGAAGACGACCGCAGGCTGCGGGACGCCGCTTTGGCGGCGACCGAGGGCGGGGAACCCATGGCGAAATCTTTCGACATGCTGCGCAAGCACTACCCGCAGCGCCTGGAATTTTCCCATTACCAGGTGCAAGCGCCGCAATTGGACGCGGAGACACTGCAGCAGCTTGCGATTCTCGGGCTCCACTAAGTATCAGGCCAAATAGTGAAACTGAAGAAACTCGGACTCATCATCAATCCGTGGGCGGGCATCGGCGGCCCGGCGGGGTTAAAGGGCAGTGACGGAGCGGAAACCGTTGAGCGCGCACTGGCGGCGGGTATTGAGCCGCAGTCCCACAAGCGCGTGGCCATTGCGCTGGAAGCGCTCAAACCCTACGCCGCACAGCTGGAGCTGGTGACCTTCGCCGGCGATATGGGGGAAAACCTCGCGCGCGAACTGGGGTTCAATGTTGCTGTGGCAGGCGCTGCGCAGGGAGCGCGTTCGACCCCGGATGACAGCGAGGCCGCCGCACGCGCGATTCGCGATGCCGGCGCCGACCTGATCGTGTTTGCCGGTGGCGATGGTACCGCGCGGAATATGGTCAATGCCCTCGGCGACGCTTTCCCGGTGCTCGGGATTCCCGCCGGTGTCAAAATGCATTCCGCCTGCTTTGCCATCTCTCCCAGGGCGGGGGGTGAAGTGCTGCGCGGGCTGATGGCCGGTGAACTGGTGGACCTGCACCAGCGTGAAGTGCGCGATATCGATGAGAATTCTTTCCGCGAAGGCCGTGTCAGCACCCGCTACTACGGTGAGTTGCTGGTGCCGGAAGAGGGGCATTTCCTGCAGGCGGTAAAAAATGCCGGCCGCGAAGTGGAAGAACTCGCGGTGGCGGATATTGCTGCGCAGGTGGTCGATGAAATTAACGAGCTGGCACCGGAGACGCTCTACATTTTTGGCCCCGGCTCTACCACCCTGGCGGTACTTTCCGAACTGGGGGAAGAGGGCACGCTGCTGGGGGTGGACCTGTGGCATGAGGGCGGTTTGGTTGGCACTGATGTGAGTGCGCCAGAGATTGAAGCGGCGATCGCCGAGCACCGCGCCGTACAGCCCCATGTCCCGATCAAAATCATCCTCACCGCCATCGGCGGCCAGGGACACCTGATTGGCCGCGGCAACCAGCAACTGAGCCCTCGTGTATTACGCGCGGTGGGCCGCGAGAACCTGATGGTGATCGCCACTAAAACCAAAATCACCGAACTGGGCGGACGCCCGCTGCTGATCGACAGCGGTGAACCTTCCCTGGACGAAGCCTGGAGCGGTTTTGTAAGGGTGGTGACCGGCTACCGCGATGAAATTCTCTACCCGCTGTCCGGCGATGGCAGCGGCGAAGTCCCAGCAGTGCAGACAACAGGCGAATAAATGATGGATTGGCAACCGCTGCTGCAGATTGTGCGCGGCAAACTGGAAGAAAACGTTAGCGATAGCCGCCGCCTGTTTCACGGCCGCGGCCGCTGCTACCCGGGCTTTGAAAGTATCTGTGTCGACAGCTATCAGCCAGCCATTCTGGTGACGTTGTTTGATGCCTATGAAGATGAACAGGGGCTGGTGGCTTCGCTGTGGGCGCTGGTGGAGCCGTTCGGTTACACCGGTGTGGCGGTACAGCGCCGCTACGAGCGCGGTGCGCCGATTGTATGGGAGGCCGGCGCACCGGTGGAATCGCCCGTAGCCAAGCGCGGCGATCTACGGATTCCGCTGACCTTTGATCGGCAGAATGTAGGGTTCTTTCTCGACATCGAACCCGGGCGCCGCTGGCTGGAGCAGCAGGTGCGGGAAAAGGCGGGGCAGGTGGACAATCTCAAGCTGTTGAACCTGTTTGCGTTTACCTGTGCGTTTTCGGTGGTGGCGCGCGCTGCCGGCGAGTTGGGGGTGCTGAACGTGGACCTCAACAAGGGCGTGCTGAGACGCGGCGAGGCGAATCACCGTGCGAATGACCTGCCGTTGAAGGGCATCAGCTTTCTGGCCAAAGATGCGCTGCGGGATTTTCGCAGTTTTGACCGTCGGGGGCCTTTCCAGCTGGCGGTTGTCGATCCGCCCACATTCCAGAAGGGCAGTTTCGATGTGGGAGAGAACTATGCGCGCCAGCTGGAGCTGCTGCCGGCTTGTTTGGCGGATGAAGCGGATTTGCTACTGGTGGTGAACTCACCCCGAATCAGTGAGGCGGATTTCCGGGAGCTGATTACCTCAGCGAACCCAGGCTATTCCGTTGTCGAGCGGTTGCCGCAGAATCCGGACTTTCCGGATAGCGACCCGGATGCGGCGCTAAAAATGTTGCATGTGAGGTTTCGTCGAGCGTCTTAGAGCTTCGTAGATGGTTTAGTGGCGGCAAAGTGCTGGGTGCGGGCTTTCAGGACCGCTGTGAATACATCCCTGTACGCTTCGTCGGCAACATCCCTGTTGCCGACGATCCTGAAAACCCGCACCCAGCACTTTGCCTTCGCATAGATCGTCTACTCCGAATCAAGCGCTCAGACGTCACCAATCCAGCTCAAATCCACCCTGCATTCAGGCCTCGAGGCGCCTCATCAACCCCACCATTAGCTCCTCGAGCTGAGGCGAAGACCCTCCGCGCACCATCTGATCCAGCTTCTCCGCATTGCTAACCCCATCCTCCCCGCGGCTGACCAACACCAGAAAACTCCGGTGGGAAAGCGTCGCGTCCTCGATCGCCTCCTGGCGCACCAGCTGCAAAAAATGGATATAGCCACACTGCTTGAGCCATGTCATCGCGCCCAGGCAGGCGAGGTGACGGGGGGAGTGGAGGCCGAATTCGTCCGGGGTGTCGGGGCCGGCGATATCCTCCACGTAGATCGTGGCTGGGGCCGGAAACTGCTGGAACAGTGCCAGCAGAATTCGCCCCGCATCGCGGTAAAAATCGTGAATATGCAGATCGTCCAGCATAGATCGTCTGGTAATTCCTAACCTTCTTGTTGTTAACCCGTGTAGCGCTCGAGGAAGCTGCCCAAGCGCTCAATTGCGTGGCCCAGGTCATCCACGCGGGGCAGGAACACAATGCGCAGGTGATCCGGTGCATCCCAGTGGAAGGCGCTGCCCTGCACCAGCAGGATTTTCTCCTGGCGCAGAAAGTCGAGCACGAATTTCTCATCATTCTCGATCTTGTGGCGGTTCAGGTCGATACGCGGGAACATATAAATTGCGCCCTGTGGCTTCACGCAGCTAACCCCGGGGATGTCGTTCAGCATCTGCCAGGCCAGGTCCCGCTGCTTGCGCAGGCGGCCGCCGGGAAGTACCAGGTCCTTGATGCTCTGGTAACCGCCGAGCGCGGTCTGTACCGCGAACATTGCCGGCACGTTGCCGCACAGGCGCATGGAAGAAAGGATATCCATGCCCTCGATAAAACCGCGCGCGCGGTGTTTGGCTCCACTGATTACCATCCAGCCTGAGCGGAAACCCGCGAGACGGTAGGACTTGGACAGGCCGTTGAAGCTCAGGCACAGCACATCGTGGGCGAGGGAGCCCATGGGGGTGAAGACCGCATCGTCGTACAGAATTTTGCTGTAAATCTCGTCGGCAAAAATTACCAGATTGTGCTGGCGCGCGACCTCGACAATTTGTTCCAGCAGTTCTTTCGGATAGACCGCACCAGTGGGGTTGTTGGGGTTGATGACCACAATACCGCGGGTACGGGGGGTGATCTTGGATTTGATATCGTCAATATCCGGCAGCCAGCCCGCCTGCTCGTCGCAGCGGTACAGCACCGGCTTGGCGCCGGTCAGATTGGTAGCCGCCATCCACAGCGGGTAGTTGGGCATCGGCAACAGCATCTCATCGCCGTTGTTCAGCAGTGCCTGGGTGGACATGGAGATCAACTCGGACACGCCATTGCCCAGGTAGATATCGTCGATGTCGACACCGGGCACACCCAGGTTCTGGCACTCGTGCATGATCGCCTTGCGCGCCGCGAACAGGCCCTTGGATTCCACATAGCCCTGCGCCTGGGACAGGTTATAGATTACGTCCTGCAGAATTTCGTCCGGCGCGTCAAAACCGAACGGGGCCGGATTGCCGATGTTCAGTTTCATTATCCGGTGGCCTTCTTCCTCCATGCGCGATGCCTGTTCCATGACCGGGCCGCGGATTTCGTAACAGACGCCGTGGAGCTTTTCCGACTTGTGAATATCCTTCATTGCTGCGTACTTCGTAGAGCCTTCAACTGATGATGTTGGTGAAAGAGTGCCTGTGGGAGACAATCTTGTGGGCAAATTTTTCCAACCTGCGCCCGGGTTTCTTGTAGGCTGCGCTATCTGTTGCGGGGCGGGTTGGGCCATCGTGAACTGGTTTGATGAACCGGGCGCGATGGGGCTGGCACCGTGGATAATTGGGGTGCTGCCGCTAAGCGTTTTGCCGGGCAGGATAATGCCGCTGGATACTGACTTGTCTGGCGAAAAAAGGAACCACAGTATGTCAAAAGAAAAAGACGATAACTACTGGCGAGAGCGCCTCACTCCGGAAGAATTTCACGTTTGCCGGGAGGGGGGGACCGAGCGGCCATTTTCCGGCGAGTACTGGGCTAGCTTCGAGGATGGCCTGTATCGCTGCCGCTGCTGCGGAGAGGTGTTGTTTGACTCTGAATCCAAGTTCGAATCCAGCTGCGGATGGCCGAGCTTTGACGCCGAGGCCAAAGTCGGCGTGATCGCGGAGCAGCAGGATTTCAGTTTTGGCATGCAGCGCGTGGAAATTCTATGTGCCAATTGTGGCTGTCACCTGGGGCACGTGTTTCCGGACGGGCCGACGGCCACGGGCCTGCGCTATTGTGTTAATTCGCTGTCGGTAAAACACGATCCCGAACGGGAGGAGGGCGCCGACAAAGAGTGACCACCAGTATGTGACCGGGATAACGTGACCGGAGGGCGCCGATGATCCGATCAGGCCGAAAACGCCACTGGAGCCGGTGGCTGTACCGTATTCAGTGGCTGCTATTGACGGTCATTGCGCTGGCCGTGGTGGCCGTGAGGCTTGGGCTGCTCCACTACATGATGGCCATTGAGGTGTTTAAATACGCCGGGCTGGCCACACTGGCGGTGGCGCTGATTTCGATCCTGGTATTCATTTGGGGACTGGTCAAGCGTCACCCTGAGGCCCGCAGTGCCGCACTGTGGGCTGCAGTTCTCGGGGCGATACCTGTAGCGGTTCCGCTGTTTGTGGTGGGGGAGCACAACTTCCGCGCCCCTCCCATCCACGATATCTCCACCGATCTGCAGGATCCCCCGGTATTCGAGGCGATACTGTCCCTGCGCGGTCCGGATGACAACAGCCCGGACTACGGTGGTGACAAGGTGGCCAGCCAGCAGCGCAACTCTCCGCTTTATCAGGATATCCAGCCCCTAACGCTCAACATAACGGTGGCTGAGGCCACCGAGTTGGCCGCTGAGGTGGCGCAAAAGCTCGGCTGGCGAGTGGTGGCGAAGAGTCCCAATCAAGGGCGCTTGGAAGCGGTGGCGCGCACGCCGGTGCTTGGGTTCACCGAAGATGTGGTGGTGCGGGTGAAGAAAGAGGGGGGTAGCGTAAAGGTGGATGTGCGTTCTGCATCCCGTGCCAGGACCTTTGATCTTGGCAGCAACGGCGAGCGCATCCGTACTTTTCTGCGGGAGATGCACAGGAGGGCGGAGCGGCGCTGACCCGTTAGCCGGCTGTTGGCGCAGCAAATATCAATTGCCGGTTGTCTAAGTTTGACCCGTTTGTCTCGCATTGTTGCGGGATTTCGGTAAGTGCCTGTATGCAAAGGGAAAATTCTTATATTTTTTTGCAGTGAAGTGTTGACAGTCTCCGGGGGGGTCCATAGAATCCGCCCCACTTCGACGCACTGAGCGCTCGCGGAAACGCGGTGACCAATGCCGAGAAGGATTCTGGGTCCCCATCGTCTAGAGGCCTAGGACACCGCCCTTTCACGGCGGTAACAGGGGTTCGACTCCCCTTGGGGATGCCACGCGGGAATAGCTCAGTTGGTAGAGCGCAACCTTGCCAAGGTTGAGGTCGCCGGTTCGAACCCGGTTTCCCGCTCCAATTTTCGCTCAGGTGCACCTCTCTAGAGTGCGGTTGAGCCGGTGAAGCAGTTATGCTTCGCCAAGCCGATCGACAGGTCGGACGCTTCAAGAAGTTGAAGCAAATTCTGTCCCCATCGTCTAGAGGCCTAGGACACCGCCCTTTCACGGCGGTAACAGGGGTTCGACTCCCCTTGGGGATGCCATTTTATCGGGGCCGCACATGCGGTTCTGGTGACAGAAAAAGCGGGAATAGCTCAGTTGGTAGAGCGCAACCTTGCCAAGGTTGAGGTCGCCGGTTCGAACCCGGTTTCCCGCTCCAATTTCAAAGCCGCTCAATGAGCGGCTTTTTTTTTACCGGCGGACCATGCGGGTGCTGTCTCGGTGCCGTGAATGGGCCTGCCGTTGAAATCTGCAGAATATGGGCGTTGAATAACGTCACCTATTTCAGGAGGCTCCATGACTGCTGCGCTCTCCATCAAGAATCTTGAAAAAACCTACGACAACGGCTTCCGTGCACTGAAGGGCATTAGCTTTGAGGTGCAGCCGGGGGATTTTTTCGCGCTGCTCGGCCCCAATGGCGCCGGCAAGTCCACCACCATCGGTATCCTCTGCTCTCTGGTGCGCAAAACCGGTGGCAGTGTGTCGATTTTCGGCATCGACATTGACCGGAACTTTCCCAAGGCCAAGCAAATGCTCGGCGTGGTGCCACAGGAATTCAATTTCAGCCAGTTTGAAAAGGTGTTCGACATCGTCTGCACCCAGGGTGGCTTTTACGGGATGCCGCGCGCACTGGCGGAAGAGCGCACCGAAAAGTACCTGCGCAAGCTGGGCCTTTGGGGCAAGCGCAACTCCCAGGCGCGGATGCTCTCCGGCGGTATGAAGCGCCGCCTGATGATTGCCCGCGCACTGATTCACGAGCCGCGCCTGCTGATTCTCGACGAACCCACCGCCGGTGTGGATATCGAACTGCGCCGTTCCATGTGGGAATTCCTGCAGGAAATCAACGCCCAGGGCACCACCATCATTCTCACCACCCACTACCTGGAAGAGGCGGAGAGTCTGTGCCGCAATATCGCCATCATCGACAAGGGCGACATTATTGAAAACACCTCGATCAAGTCCCTGATCAAGACCCTGAGCAAGGAAGTGTTCATTCTGGATTCTCGTGAGACCCTGAGCGAGGCGCCAGATTTCGGCGATTTCGTGGGGCGACTGCTGGACGAACACAGCGTGGAAGTGACGGTGGAGAAGGGGCAGAGCCTGTCCGACCTGTTTGCGCACCTGAGTGCGCAGAATATTTCCGTGACCAGCATGCGCAACCGCGCCAATCGCCTGGAAGAGCTGTTTGTTTCCCTGCTGGCGCAAAACAAGATGCAGGAAGCTGCTGATAAGGAGGTGAAGTCGTGAGCCCGCAACTGATCTGGACTTCCTTTTCGACCATTTTCCGCCGCGAGGTGCGGCGCTTTACCCGTATCTGGCCGCAGACACTGGTACCGCCGGTGATCACCATGTCGCTGTATTTCGTGATCTTCGGCTCGCTGATCGGCAGCCGTATCGGCGATATGGGCGGATACTCCTATATGGAATTCGTGGTTCCCGGGCTGATCATGATGTCGGTGATCACCAACTCCTATGCGAATGTGGTGTCGTCGTTTTACAGTGCCAAATTCCAGCGCAATGTCGAGGAGTTGCTGGTATCGCCCACGCCCAACTGGGTGGTGATGGCCGGCTATGTGCTGGGCGGTGTGGCCCGCGGGTTGATCGTGGGTTTGATCGTTACCGTGATCGCCCTGATTTTCACCTCATTGACGGTGCAGCATATCGGACTGACGATCCTGATCGTGTTCCTGACCTCGGTGCTGTTTTCCCTGGCCGGGTTTATCAATGCCATCTATGCCAACAGCTTCGATGACATATCCATCATCCCAACCTTTGTGCTCACGCCGCTGACCTATCTGGGAGGGGTGTTTTATTCCATCGAGCTGCTGTCGCCGTTCTGGCAGGGGCTGTCAAAGCTGAATCCTATTCTTTATATGGTCAACGCCTTCCGCTATGGCGTGCTGGGTGTTTCCGATATCAATGTGGGCTGGGCTTTTGCCGGCGTACTGGTGTTTATTGCACTGCTTTCTGCCTGGTCCCTGCACCTGATGCGTCACGGCAAGCGCCTGCGCCACTGAAACTGTTCGATTGAGTTAAGGCTTCATGAATCGAGAAGACTGGCAAAACCTCCCCTTGGGGCAGGAAACCCACTACGAATCCAGCTACAACCCCAAGCTGCTGCACCCGATCCCGCGCTCGGTATCCCGCGCGCAACTGGGGCTTGAGGGGCAGTCACTGCCATTCTCGGGTGCGGACGAGTGGTGGGGGTTTGAGCTTTCCTGGCTGAACCCCAAAGGTGTGCCGCAGGTGGCGGTGGCCCGCTTCCGCTTCGCGGCTTCGAGCCCGGCGATGATCGAGTCCAAATCCTTCAAGCTGTATCTGAATTCCTACAATCAGACCGAGTTCCCCTCCCGGGATGCGGTGCGTGCGACGCTTGAGCGGGATTTGAGCGCAGCGGCGGGTAGCGACGTGGCCGTGACCCTGTTCGACGTGGAAGATGCTGCGCTCGATGTGCACAGGCCGGCAGGGGTGTGCCTGGATGGGCTGGATATCGAGGCCCGAACCTATCAGCCGGATGCCGCACTGCTCGAGTTGAAAGAGGGCGGCGAGGTGGTTGAGGAGGTACTTTACAGCCACCTGCTGCGCAGCAACTGCCCGGTAACCGGTCAGCCGGACTGGGCCACGGTATTGATTGACTACCGCGGGCCCGCGCTTAAGCGTGCGGCGCTGCTGGCCTACATCATTTCTTTTCGCGAGCACCAGGACTTCCACGAGCACTGCGTGGAGCGCATCTACTGCGATCTGCAGAAATTGGCAGAATTCGAAAAGCTCACCGTTTGCGCGCGCTATACCCGGCGTGGCGGCCTGGATATCAATCCGCTGCGCACCTCAACCGGCGAAATCGCATTTCCCGGGCGTTTTGCCCGGCAGTAAGGGCAGGGTTGGTTCTGGATGAACAGGGGGCGAGGGGCGCCCCCCGTGATCAAGAGGGCGCTTTAAAAGGCGTCAGATAATGACTTTGCTCTTCAGGCGTGCCTGTGCGGTTTGCAGTGCCTGCATGACTTTTTCCTTGTCGTAATTGCGGATCTTGTCCAGGTCCAGGTGCATGGCAAAGCCCGGTGCGTGCTCTTCGAGATAGTTCAGCTGGCCGCCGAGATTTTTGCGCAGGTCGGTCACCGAATAGACCTTCACCGGGGTGCTGAAGCCCTTAACACTCACATGCCCCTTGTCGCGGCACATCACTGTCTGTTTGATCATCGCCCAGGTTTCATGGCTGATCAGGATCTCGCCCGGTTCCGCCGCGCTCTCCAGTCGCGCCGCCAGGTTCACATGGGTGCCCATCACCGTATAGGTGTGGTAATCAGCCGTGCCAAAAACCCCCACGGTGCAGTAGCCGGTATTGATGCCGATGCGGATCTGCAGCGGATGGGAAATACCCTGGTCGTACCATTCCTGCATCATCTCCCGCACCCGCTTGCGCATCGCCAATGCCATGGCCACGCAGCGCAGGGCATCGGATTTGGGTCCCTTGCTCTGGTCGTCCCCGAACACCACCATCACCGCGTCACCGATGAACTTGTCGATGGTGCCGCCGTAGTGAGCAACGATGCGCGACATCTCGGTCAGGTAGTTGTTCAGCAGGCGGGTGAGGGTTTCGGCTTCCATCTCTTCGGTGAGCTGGCTGAAATCCTTGATGTCGGAAAAGAACACCGTCAGCAGCTTGCGCTCGGTGACGATTTCCTTTTCCTTGCCGGTGGTTACTGCCCGCCACAGGCGCTTGGGCAGATAGCGGGACAGCTTGTAGCTGGCCAGGTTGGCGGCGCGCTGTTCCTGTTGCAGCTGTTGGTTGTCTGTCTTCAGTCGCGCGATCTGGTTGTGGGTATAAAAGGCGTAGCAGCAGAAATAGGTAAAAACACCGATCAGGCTGGCGGCGCTGATATTCAGGTCTGCATTTACCACCAGTGCGGGGCGATGGATCAGATAGCCGATGGCCACGCCCAGCAGCATCGCCGTATTGTGCTCAAACCAGCTGCGCCCGCCACCCTGGGTCAGGGCGTTGAACTGGATCATGGTAAGGAACAGCAGGCTGGGGAGAAGATTGAAGTTGGACATGGCCATGGCCATGCCGATCAGCAGTGCATCAGTAAAGGCCAGCCAGCGGCGCACAAGCTCGCTGTTGTCCGGTTCGCTGCGGCGAGCGATCTGGTAGGCAACGGGGATATAGCCCAGCAGCAGGGTGGCCATGGCAAGCTGTAGCAGCGTGTTCTGGGAAAAAACAGAGGACCAGTTGATACTGTTCAGTAGGGTCCCTGAAGCCGCGAAGCAGATCAGGGCACGGAAATAGAGCGGATACCGGGATTCCGTCTGGCGGCCGCTGGTTTCTTCTGGCGGATTCTGCATGAACGCTTGGTCTTATCTGATAGCTGGGTTTGAGTCGTCCGAGAGTCTTTAGTCTTTTTTTCTTGCTGACCAGCCCGTGGGCTCGGTGCAGTGCATCCCTCCCGACGTTACATTTAGCGCAGTGGTCGCAGTTTCGAGGGGTGGATCACGGACAGGCGCAAAGTTTACCCTCTGGCACCCCGGAAAGCGACGGTCAATGGGGATAAGTTCCTAAGATTGTGCGTTCGTCTGGCATCGAAATCTCTGCGCCTTGGGGTAAACTCCCACACCTTTCACGGCCCGACACCCTGAGTTTCGGTGCCGCTACCATGCCAGACATACCAGAATCAGGAGGCAACCATGGACGCGCTGGAAGCACTGCACAATCGAGTATCCGTCGGCGTACTCACCGAACCTGCTCCCAGTAGCGAGCAGCGTGCCAACATCTTCCGCGCCGCGCTGCGCGCAGCCGATCACGGCAACCTGCGTCCCTGGCGCTTTCTCGTAGTGGAAGGGGAGGCCCGCAACCGCCTGGGGGAGATCTATCTCAGCGCCAGTGAGAGCGCCGAAAAGGAGGCCGAACCGTTGAGTGACGCCCAGCGTGAGCGCTTCCTCGCCATGCCGCTGCGCGCGCCCCTGATCCTTGTGGCCATCACCCGCCTGCAGGAACACCCCAAAGTCCCGCAGAACGAACAGCGCATGTCTACCGCCGGAGCGGTGCAGGCCATGCTCACTGCCGCCTTTGCCGAAGGTGTGGGTGCCTACTGGCGCACCGGTGAGCTCGCCGAAAACCGCCAGGTCGCCCGCGCCCTCGGTCTGGCCGACAATGAAGAAATCACTGGCTTCATCTACATGGGGACACCGCAAAAGGCGCCGCGCCCTGCACCAGAGCTTGCGGTGAGCGACTTTTTTGCCGATTGGCAGGGACAGTGATCACCGGCGGGGAGGCGAGTGGCAGGATTTTTTTCAAAATAGGCTTGCACCCGCCGCCGCCTTTTTGTAAAGTGCGCGCTCGCTGATCGGGGCGCTATGTTACTGATTAGCAAGGCAAAAACGCCGACGAGCCCGCAAGCGTGCGGACGGTTAGCTCGCTAAACAAACCGTGACAACGCATACAATTTGGTGAGGTGTCCGAGTGGTCGAAGGAGCACGCCTGGAAAGTGTGTATATCGAAAGGTATCGAGGGTTCGAATCCCTCCCTCACCGCCATTTAACGAAAAAGCCCGGCTATATGCCGGGCTTTTTTGTTTGGTGTCGCCGAGGCCGGTGGAGAACCCGGCCGGGTTGCGGCCAACCCCTATCGTGATTCTGTGCAAGCAGGTTGGGGTGAAAATCACTTTGGAGTTAATTTTGCTCGGACATAAAAAACGCCGGCAGCGGATGTCGCTGCCGGCGTTTTTTTTGAACGTGGGTGATAGTTAAGTATCTATTCCGGAACGGCAACGCTGTCCGCTGGCTTGCCGCCAAGTGCCGCCACAGTCCGGTTCTTCACCCGCGATGCAACAGTGTGGATGTCCACCCCTACCGCATACATCGCCGGGACCAGCATCAGGGTGACGAAGAAGGCGATGAATACCCCGAACGCCAGTGCTACCACGATCGGTTTCAGGAACGCCGCCTGAATACTGCGCTCCATCATCATCGGCAGCAGGCCGACAATGGTGGTGACGGTGGTCAACAGGATGGGGCGGAAGCGCGAAACACCGGCTTCCACGATGGCCTTCAGCGGTTCCACCCCTTTTTCCCGCAGGCGGTTGCACTGGTCCATCAATACCAGGTTGTCATTGACCACCACACCTGCCGCCGCGGCAATGCCGAAGTAGCTGAAGATGGCCATGGTCATACCCATGACTCCGTGGCCGAAGATCGCACCGATAAACGCGAAGGGAATGGCCACCAGGATCAGGATCGGTTGCGAGTAGCTGCGGAACGCCACCGCCAACAGGCTATACATGGCGAAGAAGGCGATGGTATAGAGGCCGAGCACTTCCTGGATGAAGCGTTTTTCCCCTTCGGCCTGGCCGACTGCGCCGCGGATGATGCCGGGGTAGCGTTTCTCCCATTCGGGGAAGAAGTTTTCCTCCAGGTCTTTCATGATCTCGCCGCGCACGTCGTCTTTAAGGTCTGCCATCACCCGCGCGGCGCGGTTGCCATTCCAGCGCTGGATACGCTTGATACCCGGTGCGTATTCGAGATCGGCGACCGCCAGCAGCGGCACTTCGCGGCCGTCGGCGGTGCGCACGCGGAAGTCCTTGAGGCTCTCGATCGAGCGGCGGGATTCCTGCGGGTAGCGCACCATCACTTTCACGTCCTGGCCGGCGCGGGGCAGGCGCTGAACTTCTTCCCCGAAATACGCCTGGCGCACCTGGTGATTGACGTCAGCAAGGGTCAGGCCGAGCTTGGCCGCACCGGGCTTGAGGTCGATGCGGATTTCCTCCGAGGCGCTCTCCAGATTGTTGCGCACGTCGTACAGGCTCTCGAAAGTGCGCAGTTTCGCTTCCAGGTCTGCAGTGGCTTCGCGCAGCAGGTCCAGATCCGGATGGCGGATGGACAGCTCAAAGCCGGGGCCATTGTTGTTGAAGGAATACTGCACCGAGACTTCCTTCGCATCCGGAATATCGCCGAGCAGTTCGCGCAGGCGCAGGGCGGCGTCCTTGGCGGACATGTCGCGGGTCTCCGGCGGAGCCAGCTGCACGATGGCCATGACGCTGTCGCGGCGTGAGCGGGTGTACCAGTTTTCGATCAGGGCGCCTTCACCGTTGGTGCGCTGGTTGACCTCTTCCTCCAGACGTTTCTCCGCATCCTGCAATTGCGCCAGTACTTCCAGTGCGCGGCTGTAGGGTGCCCCCTCCGGCATGGTCACGTTCACAATAACCTGATCGGATTCGATATCCGGCATAAAGCCTTTTTTCACCCAGCCGCTGCCGAACATACCGAAGCCGATCATCAGTACCGCAACAAAGATGCTCACGGTGAGATAGCGGCGCTCCACCACCCAGTTGCCGATGCGGCGGTAGTGGTTGTGCGCAAAGTGGATAATGCTGTCGGCGATGCGGTTCTGCACGCGGCCGAAACGGCCGGGATTGGTCTGTGGCTTCAGGTTGTTCAGGTGCGCCGGCAGGATAAACAGCGCTTCAATCAGTGAGAACGACAGCGCCAGGATGACTACCCAGGTGATGTGGCGGGTGAACTCGCTGGTGGAACCGCTGATAAAGATCCACGGCAGGAATGCGAGAATGGTGGTGGCCACAGCGAAGATCACCGGCTTTGCCACCAGTTGCGTACCGAGAATGGCGGCGTTCAGGCCTCCGCCCGGGTGCTGGTGTTCCGGGTTGTGGGATTCGGTGTGAATGCTTTCACCCACCACAATGGCGTCGTCCACCACGATACCGAGTACCAGCAGGAACGCGAAGGTGGACAGCATGTTCAGGGATACGCCCATGCTCGGCAGCAGCACGAAAGCGCCGGCGTAAGCGGTGCCAATGCCGATGGACACCCAGAAGGCCACTTTCGGGCGCAGGCTGAAAATCAGCACCAGCAGCACCAGGATCAGCCCCTGGAGTGCGGAGCTGCCGATGGTTTCCATGCGACCTTTGAATTCAACCGCATTGTCGGTCCACAGGGTGAGCTTTACTCCGGCCGGCAGGTTTTTGCTGCGATCCTCAATCCACTTGCGGATGGAATCCGAGGCGGTGACGATGTCCATGGTTTCGGTGCTCATCACCTGCAGCAGTACCGCGGGTTCACCGTTCAGGGTCGCGAGGATCTCGTTGTCTTCAAAGCCGTCGATCACTTTCGCCACATCACCCACGCGAATGGTGCCACCGTCCGCGGTCTGGCGCACGATGATGTTGGCAAACTCCTGTTCACTGTCCGCCTGCTTGCGCACTTTCAGCTGGTAG
>NZ_DATCMV010000071.1:0-12710 GCF_036563125.1 Microbulbifer sp.
AGGCTGATTTTCTCCTGCGGCTCCACCATCCACATCGGCGTCTCCTGCACCTCATAACTGTGCACCCCGATACCCCAACCTTTCTCCGACTTGCGCGTCTCACCACCCAGCGCATGGGCAATCAGCTGATGCCCGAAGCAGATTCCCAGGGTCGGCTTCTCGCGCCGGCGCAACTCGCGCACAAAATCCATTAGCGGTGGAATCCACGGCTTGTCCTCATAGACCCCGGTCTTGCTGCCGGTAATCAGATAGGCATCCACCTCATCAATATCCGCCGGATAATGCCCGTGCTGCACTTCGTAAGTCACAAACTCCAGCGACGGCTCCTCGCGCTGCAACAGCGCCGCGAACATATCCGGATACTCGCCAAACTCCCCCACCAGCTGGGGACGCACATCGTCGGTCTTCAGAACACCAATTTTCATCATTTCACCGATATCAGGGACAACTGATTCTTTTTGAATTTGTGATCACATTATTGCGCCAGCACCATCAGGTCTCAACCCGGCCCGGCCTGACGCCGAACAAAACGCAAAAATATTGCGCATTAAAACACCCGGCTAGACTAAAAGTGTTGCGCCTCATCCCCAGGAAGTTCAAGGAGCGAATGTATGAAAGCAGCCAACAAGGCTATTGGCGTCATCGCCGCCGCGCTGGCCACCACCCTCGGCGCCAGCCAGTGTCTCGCAGATTACGAACAGGGCGACTTCGTGCTGCGTATCGGCTGGGGCTACGTGGACCCGAGTGACGACTCCGACTGGCTGGATATCAACGGCGTTGGCCGGTTGCCGGACACCCGAGTGTATGTAGACACCGGGGACAGCGCCACCATCACCGCCACCTGGCTGTTCGCCGACCACTTTGGCCTAGGCCTACTTGCCGCGATACCGTTTGAGCACGACCTCGAAGTGAGCGGCCTGCCGGATCCGGTCAACCCGGGCGCGCGCCTCGGCAAGGTCGACCTCGGTGATCTTGAGCACCTCCCCCCCACTCTGACGGTGCAGTGGTTCCCGGTGTGCAAGGAGTCTTGGGTGCAGCCCTATGTGGGATTTGGCGTGAACTTCACCACATTCATGGATGAAGACATCAGCAACGTCGCGCAAGCCTATTTTGAAGATGTTCTAGGGGCCGTCAGCAATGCGGACCTGAACCTGGACGATTCCTGGGGACTGGCCGGCGAGCTCGGGGTGGATATCATGTTCGGCCGCGACAGCAACTGGCTGTTCAATGCCGCCGTCTGGTATCTGGATATCGATACCGATGCCAAGATCTACTTCCGCAACGACCAGGGCTTTACCACCCGTATTTCCACCGATGTAGAGGTGGATCCCTGGGTCTACTCCGTCGGCCTCGGCTACAAGTTCTAACCCTGTATCACGGGCGCCTGGTGGCGCCCGTGTGCTGCTTCACCACGTCATTCCGTTTCAGCACGCTTCCGCGCCCCTGATCCAAGGTTCCATTACTTCCTTCACCCTGTAAAATCGGCCAGACCAAAACAATAAACGGCCTGACCGTCATCTGGCGGCGATGAAGGAGTACCCCATGAAGAAGAACCCACTGCGGTTAGCCCTGCTTTCCCTGCTGCTCGGCGCTGGCACAAGCCACGCACAAAACCCGCTCAATTTCGGCAGTGATATCAAAACCGCAGACCCATCCGCGCACGTGTGGCAGGACGGCAAGATGTATCTCTACACCTCCCACGACGAGGAGTGCCAGCAAGATTTCTGGATGAAAAACTGGCATGTGTTCTCGTCCGACGACCTGGTCAACTGGAAAGACCACGGTGCGGTGCTGTCGGTCGACGACCTGGACTGGGCCGATAACTACGCCTGGGCACCGGACGCAGCGTACACAAACGGCAAGTACTATCTCGTTTTCCCCGCCGGCAGCGGCCACAAGGACCGTGTAAACCCTGAAAACAGCACCAAGTGGATGGGCATCGGTATCGCCGAGAGCGACTCCCCCACCGGCCCCTTCAAAGACGCCATCGGCGCCCCCCTGTGGCGCGAGCCCTACGCCAATGACCCGGCGCTGTTTATTGACGATAACGGCAAGGCCTACCTGTATTTCCACGGCACCAACTTCGATTACTACGTGGTGGAGATGGCCGAGGATATGCGCAGTATCAAGGGCGGTTTCCAGAAGATGGATATGGGCGGCTACGAGCCGAAAATGGAAGGCCCGTGGGTTTTCAAGCGCGGCGACAAGTACTACTTCACCATGCCGGAAAACAACCGCGCCCTCGCCTACTACATGTCCGAATCCCCCACTGGTCCCTGGCAGTACAAGGGGATGTTTATGGAGCAAGAGCACAGCAGCAACAACCATCACTCCATCGTCGAGTACAAAGGCCAGTGGCTTCTGTTCTATCACCGCTGGCTGGACTACACCGCATCCGGCTGTGACAAACGCCAGCGCCACTCCGCCGCGGAATACCTACACTTCAATGACGATGGCACCATCAAAAAGGTCGAACGTACGGAACTGGGAGTCGCAGACTTTGCCGAGCGGGTGAAATCCCCAATCGCGCGCAAGGATTGATTCCCGTCGCCGTGCATGGTTTCCTTTGAAGCGGCCATGCACTGCAACGCAGAAAAATTTTTATAAAACCCTTCAGGAATCTGTCGTGAACAAAACACTGCTCTCTCTCGCCCTCGCCGCCTCCGCTATTGCGGCCCACACACAAGCTGCCGATGTTGACAAACAACTGGCACAGACCGAAAACAAGGTCATCGAATGGCGCCGTCACCTGCACCAGAATCCGGAACTGGGTAACCGCGAATTCGAGACGGCCAAGTACGTCACCGCACACCTGAAATCCCTGGGTATGGAAGTGGAAACCGGTGTTGCCCACACCGGGGTAATCGGCTTCCTCAAGGGCGGGAAACCCGGCCCCACGGTGGCACTGCGCGCGGATATGGACGCACTGCCTGTGACCGAGCGTGTGGATATCCCCTTTGCCTCAAAGGCCAAGACCGAATACAACGGCGAGCAGGTGGGCGTGATGCACGCCTGCGGCCACGACACCCACGTGGCTATGCTGATGGGCGCCGCGCAGGTGCTGGCCGACATGCGCGATGAACTCGCCGGCAACGTGCTGTTTATCTTCCAGCCCGCGGAAGAAGGGGCGCCGGATGGCGAGGAAGGCGGTGCGGAGCTGATGCTGAAGGAAGGGTTGTTCAAGAAATACAAACCGGCCGTGGCTTTTGGCCAGCACGTCAGCTCCAGCCTGCCCGCTGGCGTGATCGGGTATCGTTCCGGACCGCTGATGGCAAGCTCCGATGAATTCCGCATCAATGTGAAAGGCCGCCAGACCCACGGCTCGCGCCCCTGGGGCGGCGTCGACCCGATTACCGCCGCCGCTCAGATTATTAACGGCACCCAGACCATCGTCAGCCGCCAGATCGACATCACCAAGGAACCGGCAGTGGTGTCCTTCGGCAAGATCGACGGCGGTGTGCGCAACAATATCATTCCCGACAGCGTGTTCATGAACGGCACCATCCGCAATTTTGACATGGACAACCGTCAGGAAATTTTCAAACGCCTAAAGATTACCGCGGAGAGCATTGCACAAAGTACCGGTGCCACGGCGGAAGTGGAAATTATCGAGGGCTACCCAGTCACCGCCAACGACCCCAAACTTACGGAAGCGGTCGTTCCAGTACTGCGAGAAGTAGCTGGTGAAAACAACGTGATAGTAGTGCCCAAGGTTACCGGTGCGGAAGATTTTTCCTTTTTCGCCAACGAGATTCCCGGCTTCTACTATTTTCTCGGTGTTACCCCGCAAGGCACCAATCCCGCCACCGCCGCCAGTAACCACTCCCCGAGCTTCTACGTCGAAGAGAGTGCTCTTCGCGTCGGCACTAAGGCTCTGACAGAACTCACGCTAAACTATCTGGCAAGCAATACAGCCAATTGATAACTGCGGCGGGATTATCCCGCCGCAGTTTTTCCGACGTACGCCAAAAAGCGGCGCCCCATCGCACATCCACCGTTGGAGATAG
Source organism: Microbulbifer sp. (assembly GCF_036563125.1). Taxonomy (GTDB): domain Bacteria; phylum Pseudomonadota; class Gammaproteobacteria; order Pseudomonadales; family Cellvibrionaceae; genus Microbulbifer. Next base: position 4,008 of record NZ_DATCMV010000071.1, read on the forward strand.
TCCCATGAATCTCAATCAGTCAAACGCGCACAATCGCCGCCTGGTATTAGCCTCCCGTCCCAAGGGCGCGCCTGGCCCCGAAAATTTCCGCATGGAACAGACCGAGATTCCGACACCCGCGAATGGACAGGTATTACTGCGCACTGTTTTCCTGTCACTGGATCCTTACATGCGCGGCCGCATGAGTGATGCACCGTCTTATGCCGAGCCGGTGCAAATCGGTGAGGTGATGGTTGGCGGTACCGTGAACCGAGTGGTGGAATCGCGACTCGAAGGCTTCGCGGCAGGCGACTGGGTACTCTCCTACACCTGCGGTTGGCAGGACTATGCCCTGTCCGACGGCACCATGCTGGTAAACCTCGGGAAAAGTCCCGCACAGCCGTCACTGGCACTGGGCATCCTCGGTATGCCCGGTTTTACCGCTTATATGGGGCTTATGGATATCGGCGCGCCTAAGCAAGGGGAAACCCTGGTGGTCGCCTCAGCCACCGGCCCTGTAGGCGCGACAGTAGGACAGATCGGAAAGCTGAAAGGGTGTCACGTGGTCGGCGTGGCTGGCGGCGCAGAAAAATGCCGCTTCGCGGTTGAGGAGCTGGGTTTCGATGCGTGTATAGATCATTACGCGGAGGACTTTGCCGCGCAGCTGGCAGCCGCCTGTCCAAAGGGTATCGATATCTACTATGAAAATGTCGGCGGCAAGGTTTTAGATGGCGTGCTGCCACTGCTTAACACCAGCGCACGTATTCCCGTGTGCGGGTTGATTTCACAGTACAACGCCACCGAACTGCCGGCCGGTCCCGATCGACTCGGTCAGTTGATGGGACTGATACTGGTCAAACGCCTCAAGGTGCAGGGCTTCATCATTTTCGATGACTACGGGCACCGCTACGACGAGTTTTATCAGGAAATGTCCCGCTGGTATGCCGAGGGAATAATCAAATATCGCGAGCAGGTAGTCGACGGTCTCGAACAGGCACCGGATGCCTTTGCGGGAATGCTGGAAGGGAAGAATTTCGGCAAGCTCGTGGTGCGCGTGGGCAATGACGACTGACACCCATACAGTGTTTGAATTCCGGTAAAGATACTTGCCCATAAAAACAAAAAGGGGCGGAAGTCGACTTCCGCCCCTTTTTATTGAGGGGTTGTTTTGGTTTATTTCTCCCCGTTCGAGGAGGAAATAAACTCGATCAAACCGCCAATATTCAGTGCGAGCGGCGCTGACGGGGACGCTGATCGGAACTCTCGGAGCGATTGCCCCGCTCACCACCGCGAGGGCTGCCACTGCGGCCGGCATCATTGTGGTTGCTGTTTCCGCGGTTGCCGTTTCCTCGAGAACCGCGAGCACCATTCTCCGCGCGATCCGCGCGCGGGGAATTGCCGCTGTTTTCGCTGCGGTTGCCCGAACGACCACCGCCGTTGCCGGAGCGGCTGCCACCGTTGCCGGAACGCTCGCCGGTTCCACGCCCGCTGGCGCCACGGCTGTTACCGGATGCACTGCCCGAAGCACCGCCGCGATTCGCAGGCTTTTTGCGCGGGGCGCCATCGCGGCGAACCTGCGCACCACGCGCCGGCTTACCACCGGATTCCGGCAGCTGGTGGTCAGGCTCAAAGCCCTCCACCTCTTCGCGCTCGATTGGCTTCTGGATCAACCTTTCGATATCCCGCAGCTGCTTGAATTCATCTGCAGATACCAGTGAAACCGCTTGTCCGGATGCGCCGGCGCGACCGGTGCGGCCGATACGGTGTACATAATCCTCGGGCACATTCGGCAGGTCGAAGTTCACTACCTGCGGCAGTTGGTCAATGTCGATACCGCGGGCGGCGATATCCGTCGCCACCAGAATCTGTACCTTGCCGCTTTTGAAATCCGCCAGCGCTTTGGTGCGCGCATTCTGGCTCTTGTTGCCATGAATGGCGGCGGCGGTGATACGGTCTTTTTCCAGTTGCTGTGCCAAGCGGTTCGCGCCGTGTTTGGTACGGCTGAACACCAGCGCCTGATGCCAATTGTTTTCACGGATCAGGTGGCTGAGCAGCGCCGTCTTACGCGCTTTATCCACCGGGTGCAGTTTCTGTTGCACGGTCTTGGTGGTGCTGTTGCGCGGGCTCACATCGATTTCCACCGGATCATTCACCAGGCCTTTGGCGAGGGCGCGGATTTCCGGGGAAAAGGTCGCAGAAAACAACAGGTTCTGACGCTTGGCCGGCAGCACCCGTAGGATTTTCTTGATGTCGTGGATAAATCCCATGTCCAGCATGCGGTCGGCTTCGTCCAGCACCAGCGCTTCGAGGGCATCGAATTTGATCGCGCGCTGGTTGTAGAGATCCAGCAGACGGCCCGGGGTCGCTACGAGAATATCCGCACCGCCGCGCAGGCGCATCATTTGCGGGTTGATCTTTACCCCACCAAACACACAGCTGTGACGCAGCGGCAGGTACTTGGAGTAGCCCTGCACATTGTCAAACACCTGTGCCGCTAATTCGCGAGTGGGCGCGAGTACCAGTGCGCGCACCTGGTTGTTGCGCGCGCGCTCACCGGCGCACAGGCGGTGCAGCAGCGGCAGGGTAAAGCCCGCTGTCTTACCGGTACCGGTCTGGGCCGCGGCCATCACGTCGCCACCGCGCATCACCACAGGGATGGCCTGCTCCTGGATCGGGGTCGGTTGGGTATAGCCCTGCTCCGCCACGGCGCGGGCGATTTCCGGCACGAGGCCAAGATCTTCAAACAGCATAAAGTTTCTTCTTGCAGATTACCGCTGCCTAGCTCTGAAGCATCGCAAGCAGCTGGATAAAAATTTGGGCAACTCACCAGGTGGAAGCAGAAAACTCCGGATTTCCACGGGTGAGCTCAGGTTGCCGCCAAAGGCTGTGGTCGAAAATTTCAATTCGACCGGGTGCGGCATTCAGTAGAAAGGGTTCAGACACACTGTTGAGCACAGTGTTCCAGAAATGAGCCGGAAAACATTCCAGCCTACAGATGACGCAACTGGCGCTAGTGCCAGCCGCAGCACTATACCACAGTGCAACGGACTGCCCAGTTTTAACTTCAACATTGCGTTGCATGCACTTTTTCAGCCACCTACGGTGTGACCTGCCTTTGAACCTTGGGTATTAACAGTCATTCACCATAGCCTTGCAGACAAGCTGCGAGCAATGCGGCTCTATGTCTAATGGCTTAAAAAGCCGATCGCAACACAATGGGGAGGGCAACAACATGACAGGCACGACGATGCGCGGGCACTCGACGCCCACATCTGAATCCACATCAGTCTGGGAAGAACAACACTACACACTTACGGACGGTCGACAGGTTCTCATCCGCCCAGTTCAACCATCTGACGGTGCCCTTGAAAAAGAGCTGATTGAGCACCTTTCTGCGGACACCAGCCGCATGCGCTTTCTGGGTGGTATCGGCCAGGTCAGCCGACAGCTGATCAAGATACTGACCGACAATGACTCCCGCCACGAAGCCTTTATTGCGCTTGCCGAAGATGAAAACGGCACACGGCATGCGGTGGGCGTGGCCAACTTTGCCTGCGACCCAGACGGCCGCACCTGCGAATGTGCCATTGTTGTCGCCGATGAATGGCAGAAAACCGAGCTGGATAAATACCTGCTGCAGGAACTTGTGGACGCCGCCAAGCTGGATGGCCTCGACGAGATCTACTCCATTGAATCCGCCAGTAACGCCGCAATCGATCATGTGGCGAGAGAACTGGGATTCAACTGCAAGTCAGACCCCCGCGACTACACTATGGTGCGCTACAGCCTGAATTTGCATTGAGGCCGGATGCGCATTCTGCCGGAAGACGGACGAGATCATCCGGTCAGCATTCGCGAACGGCAGCTAGCAATCAACCGGAAACAAGGGAATGGCGCAGCTCGCGCCGTTCCTTGCGACACGTGCGCAGTCATTCTGCATCCCTCCAAACGTAAACTCGTTGACATTCTCGCCCCGAGCGCGTTTTCTAGAATGCCTGAAGCGATGTGCCCATCCATTTGGGCTATATACAAAAAGATCTAAAAATAATTTCCGGAGCGCCCCATGGAATCGAGTCCGCTGATCTCTGTCGGCCTGCCTATTTCCCTGTTCATCATCATGATCGGCATCGGCATGACCCTGACCGCACGTGATTTTCACCAGGTCACCGTCAAACCCGCCGGCCTGATCCTAGGTACTATCACCCAGATTCTGCTGATGCCCGCCGCCGCCTTCGCCCTGGCCTGGGCACTGCAACTACCACCGGCAATGGCCGTGGGGCTGGTGATCATAGCCGCCTGCCCTGGCGGCACCACCTCCAACCTGTTCACCCTGCTGGCACGCGGTAACGTTGCGCTCTCCATCGTGCTCACCATTTCCGCCAGCATGATCACCATCATGACCCTGCCGGTCTTCGCCAACTATGCCCTGACCTTTTACTACGGTACCCAGCAGGCGATTGAATTGCCCTTTGTAAAAACCGTGCTGATGCTTTCTCTGATCGTGCTGCTGCCGGTCGCCATTGGCATGCTCATCAAGTGGTTCCGCCCCTCACTCGCCACGCGCGCGGAAAGCGTGGTGAGCATCTTTGGCGGCTTGGTGCTGGCGGCACTGGTGGTTGCAATCGTGTACGGCATTCGCGATCGCTTCCTCGACCTGATGATTCAGGCGGGTCCGGGCACCATTGCCCTGAACCTACTCGGCATCGGGCTGGGACTGCTGAGTGCAAAACTGGTAGGGCTGGGAAAACGCGAAGGCATCGCCATTGCCACCGAACTGGGAATCAAAAATGGCACCCTGGGACTGATGGTGACGCTCACACTGCTGCAATCCAGCGAGATGTCCATCCCGTCCGCGATTTACGGTGTGATCATGTTTCCGATTGGCTTCCTGCTGGTCGCGCTTGGCCGCAGGATGGTGAAAGGCGAGAAAAGCGACACTGCGTTGAGCGCCGACCGCGCCACACCGGTCGCGGAATAAAATTGATTCGTGCCGATACCGGCACGTATAGAGACAGGCAAGCGCGCGGCCTATTCGCGTTCGGGCGCGCGCAATGCCTTGCTGTAGAAACCCGACGGATCGAAACAGCAGACCCGCTTTTTTCCCTCTGCAAGCATGTTGCACGCATCATTGATCCGCTTCGCGCGGGTCTTGGATTGCTTGGCAGAGGTTATCCAATGTATCCAGTCCACCCGCGCAATCGTGGTGGTCGCCTGCCAAATACGATGCGCTTCCGGATTTGCTGCAAGCGCCTCTGCCAGATCTGGCGGAACCTCGGGCTCAGGCTCCTTTCCCACTGCCTGGATTTCCAGAGAGAGCGTATCGCCGACAGCGATACCGGCGGCTTCCTGAAGCTCCTTGCTAACCCGCAGCCAATGGCTCAGTTTCCCATCAGGCTCCAGCGTAGCCTGAAAGCCATGGCCATTGATGGTCCCCGCGACCGTCGTCCTGCCGCGCCGCGGGAGTTTTGCACTGGCATCCTTTGGCAGGAGGACAAAGGCCCATGAGCTGTCGCCATCCGCTATCACAGGGCGGAATAACGCTGCCTGGAATCTCGATCGGTTTTCCATCATTCTGTTCACAGCGGGTTTAAAAGCTAAATTTAATGAGAGCCTAATTACTGTAGGCAAGCCGGAGTTCTATCGCTTCCGAATGACGCTATTTTGACTCTGAAGCCAAGGGCTGCACTTTCCACTCAAGTTGTGACTGCGCTTCACCCAATCCCACCTCAACATTGCCCAGACGATCCTCTAGGATCTTTATTTTGCGTTCTAATTCGCTAATTTGAACTTCATTACGCTCTATCTGAGCAAGCAATTGGCGTTCATTATTTCCATTTGCCCGCGCAATCAAAAGCATTGCAACAGCTGACGCTATCGCAATGGTGAGAAAGCCAATTTTTTTGCAGTTCATCTCTGGATTTCCTTTTCCTCTGTTTAGTCACCGACGTATGAAATCGTGATCGTAATCCCGAACTCACTCACCCGCCGACACTCATTTTCGCCGGCCAGAAACAACAAAGCCCCATTTAAGGGGCTTTGTTTTTAGATCAACTCACTTCGGCGAGGTTACCTTTTGATTCCAGCCACTGCTTCCTGTCGCCAGCGCGTTTCTTCGCGAGCAGCATATCCAGCAACTGGTTGCTGTCATCCCCGGCGTCGATATACAGCTGTACCAGACGGCGAGTGTTCGGGTCCATGGTGGTCTCCCTCAACTGCAGCGGGTTCATTTCACCAAGGCCCTTGAAGCGGGTGACCTGGAGCTTGCCTTTCTTTTTCTCCGCGGAGATGCGGTCGAGAATGCCCTGGCGCTCGGCGTCGTCCAGTGCGTAATAGACATCCTTGCCTATATCGATGCGGAACAACGGTGGCATGGCGACATACACATGGCCGTTGGTGACCAGCGGGCGGAAGTGACGCAGGAACAGTGCGCACAGCAGGGTTGCGATGTGCAGACCGTCGGAGTCGGCGTCAGCGAGGATACAGATTTTGTTGTAGCGCAGGCCTTCGAGATTGTCGCTGCCGGGATCGACGCCGAGGGCGACGGCAATATCGTGTACTTCCTGGCTGGCGAGAATCTCATTGGAATCCACTTCCCAGGTGTTCAGGATTTTTCCGCGCAGCGGCATGATGGCCTGGAATTCGCGATCCCGCGCCTGTTTGGCGGAGCCGCCCGCGGAGTCACCTTCCACCAGGAAAAGCTCGGAGCGGGTGGCGTCGCCACTGGAGCAGTCTGCGAGCTTGCCCGGCAGTGCGGGGCCCTGGGTAACCTTTTTGCGTGCGACCTTTTTCGCCGAGCGCAGGCGTTTCTGCGCGTTGTTGATGCACAGCTCCGCGAGCTTGTCGCCCTCCTCGGTGTGCTGGTTCAGCCACAGGCCGAACGCATCCTTGGCCACGCCGGATATAAACGCGGTGGCTTCACGGGAGCTCAGGCGCTCCTTGGTCTGCCCGGAAAACTGCGGGTCGGCGAGCTTGGCGGACAATACGTAACTGCACTGGTTCCAGATATCTTCAGGCCCCAGCTTGACGCCGCGGGGCAGTAGGTTGCGGATTTCGCAGTACTCGCGCATGGCGTCCAGCAGGCCCGCGCGCAGGCCGTTGACGTGGGTACCACCCTGGGCGGTAGGGATCAGGTTGACGTAGGATTCGGCGGTGATTTCACCACCCTCCGGCAACCACTGCACCGCCCAGTCCGCCGCTTCGGTGGTGGCACTGAAGCTGCCCACGAAGGGTTCTGCCGGCAGCACTTCCCAACCCTGGTTGGCCGCAGCGAGGTAATCCTTGAGGCCGTCCTCGTAGTACCACTGATCGGATTCGCCGTCCTGCTCGTTGATAAAGGTAACGCTCAGGCCCGGGCAGAGTACGGCCTTGGCGCGCAGCAGGTGGCGCAGGCGCGGCACGGAAAATTTGAAGGAATCGAAGTACTGCGGGTCAGGCAGGAAACGCACGCTGGTGCCGGTGGTGCGCTTGCCGCACTCACCGATGACTTCGAGATCCGAGGCCTTGTCGCCGTTCTGGAAGCCGATGCGGTGTATCTGGCCTTCGCGCTGGATGGTGACTTCCAGCACCTTGGACAGGGCGTTCACCACGGAGATACCCACACCGTGCAGGCCGCCGGAGAACTGGTAATTCTTGTTGGAGAATTTGCCCCCCGCGTGCAGGGTGGAGAGGATGACTTCCACCCCGGGGCGGCCCTGTTCCGGGTGGATATCCACCGGCATGCCGCGGCCGTCATCGCTGACGGTGATGGAGTGGTCCTTGTGCAGCACCACTTCGATTTTCTTGGCGTGGCCGGCGAGGGCTTCGTCGACACTGTTGTCGATGACTTCCTGGGCCAGGTGGTTGGGCCGGGTGGTGTCGGTGTACATGCCCGGGCGTTTTTTCACCGGGTCGAGCCCCGTCAATACCTCAATGTCTTCTGCGGAGTAATTGGCCATAGAGTTTTTATTCGCCGTGGCAGGCGCCTACTGCTTTGTGGTTTTCAATTATTCGGAAACAGGAAATCTACCAGCGCCTCGGTGTAGCGGGCAAATCCCTGAAAGCTGTGATCGCCGCCGTCTTCGATGGTCTGCTGCTGGCCCGCGTAGAACTGCTCGGCGTCGCGGCAATCCAGGGTCTCGTCGCCGCGCTGCGCCAGCAGCCAGTAGCGGCCCTGAAGTGCGGACGGAATCGAGGCTTCAAGCCTGCGCATGTTATCCACATCCAACAGGCTCAGGCGATAGGTCTGCATTTCGCCGCTGTAGGGTTTCAGATCCTGGTCCACATAGCCGGGCATAAAGCGGGAGGGCTTGATCGCGGGATTGATCACTACTGCGGGCAATTCGTGCTGTTCCGCCAGCCAGGTACACCAGAAGCCACCCATGGAGCTGCCCACCAGGCCGATGGGGCCGCGGTGGTTGTTGCGGAAATCTTTCAGCATCTGTCCAAGCGCCATCGCCGCTTCACTGGGGTAAGGCGAGATCAGCGGTGCGTAGAATACGATTTCCGGGCGCGACTGTTGCAGCCACTCTTTCAGCAGCTGGCATTTGTACGACTGTGGGGAGGACAGGAAGCCGTGCAGATAGATCAGCAGCGGGCGTTCACTGGCGGGGTGTTGTTGTTCTGACATGGTCGGGGATTATAGCGATGCCGCCGGTTTATGTACCGGCGGCGTTCCCCGATTTGGCGATTTAGCGCAGGGACTCGTCCAGACTGGCGAAAGCGCGGCGCAGGTCAACCCTCATGTCG
>NZ_DATCMV010000175.1:0-29276 GCF_036563125.1 Microbulbifer sp.
CCTCAGCCCACTGCCGCACATCTTCCTGTATCTTGTCGATGAAGTAGGCTTCACTGTCGGACACGGCATAACCGGTAACCTGTGTGTCCGCCCCCAACATCTGGCAACCCAGCGTCAACCCCGCCTGAGTGCCGCCGCTGCCGCTGGCGCACACCAGCCGGTCCGGCTGAAACCCCAGGCTTTGACAGTCTGCGAGCAACTCTTCTGCGCACTGCAAATAACCCCAGATTCCAAGGCCGTCGCTACCTCCAGTGGGAATACATAGCGCACGATCCCCCTGCTTCTGGTAAAAGCTCGCCCATTCTTCAAACAACTCAGGCAATCGACTTACGTATTCCTTCAGTGGATAGACCGAAACACGGGCGCCGGCGAGATAGTCCATCAGCAGATTACCGTCAGGTATATTCCCGCTAGTTAGTTCGGCCGCACCACGAAGAATCAGGTGAGCTTTCATTCCGCACTTGGCCGCGGCAAGCGCCGTGGCCCGGCAATGATTCGACTGCTCGCCACCACAGGTAATCAGGGTATTGCACCCCCGTGCCTTTGCCTCGGCAATAATGTATTCGAGCTTGCGCACCTTGTTGCCGGACATGGCACTCTCGGTGAGGTCATCCCGCTTGACCCAGATTTGGGGCCCACCGAATGGTGTGGAGAAAAGCTCGGTGATCTTGTTTAGCGGTTGCAATGGCGTGGGCAGGTTCGCCAGGTGTTCACGGGCCGGATATTGGATGCTCACGGTCTACTTCCTTATCTATGCAATCTGCCCATATTCTGGGCATAAAAAAACCCGGCGGGAAACCGGGTTTTTTACTTTTCGCTCAAAACTCGCCAACACACCACCGTTGCGTGACATGGCAGAGATCGTGCGATCAGATATTTTTGATGGTGCCTTTCGGCAGTACGGCGTGTACCGCGACCTTCTGGAACTTCAGCTTCATATTGTCAGCCACTTCCAGAATCAGGTAATCGTCGTCAACTTTTTCCACACGACCGAGCATACCGCTGGTCATCACCACTTCATCGCCCTTCTTCAGCGCACCAACCAGTTCCTGGTGCTCTTTTTGACGCTTGCGCTGCGGACGAATAATAAACAGCCACATGAACACAAACAGACCAGCAAACATCAGCAGGGTTACCAGCGGGTTACCCTGAGGAGCCGGTGCGGCCTCTTGCGCCATAGCGGCAGGAATTAAGAAATCCATGTTCCAAACCTCGATAGAGTCAGTCGTAAATTCTGGGGGCCAACTCTAACGGCTTTGTCAAAATGAGGCAATCCAGAGCACCGGCGGCAAACCGGGGCACTGGATTACGTGATGCGAGGTTTCTGTAGAAATTTCTCAGAATCTTTGACGAACCTGACGGCGATACCCCGTGGGGGACATCCCGGTCCAGCGCTTGAATGCACTGGTAAAACTGGTTCTGTCGGAGAAGTCGAGAATGCGGGAAATACCATCCACGCTCAGTGCAGTATCCTTCAGGAAGTGCACCGCATGACGGAAACGCACGTGATCACGCAGAGAGGCGAAACTCAGGTTGTGCTCCTGCAAACGACGCTGCAGGGTCCGGGTAGACATACTGAGGTCAGAAGCTACGGGTCGAATTGCCAGAGATGCCTTTCCAATCCGTTGTTCCAGCACGTCGATTACTCGAGCGGCGATACCGAAGCTGGTAGCTTCTGGCGGCGCCAGCAACTGGTCAAGAATGTTCGGGTCACCGGACAGTCTTGCCTGCTGCAAGGGTTTGTCTTCTGAGAGCGAAGCTTGGTCTGGCTGAATATGGTTCATTGAGCTGCTCCTTGTTGGGTTCCTTGAGCCGCGGTTATTGTTCTATGCCCGCTTCCTGCGAGTCCCTATTTACCACTGCCAGCAATATGAATACCGCTACTGCTGACTACTACCTGGGTGCGGGGGCGCACCTGAAAACAGGCATCGAAGCCCTACCCAGAGTGAGTATTTTTTGTACAACTTCCTCGCACCACACCCAATCGCTCTGGGCCAGACGGTTGAGCGGCGCTCCTTTACACAAGCCAGTATAGACCATCTGAGGAGAATGCAAGGGACGACAGTGATTTTTTTTTAATTGGCGCACAAAACCTTGCATCCGCCACCCCTTACAATTAGACGCCCGAGCCCCCAAAGGCTCAGACCAGGTTTACGTCAATCCACTGCAGCACATCGTCATGGTGCGTCTTGGTTTTCACCTTGTCGATCACATGACGCAGGCGACCGTCCTTGTCGATGATGAAGGTGGTACGCAGCAGCCCCATATATTCGCGGCCCATGAATTTCTTCAGGCCCCAGCAGCCGTACTTGTCGGCGACCTTGTGATCCTCGTCCGCGAGCAGGTCAAAGTTGAGTGCGTACTTTTCAATAAACTTCTGCAGTTTGGCTTCCGGGTCCGGGCTCAAACCAAAGACAACCGTATCTCTGCTGGAAAATTCTCCAGCGCTGTCGCGAATACCGCAGGCTTGGGTCGTACAGCCAGGCGTCAGGGCTTTCGGGTAGAAGTACAGCACCACGTTCTTCTTGCCCTTGAAATCTTTCAGAGACACTTTGTGGCCGTCTTGATTATTCAGCGTGAATGCCGGTGCCAGATTGCCGACTTTGGGAAATGCCATATCCCCTCCCCTGCAGTGGATGTATCGGATAGATGAATGACGCGCGTCTTGCGCCGTGAAACGCGCGGATTATATCCAATAGACAACCAGACTGCAGACGGCGACTGTGCCGCTCAGAATTCCTGCAGGCGAAAACACTGCTCGCGGCGCGCGCGAAGCCCACAGCTGCCCAGTTTTTCGACAAGTGCTGCCTTTTCTGCATCGGTGAGAAACTCACCCACTTCCAGGCAACCTTCCGGACCGGTAAAGGTCACTGCGGCGGGTTCCGCCGGCGTGGTCCCCATACGTACCAGTATCGCCAGGCTGTTGCGGTCAAATTCGGTGTGGTAAACCGGGCGCTTGAGGCTACCTCGACTGGTATCCAGTATCACCCAATCGTCACTGATGCGAATCACCTCCCGCCGGGTACCCTCCATATATACGTAGCCGAACAGCACCGCCAGTAACAGGATTTCCAGTCCCGCAAAGGGAATGACCATCCATGCCCCCGCCAGTGCAAAAGCGATACTGATACCCAGGGATACAGCCACCAGCGAGATAAACACCCAGAGGTTACCTTCCAGCGATAGGGATTGATTGGGCGCGAGGAGAATGCAGGTCCGACGCCCGCGCGCGCCGCCGACTTCTTTGACCATGGGTACTGCTTCCATCACTGTGACGATTTCAGTGTAGGACAGCGGTTTTTCGAACCAAGGGTCACGTCAGCCAGGCAAGTCCGGACGCGTGCCCTGCCCTCCACCTCCACTGAACTACACTCTCCCGGAGTTGCGCACCAGCAAGTCAGTTTATCCCCCGCATGCGGTCACATTGCTCCGGGGCTGGATTTTCGCGCGGTCAGGGGGCAAGATGCCGGCGTCATTCGCCTGCGCGACCACAAGCCGCGCATATAAAGCCGCGTCATTGCCCTCGCGGGCATGCCCATCAGCAAACGCGAACAACAAGAGCACCATCATGCAAGTTGAATCCATTGATAAGCTTCTCAAATCCAGCCAGCGCGAAGGCCAGACTGTGCGCATTCAGGGCTGGATTCGCACCCGCCGCGATTCCAAGGCCGGCCTGTCCTTTCTCGCCGTGCACGACGGCAGCTGCTTCGACCCGATTCAGGTGGTCGTGGAGTCCAGCATCAACAATTACCAGTCCGAAGTCCTGCGCCTGACCACTGGCTGCGCAGTAGATATTGAAGGCACGATCAAGCCTTCCGAGGGCCAGGGCCAGGCCATCGAACTGCTTGCGACCAACGTTACCGTGGTGGGCTGGGTGGAGAACCCGGACACCTACCCCATGTCTCCCAAGCGCCACACCATGGAGCACCTGCGTGAGCACGCCCATCTGCGCCCGCGCACCAATGTGAGCGGCGCCGTGGCTCGGGTGCGCAACTGCATCGCGCAGGCGATCCACCGCTTCTTCCACGAGCGCGGCTTCAACTATGTGCACACGCCCATCATTACCGCCTCCGACTGTGAAGGTGCTGGTGAGATGTTCCGTGTGAGCACCCTGGACCAGTCCAACCTCCCCCTGACCGACAAGGGCGAAGTGGACTACTCCCAGGACTTTTTCGGCGAAGAAACCTTCCTCACCGTTTCCGGCCAGTTGAACGTCGAGAGCTACTGCCTGGCGCTGTCCAAGGTCTACACCTTCGGTCCCACCTTCCGCGCGGAAAACTCCAACACTACCCGCCACCTGGCGGAGTTCTGGATGGTGGAACCGGAAATCGCCTTTGCCGACCTGGCGGACTGCGCCAATCTCGCGGAAGAGATGCTGAAATACGTATTCAAGGCAGTACTGGCAGAGCGCCCCGATGATATGGCGTTCTTCGCCGAGCGCATCGACAAGGAAGCCATCAGCCGCCTGGAAAACATCATCGACAACGACTTTGCGCGCATCAATTACTGCGAAGCTATCGAGATCCTCGAGAAGTGTGGTGAGAAATTTGAGTTCCCGGTTTCCTGGGGCATCGACCTCGCTTCCGAGCATGAGCGCTACCTCGCAGAGAAGCACTTCAAGAAGCCGGTGATCGTGCTGAACTACCCGAAGGACATCAAAGCCTTCTACATGCGCATGAACGACGACGGCAAAACCGTGGCGGCGATGGACATTCTCGCTCCCGGCATTGGCGAAATTATCGGCGGCTCCCAGCGCGAAGAGCGCCTGGACAAGCTGGACGCGCGCATGGATGAAATGGACATTCCCAAGGATCACCTGGACTGGTACCGCGACCTGCGCCGCTACGGCACTGTACCCCACGGCGGTTTCGGCCTCGGCTTCGATCGCATCGTTTCCTACGTGACCGGCATGGGCAACATCCGCGATGTCATCCCCTTCCCGCGCACCCCACGCAACGTGAAATTCTGATCCGGTTTTTCACGAGCATAAAAAAACCCGCACATTGTGCGGGTTTTTTGATTTCACAAATCGGGATTCGTGAAATCAGGGCAGCAGGTGTGCAACAGCATCGCGCTCTTCAGCCAGCTCAGTCTCGGTAGCAGTCATCTTCTCGCGAGAGAATTCGTTGATGTCCACGCCCTGAACGATTTCCCAGTCACCGTTTTTGCAGGTTACCGGGAAGGAGTAGATCAGGCCTTCCTGAATACCGTAGGAACCATCGCTGTACACAGCCATGCTGGTCCAGTCGCCCTCTGCGGTGCCCAGCGCCCAATCGCGCATGTGGTCAATCGCAGCGTTGGCCGCGGAAGCCGCAGAAGAAGCGCCACGTGCCTTGATGATGGCGGCGCCGCGCTGCTGCACGGTTGGGATGAAGTCGGTCTCGTACCACTCCTGATCCACTTTGCCCATGGCGTCTTCACCATTTACCTTGGCCTGGTGCAGGTCAGGGTACTGGGTCGCGGAGTGGTTGCCCCAGATGGTCATGTGGGTGATGTCGTTCACGGTGGAACCGGTCTTGTTCGCCAGCTGAGTCAGGGCACGGTTGTGGTCCAGACGGGTCATGGCGGTGAAGTTGCGCGGATCCAGGTCCGGCGCGTTGCGCTGGGCGATCAGGGCATTGGTGTTGGCGGGGTTGCCCACTACCAGCACTTTCACGTTGCGCGCAGCGACTTCGTTCAGAGCTTTGCCCTGCGCGGAGAAGATGGCAGCGTTGGCTTCCAGCAGGTCCTTGCGCTCCATACCCGGGCCGCGCGGACGAGCACCAACCAGCAGTGCGTATTCAACGTCTTTGAAGGCAACGGTAGCGTCGTCGGACTGTACGATACCAGCCAGCAGCGGGAACGCGCAGTCTTCCAGCTCCATAGCCACGCCTTTCAGGGCTTCCAGTGCAGGAGTGATTTCCAGCAGCTGGAGAATGACCGGTTGATCCTTACCGAGCATCTCACCGGAAGCGATGCGAAACAGCAGCGAGTAGCTGATCTGACCGGCGGCGCCGGTAACTGCGACACGAACAGGTGCTTTCACGATTAATCTCCGTTGTTTTCAGGCGCCCGCATTATAGGGCCTCGTCAATAAATTTCATTAGCCTTTGGTCGGAACCGGGCCAAATTCGTCAGGCCAAATCCTTCGCCGAGCCTGGATAGCGCGCTTTTAATGCTGTGTACAGCTGATTGCTGAAATCTTCTGCGGAAGCGTCCAAAGATTGAGCAACGTCTGCCAAGTGCTCGTTGTCTTCTCGCCCTGCCCAGAGTTTCTGATAGCTGCCGTCTTTGTAACCGTGGTCCTGGCGGAAACGGTTCAGGACATTTTTGCCCACATAGCGACGATAGAGATCATCAAACGGCAGCTCCACATCGGCCATCATTTGCGCAAAACCCACCAGGTCGAACTGTTTTGTAACCAGGGTTTTCAGGGTGAAGGCTTCCAGATTCTCACGGAAATCACCGGCTCTGGGTGCTTGTGCAGAAAGTTGCTGCTGCATTTTTTCTGCAACCTGTTCCGGCGACCCCTGCTGCAGCTCCAGGCTCAGGCCGAAGTGCCAAATATCCACCAGCTCGAGTTTCACCTGCTCCATTTCTGGCTGCTGTTTTTTCCACCACTTCCAGCCGTAGTGATCCAGCAACTCCGCGCTTTCCACCCAGATGGCGCGGTACCAGGCAAAATTTTGTGCACGCCAGTTTTCGTTCACCAGCGTGTTGATGTCGTCCTGCAGCGCCAGCATGGTCTGCAATTGCTGTTGCAACATAAGCAATTCCCGATAATTAAGTGGTCGCGCTCAGGCGGCGCGAGGAAAAAGTCGATGGAAGTTTTCGGTGGTGGCTTCGGCCAGCGCCTCGTAACTGATACCGCGCTGGTCGGCGATAAATTCGGCCACCTCGCGCACATAGGCAGGAATGTTCGGCTTGCCGCGATACGGCACCGGTGCCAGATAAGGTGAATCGGTTTCCACCAACAACCGGTCCAGCGGTACTCGTTTGGCCACTTCACGCAGCTCTTCCGCATTTTTGAAGGTCACGATACCGGACAGGGAAATGTAGTAGTTGAGGTCCAGCGCGGCCTTCGCCATGTCCCAGCTCTCGGTGAAACAGTGCAGTACACCGGCATGTTCACGACTGCCGTGGGTGCGAATCAACTCGATGGTGTCTTCACGGGCGTCGCGGGTGTGGACGATGACAGGCAGCCCCACCTCGCCTGCGGCCTGCAGGTGGGCGATAAAACTTTGTTGCTGTACTTCTTTGGTTTCAGTGCTGTAGTAATAGTCGAGGCCGGTTTCCCCCAGCGCCACCACCTTGGGTTGTGCCGCGAGCGCCTTCAGCTTTTCCACGTCCGCGAGCCCGGAGTCCACGTCCAGCGGGTGCACACCCACAGAACAGACCACGTCTTCGTAGCGATTGGCGATTTTCACCACATCGTCCACATTCTCGAGACTGATACCGACGCACAGGAACTTGCCCACGCCGCGACTGCGCGCAAGCGCCAACACCTCATCGAGGTCGCCGTCGAATTTGTCCAGTTTGAGCCTGTCGAGATGACAGTGCGAATCTACCAGCATGAAACCTGTCCCGTGGGTTACGGACCGCCCGCGACGGGGCGATTGTCATGAAGAAAGCCGGGAATTATACAGACTGGCGCCCCGGCGCGCTCGTCATGGCGCCGGGGATATTCGCTGAAAAGATGAATTTAGAGCGTGTGAGTGGGGCGGCTGGATTCGAGGGATCCCGCCAGCAGGGTTTCAATCTTGCTCTGAGCGGTGTGCTCTTTGTCGCTAAACTGGATACCGATACCCGGCGTGCGATTGCCCTGGGCGCCGGTTGGGGTAATCCATACCACTTTTCCCGCAACCGGCAGCTTTTCCGGTTCATCCATCAGGCTGAGCAGCAGGAAAACTTCATCGCCGAGGCTGTAGCTCTTGTCGGTATTGATAAACAGACCACCATTTTTCACAAATGGCATATAGGCCGCATATAGCACGGATTTGTCCTGAATTTTCAGCGACAGGATACCGTTGCGGGCACCGCCCCCCATACCTTTCATACTCAACCCCATTCCTTTGGCCGCATAGCCCCTGCGCCCTGAAATTTTCGTGTTTAGCTCTTTTTATACCCGCGATCCCGCTGCGGACATTCGCTGTAACTTACCGCGCACGGGCGCAGCCTGTCTACTGGCCTGAAGTATCCTATTCGACAACTCAGCGAAAAAGCGCGGCCCAGCGAATCATGAGCTCTTCCAGCAACAAGCGCTTATTCGGGTTGCTGTTCCCGTTGAGCAATCCGCGCGCCTTCAACAGCTGGTCGTAAAAGCCGAATAGTCGCCGCATACCTTCGGGTCCGCCACCGGGCAATCGCTGTAACAGTGCCATGATGGTGCGCTCACTGCCACTATCGGTGCTGCGCGCACGCAACATCTGCCCCACCCAACTCTGCCAGCATTGCAGCAGCAGGTTGAGGTCGCCCCCCTCCCCCGGTGACTCCCAGCGTCCAGCCAGTGTGACCGGACTCTCGTCGCCGCGGGTCAGTGCAGTGATATCTCCAAGAAACTGCTCACGCAGCTCGCGGGATTCCGGCTCCATCAGACTGACCGCCAGCAATGGCGCGCCGCCGGCGAGCGTCAGCGCACCGATGGCAACCTCACCTTCCACCCCACTGTCATTCAGCCAGCGCAACGCCGACTGCTGTGGCGGTACCGGGAACGCAATCGTCTGGCAGCGGCTGCGGATAGTCGGCAGCAGGCCGGAGGGATTGTCGGTAATCAAAAGAAAGACGACTGAACCGGAGGGCTCCTCCAGGTTCTTGAGCAGTGCGTTGGCCGCGTTGATGTTCATTGACTCCGCCGGTGCCAGCCAGACCACCCGGGCGCCCCCGCGACCACTGGTGCGCCCGACAAACTCACCGAGCTGCCGTATCTGTTCGACCTTCAGTGGCCCCTGCACCTTTTCTGGCACTACGCGGATAAGGTCCGGGTGGGAACCGGCAATGCGCAGCTGGCAGCCTCGACACTCACCGCAGGCAAGTCCGTGCCGGGGCTGATCGCACAGCAGCAGCGCGGCAAAGGCATCGGCAAACCGCCGCTTGCCGAGACCGGGCTGACCGCTGATCAGCAGCGCATGTGGACAGCGGCCGGCGGTCCACTGGGCGCCGAGGCGCTGCCACTGCGCCGCCTGCCAGGGCAAGGGGGACGGAATGGCGGGCTGTCTTTCGACGACGGTTTCTTCGCTCACAGAATCATTTTTCATAGGCTTGTCATCAAGGCGCCGCGGCAATCGCTTCCAGTGCCTGCGCCAGCTGCTGCTGCACTTCTGGCAGCGGCCTGGCGGCGTCGACGATGGCATAACGCGAAGGCGCCGCTTCTGCGCGCTCGAGGTAAGCCGCACGCACTTTCTCGAAAAACACCTGCTGCTCACTTTCAAAGCGGTCCGCTTCCCCAGTGGATGCGGCCCGTTCCAGCCCAATTACCGGGTCGAGATCCAGCAGTAATACTCGGTCGGGGCGCAGGTCGCCCTGCACGGTCTGCTCCAGCTCACCAATTAGCGCGCGGTCCAATCCGCGACCACCACCCTGGTAGGCATAGGTGGCATCGGTAAAGCGATCGCACACAACCCACTTACCTGCGGCCAGCGCCGGCAGTATGACGCGGCTCAGATGCTGCGCACGCGCGGCGAATACCATCAGTAGTTCCGCAGTGGGATCAACCGCCTCTTCGCGCTTTTCCAGCAGCAGCGTGCGCAATTGTTCCGCCAGTGGCGTGCCGCCCGGTTCACGGGTCTGCACAAAGTCGATACCGCGCGCGTCCAGCCACTGGGTAATAAACCGAAGGTTGGTGGACTTGCCGACGCCCTCCCCACCTTCCAGGGTGATGAATTTGCCTCTGGGTAAATCTGTCATGAATTCGCTAGTGGCCTGTTGTGCGTGTGCACGAAATAGTTTTGTTGTTGAAATTGTTAACGTGTATCGATCAATCGCGGTTCTTGGCTTCCACCGGCGCTGAACGGTAATCGGAACGACGCTTTAGCTGGTATTCCTGCACTGCGCGATTATGCTCGGAAAGCGTCGCGGAAAAATGATGCGAGCCATCTCCCTTGGCAACAAAATAAAGCGATTCGCCGGCCTTGGGGTGCATTGCCGCACGAATTGCCTCGCGCCCGGGTAACGCGATCGGCGTCGGCGGCATACCGCTGATTACATAGGTATTGTACGGGGTGGCTGCACGCAGATGCGAACGCCGCAGATTGCCATCGTAGCTATCACCAAGACCGTAAATCACTGTGGGATCGGTCTGTAGCCGCATACCCTTGCCCAATCGGCGTACAAATACACCGGCGATTTCATCCCGCTCCCAGGGCACACCGGTTTCCTTCTCGACGATGGACGCCATGATGAGCGCTTCATAGGGGTTGTTATAGGGCAGATCTTCCGCGCGTTGCTGCCACTCTTCCGCCAGCACATTTTCCATTCGCTGGTGAGCCTGACGCAGAAGGTCCAGGTCCGATGAGCCAGAGCGGTATACATAGGTATCAGGGAAAATTCGGCCTTCCGGGTTGCCTTCAATACCGAGCGCCGCTGCCGCGCTGGCCACTGTTTCACCGTCCTGTGTGGACCTGATCCGCTTGGCGTTGCGAATCTGCGCCAGTGCCTGCTGGAATGTCCAGCCTTCCACCAGGGTGACACGGTAGCGGGTAACATCGCCGCGATGCAGTCGCGCCACCAGATCCATGGCATTGCTGCCGGCGGGAATCATATATTCGCCCGGGTGAATACTGCCCTGCTCTTTTATCCGGGCGTACAACCGCACCCACACCGGTGAACGGACCACACCCTGCTCGTGCAGTCGATTGAGAACCCTGGAGAGATTGCTGCCGGACTCAACATCCATACGCAATCCGTTCAGCGGCAGAGACAGTGGCTTGACCAGCGCATGCTGCGCGGACCAGAAAGCCGCGGCACCGCCTGCAACTCCGAGAAAAAACAACACCAGGAATCCACGCAGCCACGAGTTCAATCCGCGTTTGCCCGCGCTGCCGGTATTCGCCTTCGCATTCGATGTTTTTTTCTTTTTCGCTACCACGTTGCTTCTACCATAATTTATCAGCCACCAGCTGCTGCAATGCCCTTGTCGCGGAACCTGTGACCAGTGGCTGCGACCGCTCGATCACCGGGGCCTGAATTCCGACCACCGCCACCACACCGCGCACGCTGTTACACACTGCCAACTCTTCCGCGCCCAGCACATCAGCAAGGCTCAGGTGATGTTCGCCGATTTCCACATGACCTGCCAGCCACTCGAGCATCACCCCCCTTACCCCACAGCGGGAGAGGTCCGGAGTCAACCACCGGTCGCCCTTTCGCAGCAAAAGATTGCAGCGCAGCGTTTCGATAACGTAACCCTGGCTATCAAACAGCAAGCCCTCGGGAAGCGGCCCTGTGTGAGCAACCTGCGGCAATTCCGCCGCGGCGCGCTCATACAACCTGCGCTGCAGTAATTTACAACCAGAGACCGATACAGGCGCACAACCACTTCTCGTTTCTGCCGCGCCTGAAGATATGAACGGAGAAATCACCGCTTCAGGCTCGAGCACAGTTTCACAGCAGATCAGGTTAACCCCGAGATCCCAGGGCGATGCGGATTCGAGTGGTACCGCAGCAAAATCCCAGTACACCTCCCCCAGCCAAAATCCGTAGCGGAAGCGGACTCTCGCACCGTAGCGCCAGCTTGCGGTATTGCGAGCAATGCACTCTGCCGCAGCTTGGACCTGCGAAAGCAAAAAAGAATCCGCATGTGCGCAGCGCGCAAATCGAGCAAGGTGCAGAGGTAACAGGGGAATAGCACCGCTTTCGGCGCGCATGGTCTCCAGCAGACCGCTGGAGAACTCGCCATCTTCAGGCAGCGATTGCTGGCTGCCGGAGGAAGAATAAAACTGCGGGGCTGACTGAGTCACAAAGAAAGGAAAGCCGAGCGGATGCGACCTGGAGAAGTCGCATCCGCCGCGTTTGACAATGTCAGGTCAGACATCAGACTCGCTGAAAAATCAGCGAACCGTTGGTGCCACCAAACCCGAAGGAATTGGACAGCACCGCGTCGATTTTCATCTCCTGCGCGGTGTGAGGCACCAGGTTTACACCCAGGCAATTCTCATCCACGTTGTCCAGATTGATGGTGGGCGGCGCTACCTGATCACGCAGGGCCATCACCGAGAAAATCGCTTCAATGGCACCCGCTGCACCCAGCAAGTGGCCGGTCATGGATTTGGTGGAGCTGACCGCGAGCTGGTCCAGACAGTCTTCAAATACCGAGCGAACTGCAGCGATTTCCGCTTTGTCACCCAGGGGAGTGGAGGTGCCATGCGCGTTGATGTACTGAATCGCGGAGGCGTCCAGGCCGGCGTCATTCAGCGCATTGGCCATGGACAGTGCAGCACCGGCACCGTCTTCAGGTGGGGATGTCATGTGGTATGCATCGCCGCTCATACCGAAGCCACTCAGCTCAGCGTAAATTTTTGCTCCGCGAGCCTTCGCGTGCTCGTACTCCTCGAGCACCAGTACACCGGCACCTTCGCCCAGCACAAAACCGTCGCGATCTTTATCCCACGGGCGACTGGCCGCCTGCGGATTGTCGTTGCGGGTGGAAAGTGCGCGCGCTGCACAGAAGCCGCCGAGGCCTACCGGAGTGGTCACCATTTCGGCGCCGCCACACACCATCACGTCGGCGTCACCGTATTGAATAGTGCGCAGGCCGAGACCAATGGCGTGGGTGCCCGTGGTACAGGCAGTAGTGGTGGAAAGGTTCGGGCCTTTCATACCGTATTTGATCGACAGATTGCCCGACACCATGTTGATGATGGCTCCGGGAACAAAGAACGGAGAAACGCGACGCGGGCCCTTCTCCGCAATCAGCATGGCATTGTTTTCGATCGCGGCAATACCACCCATGCCGGAGCCGATACAGGCACCTACGCGGGGAGCGTTGGCTTCAGTCACTTCCAGGCCGGAATCTTCAACGGCCTGCACTGCCGCACTCATGCCAAACTGCAGAAACAAATCCATTTTGCGCGCTTCTTTCAGCGCGACGTGAGGCTCGGGGTTAAAGTTTTTTACCGTCGCGGCAAACTGGGTGCTGAATGCTGATACATCAAAGGTATCAATCGGCACTGCGCCGCTGGAGCCAGCCAACAAGGCGGACCAGGTATCTTCAAGGGTATTTCCCAGCGGACTAATTGCGCCCATTCCGGTGATAACAACTCTTCTACGCGACACTTGCGCCTCCCCCGAAATCAATCAAACGCACCGGAAACTTAAATGCCAATTCCGGTCGCTTTTTTACAAGGTTCAAATAGACGGAGAGCCGCGCTATGCAACATAGAACGGCTCTCGCAATACTTCAGTAATGGGTAAAACTACCCTTTACTTGAGCTATCCAGCTGGAATCAACCGAGGTTCTGGTTGATGTAATCGATGGCCAGCTGAACAGTGGTGATTTTTTCTGCTTCTTCGTCAGGAATCTCAGTTTCGAATTCCTCTTCCAAAGCCATTACCAGCTCAACTGTGTCGAGGGAGTCAGCGCCCAGATCTTCAACAAAGGATGCTTCAGGTTTTACATCTTCTTCCTTCACGCCCAGTTGTTCAGCAACGATCTTTTTTACGCGCTCTTCAATGCTGCTCATGATTCAATTTAACTCCTAGTGGATAAAAATCTGATTTGGTCGCTGTTTAAAAGTTGCCCACGTCATGTGGTTATTCAGCAACCGGCTAACACAGCTTATGGTTAATGCGAGGCGGCATTGTACCCTGATTTTTTCGGGATGTAATGCACCGCCTCCCAGCAACCCTTGAATGATAAATATTTCTTTATCAATCAATCACTTATGGCGATTTTCTCGAGAGAAAATCAGCCCATATACATACCGCCATTCACGTGAATGGTCTCTCCGGTCACATAACCGCCAGCGTCGCTGGCCAAAAATGCGACAACAGATGCAATCTCTTCAGGTGCACCAAGTCGGCCCAGAGGAATTTTACTCATCAGCACTTCGCGCTGAGCATCCGGCAGCACCTTGGTCATATCGGTGTCAATAAAACCCGGCGCAACGGTATTAACAGTAATTCCGCGAGAGCCCACTTCCGCCGCCAATGCGCGCGCAAAGCCCGCTACGCCTGCCTTGGTAGCAGCGTAGTTGCTTTGGCCCGGATTGCCCATGCTTCCAACAACGGAACTGATATTGATGATGCGACCCCAGCGCGCCTTGGTCATATCCCGCAGGCAGCTCTTGGTCACGCGGTAAACCGCGGTGAGGTTGGTATTCAGTACAGAATCCCACTCGTCGTCTTTCATGCGCATCAACAGGTTGTCCTGAGTAATGCCCGCATTGTTAACGAGAATGGTGGGCGCACCGAACTCAGCTTTTACTGAATCCAGAACAGCACTAACACTTTCAGGATTGGTGACATCCAGCTCTTTACCGGCGCCTTTTACGCCCTTCTCTGCGAAACGCGCAGAAATTTTTTCAGCACCGGCAGCGCTGGTAGCAGTACCAATCACAATGGCACCCTGCGCACCCAGCAGGTCCGCAATTGCAGCACCAATACCGCGGCTGGCACCAGTTACCAGGGCCACCTTGCCTTCGAGCGAAGTTGAAAAAGTCATAATTTTTCCCGTTTGCCAAAATGCCGCACCCGCCATCTTGCGACGGCGTACAAGCAATCGGCTTTGTTTATCTTATTGTGCGGTGGATTTTACGGCTTCCGACAACTGTGCCGGCGTTTCGATATTGTGCGCGACGAGATTGCGGTCGATACGTTTCGCCAGTCCTGCAAGAACCTTGCCCGGACCACACTCAACCAGCTGCCCGATACCCGCAGCGGCCATTGCCTCTACGCACGCCGTCCAGCGAACCGGGCTGTAAATCTGCTCTACCATCAGGGACTTGATCGCGGATGGGTCAGATTCCATTTTGGCGTGCACATTGTGGACGACCGGTGTTTGCGGCTCGAGGAAAGTAGTCGCCTCGATCTGCGGCGCAAGTTTTTCTGCCGCAGGGCGCATCAGCTCGGTATGGAAAGGTGCGCTGACCGGCAGTGGCATGGCGCGTTTGGCACCGGCAGCCTTACATGCCTCGATCGCACGCTCAACAGCTGCGGAGCTACCGGCAATCACCACCTGCCCCGGAGAGTTATAGTTCACCGCCGCCACAATCGCTCCCTGCGCAGCGTCTGCACAGGCGCTTTCTACGGCCTGATCGTCAAGACCAATTACCGCCGCCATAGCGCCCTCGCCAGGCGGTACCGCCTCTTGCATCAGGCGGCCGCGCTCGCGTACCAGACGCACGGCGTCTTCAAAGGCCAGCACACCGGCACAGACCAGTGCAGACCACTCGCCAAGGCTGTGACCTGCCATCAATGCGGGTTTTGCGCCGCCCTGGGAGAGCCATGCACGATAGAGCGCCACGCTCGCGGTGAGCAGCAGCGGCTGGGTGCGTTCAGTGAGATTGATGTCTTCCTGGGAACCGTTCTGGCACAGATCCCACAGATCGTAGCCGAGAACGGAGGAAGCTTCGGAAAAGGTTGCGTTGATTTCAGGGAAGGCCTCGGCCGCTTCCGCCAACATACCGATCTGCTGGGAACCCTGGCCGGGAAATACAAACGCCAAAACTGGATTGGTCATGGAACATCCTTCAACCAAATAAGTGGAGCCTTAACTGGGAGGGTCTGGAAGCGGCGCCACTGACCAGAGGTGTGAATCAATCACACCCGGTGTGACGCTGGTTTTGCAGAGCCATGGCCCTGCCCAATTGTTGCGCCAGATCCGACTCAGCGCACTCTTTCGCCGTAAGCATGGCGCGGTAAAACGCCTCACTACTGGCACCGCCATGACTTTTAATGACGTTGCCTTCCAGCCCCAAAAAGCTGGCGCCATTATAGCGGCCGGGTTCTAGCTGTGCGCGCCATTTTCGCAACAAATTTATGGCTAATTGGCCAAAAAAACGCTTTATCGGCGCTTTTTTGTCAATGGTAAACGTCTTTTGACCAATTAGTCGTATGACGCCCTCGGCGGCTTTCATGGCCACATTTCCCATCAGGCCATTGCACACCACCACATCGACAATACCGGTAAAAATATCGTGACCTTCGACAAATCCCACATAGTTAATATCGGGATCCGCCTGCAGCAGCTGCCCCGCCTTGCGAATCTCCTCGGTACCCTTGTGCTCCTCGGCACCGATATTCAGTAGCGCGACAGTGAGATCGGATTTACCGGAAAACACCCGCTGGGCCTCCAAACCCATCCGTGCGAACTGCACCAAATCTTCGGCACTGCAGTCGATATTGGCACCGAGATCAAGCAGGAAGCAGGATCCATCTTCCGTAGGCAGGGACTTGCCGAGCGCCGGGCGGCGCACACCCTCTACCGTGCCGACAATACTGCGCCCAAGCGCCAGCAGCGCTCCGGTATTTCCGGCGGTGACCATTGCGCCACAATCACCGCCAGCCACCGCCTCGAGCGCCTTGGCCATGGAGGATTCACGCTTGTGCCGCAGAGCCTGCACTGGATTACAGCCCTGGGTAATCACCTGGACACAGTCAATCACCTCGAGACGCTCGCGTACCGAAGGGGGCTCTTTAATCAGGAGGGTTTGCAGCTGGGAACGGGGGCCGAACAGTTTCAGTTCCGCCTGGGGGAAGCGAATGAGGAATCTAGAGCAGGCCGGAACGACAGAGCGGGGACCTAAGTCCCCGCCCATCGCATCCACGGCCAATCGTAATTGGCTGGACAAAACTTACTCTTCTTCGGAAGAGCCGCCGACGTCGATCACTTTGCGACCACGGTAGAAACCGTCTTTGGTCACGTGGTGACGGTGATGCTTCTCACCGGTAGTCGGATCTACGGACAGAGTCGGTCCGCTCAGCGCATCGTGAGAACGACGCATGCCGCGACGGGAACGGGTTTTTTTGTTCTGCTGAACAGCCATTTGGTGCTCCTTAACATAACTAACAGTTAACACCGGAACCGGGGCGCCTACCGGCGAGCCCAAACCCTTCAAACAACTCTTAAGACTTGTTTGACGAACCCTTCAACTGTTCCAGTACTTTAAAGGGGTTTTCTTGTTGCCCTACTGCTTCCTGCGCCTTCTCACCGCTGCGGAACTCATCCCGTGGGACGCACTCCTCTTGGTGATAGGCAACCATCGGCAGGTTGAGCAAAATTTCATCTTCCAATACCTGATACAGATCCAGCTCGTCGCCTTCCTGTATCACCGGATCCAGAGATCGGGGCAGGTTTTTGCCCTGCTCTTCAGACCACACAAAGCCCCAGGCAATATCCGCTTCAATCTGCTCCCTAACCGGCTGCAGGCAGCGCTGACAGGTCAGCTCCACTTGCAACTCGACATGCCCGGTAGCAACCTGATTGCGCTGCAGGTCCCGGGCAAAGTCCAGGGTGACCGCAACGTCGTCAACAACGGATTCCGTTGAGGACACCAGTCGGGGCAATGCATCGCGCGGTATAACGCCGTCCAGATGCTGCTCGCGCTGCACCAGTTTTCGGGCATCTATGCGGCGCGGAAGCGCAGTTTTCTGGGGGGGTATCGACATAAGCGCGCAATTCTATGGACTCACCTGAGCCTTGTCAAAACAATTCAACCACCGCATGATCAGCGCCCGAACCCCAGCGGCACACCGGCCACACACTGGTGTTTCACGACACCAAACAAATCGGGTCACTAAATTCATGCGCCAACTGATTTTAGCCTCAAGCTCCCCCTATCGCCGCGCCCTGCTCGAAAAGCTGGGCATCCCCTTTGAGTGCCAAGCTCCCTATATAAAGGAAGAAGCATTTGACGGAGAGTCGGCGGGTGAGCTCGCCACCCGCCTGGCAACGGAAAAGGCGCTTGCACTGACCAGCAAGTTTCCGGATGCCCTGATCATCGGCTCGGACCAGGTTGCGGAATGTCGCGGGCGCCTGCTAGGCAAACCCGGCAACACAGACAACGCGGTGGAACAGCTGCAGTTCTGCTCCGGCCACCCGGTCAACTTTCATACGGGGTTGTGCCTCGCGGACGCAAAAAGCGGCAAGCACAGCACACTATGCGACACCTTCACCGTGCACTTTCGCAATCTCAGTACCGATGAAATCCAACGCTATGTCGAGCGCGACCAACCACTCGACTGCGCCGGCTCCTTCAAAGCCGAAGGGTTGGGTATCGCACTATTCGAAAAAATGGAAGGGAACGACCCAAATACACTAATCGGACTCCCATTAATTCGACTAATCGACCTACTCAAACTGTATCAGCTGGACCCTCTCAGCCACCCTGAAAGCTGATCAGGGCGCCACTCAAGCCACTAGGGGCGGCCAGTGCAACAGCTCCGCAAAGTGGTCAATGATTCGCTGGGGGGCACATTCATTGAGCCGCTCCCGACTGTGCACACCATAACTTACGCCGATAGCCGCCATATTGATCGCCGAAGCCATCTTTAGGTCGTACTCGGTGTCTCCGACCATCACCGCCTCACGCACATCCCGCCCCGTCTCCCGAAGGATCTCCCACAACATAAGCGGGTCCGGCTTGGATGCGGTTTCATCGGCGCAGCGGCTGGTCACAAACAGATGCCCGATGCCGTGCTCCTCAAATTCACGACTGAGCCCTCTGCGACTTTTCCCCGTGGCCACCGCCAATTGATGGCCGGCCACAAGCAATCTATCGAGGGTTGCCCACACACCGTCAAAAAGCGGGAGAGGCTCACCGCGCGCCGCCAACCATTCCTGCGCATAGTACTCGCGCAAATCGTTCCGCTGCTCCTGGTCGGCGGCGGGAAACAGAATGCCAATGGCCTCCGGCAGTCCCAGGCCGATGATATTGCCGATCACCTCCGGAGCCAGCACCGGTAGTCCTGCCCTACCTGACGCGCGCTGCATACAGGCAACAATACGCGCCTCGGAATTACACACCGTGCCATCCCAATCAAGAATCACCAGCATCGAGCCCATCTCCCCCTCAAAACTGTCAACACCGAAACACCCGAATCATCAGGCCCGGCGCAGGTTGGCAAGCACCGCCTCCAGCTCCGACGGCAGTGGCGCCTTAACATCCACTTTCCGGCCATCCGGCAATGTGCACCGCACCCCCGCAGAATGCAGGAAAAGCCTCTTCAAACCCTGCTCACGAAAGGCGCTATTGATCTCATCCGGCGTGTACTTGGCATCCCCGGCCAGGGGGCAGCCTACAAACTGTGCATGCACTCGGATTTGGTGAGTACGCCCGGTGACCGGCTCAGCGGACATCAGGGTCGCACCATTGAATCGCTCCTCCACCTGAAAGCGGGTCGTCGACGGCTTGCCTTCGCCATCCACCACCACCATGCGCTCGCCGCTCTTCAGGGTGTTTTTCTTTAGAGGCGCCTCAACAATTTTTCGCCCCCGCGGCCACTTACCGGCCGCCAGCGCCAGATAGGACTTGCCGAGCTTGCCCGCGCGCAGTTCAGACTGGATATGCAGCAGGACCGCACGTTTGCGCGCCACCAGGATGGCGCCACTGGTATCCCTATCGAGGCGGTGCACCAGCTCCATAAACGGACTTTCCGGATACATTTGCCGCAGGGCCTCAATCAACCCCAGGCGCACACCGCTACCACCGTGCACGGCCAGCCCCGCCGGCTTGTTCACCACCAGCAGACCACCCTCATCAAACAGGATTGCGGACTCCAGCGCCTTGCGCAGAGAGTCACCCGCAACCGCCGGCGCTGACTCCTCAGCCATACGGATTGGCGGCACCCGCACCAGGTCACCGCCCTGCAGACGATACTCGGCCTTCACCCTTCCTTTATTAACCCGCAC
Source organism: Microbulbifer sp. (assembly GCF_036563125.1). Classification (GTDB taxonomy): domain Bacteria; phylum Pseudomonadota; class Gammaproteobacteria; order Pseudomonadales; family Cellvibrionaceae; genus Microbulbifer. The sequence continues at coordinate 19,823 of NZ_DATCMV010000175.1, forward strand.
CTCCCCCTTGCGCAGAATCCGGTAAATGCGCGAACGCGGCACCCCCTTCAGGCGGGCCTGCAGGAAGTTGTCGATGCGCTGCCCCGCCAATTCTTCGGGAACGGTAAAAAATTGCACGCCGGGGCCTTGGGGCGATGGCGACTGATCAGTACTCATGGAGAAATGCACGACCTGGGAAGTGAATACGGGAGGGTTACTGCTTACCGCGCGCATAATAGCCCCATGCCCTGCCCATTTAAAGCGCCGCAATTGATGCGGAAAATATGCCGTGGTATATTCGGCCCGTCTGTATTGGGGCTGGTTTTCGGCGGTGCACGGTTTTTCTGCTATATAAAAACTCAGGTGCCGTTCTTGAGAAAATACCGCCAGTCGGGCCGGTGCGCGGAAAACCGCGTTATCAACAAAACTCTGTCGGTAAGACACTTCGAGAGCGCGTCGAAAGGCCTATCGAAAGGTAGCGCCCAAGGGAACCAGGCTACAGCAGCCACTCCCGAAGCTCTCGCCGACCTGACCCCGTAGAAACGGGATTTTTGCGAAGGTAAGACGGGCTGACGCCCGCAGCGCTTGGAACAAACTCGATTCGTTACATCTCGCTCCGAGAACGATCCGCCAGCGACCGAACTGGCCCCCGGCCCCAACAGCGATGCCCAATGCCATCCCTGCGCCGCCGGTAAAAACTAGACAAGACTGCAAAGGGCCCAGCCACGAGCCGGCCCCGGAGCCAGAAGCGATGTAACCCATGCCTGCCCTACCCGGCTGGCAGCCAGGACCCGCCCGAGAACTTTGCGAGGCCGGCCTGGCAGGAAACGGATGCCACACGAGACCAGGCATCCGGAGTTAACAATGTATGACGCCCACAGGCGCCCATTGAGGCGGCCAGATGCTGAGCGCATACACACTGCCGTGAACCGTGGGATTACCCCCCTTTTCACCGCCGTAACCACCAATGCCTGCGAGCTTCAGCGGTGTTTTCCCTTCGCGCAACGCAAGGAAAATACGAACGCATGAAGAGAATGCTGATCAACGCAACCCAGCCGGAAGAGCTGCGCGTTGCTCTGGTCGACGGCCAGTGGCTGTACGACCTGGATATCGAAAACCGCACCCGCGAGCAGAAAAAAGCCAATATCTACAAGGGTAAAATTACCCGCGTTGAGCCCTCCCTCGAAGCCGCCTTCGTCGACTACGGTGCAGAGCGCCACGGCTTCCTCCCCCTGAAAGAAATCTCCCGCGAATACTTCAACAAACAGCCCAAAGAAATCGAAGGCCGCATCAAGATCAAGGATGTGGTTAAAGAGGGTATGGAAGTCATTGTCCAGGTGGACAAGGAAGAGCGCGGTAACAAGGGCGCAGCCCTGACCACCTTCATCAGTCTCGCCGGTCGCTACCTGGTGCTGATGCCCAACAACCCGCGTGCCGGCGGTATCTCCCGTCGCATCGAAGGCGAAGAGCGCAGCGACCTGCGCGACGCGCTCTCCGACGTGGAAGTGCCCTCTGGCATGGGCATCATCGTGCGCACCGCCGGTGTAGGCCGCAGCGGCGAGGAACTACAGTGGGACCTCAACTACCTGCTGCAACTGTGGACCGCGATCAAGAAAGAAGCCGACGACTCTAAAGCGCCCCACTTCCTGTTCCAGGAAAGCAACGTCATCATCCGCGCCATCCGCGACTACATGCGCGATGACATTGGCGAAGTTATCGTCGACGAAGAAGGTGCCTACCAGCTGGCTGCCGAGTTCGCCCGTCAGGTGATGCCGAACTACGCCAACAAGGTGAAGTACTACGAAGACAACATCCCGCTGTTCAATCGCTACCAGATTGAAAGCCAGATCGAGACTGCGTTCGAACGCGAAGTGAAGCTGCCTTCAGGCGGTTCTATCGTGATCGACGTCACCGAAGCCCTGGTCTCTATCGACATCAACTCCTCCCGCGCGACCAAGGGTGGCGACATCGAGGAAACCGCGCGCACCATCAACCTGGAAGCCGCGGACGAAATCGCCCGCCAGCTGCGCCTGCGCGACATGGGTGGCCTTGTGGTCATCGACTTCATCGACATGCAGAACAAGTCGAACCAGCGCGAAGTTGAAAAGCGCATGGAGAAGGCTCTGGGCATGGACCGCGCCCGGGTACAGGTAGGCCGCATCTCCCGTTTCGGCCTGCTGGAAATGTCCCGCCAGCGCCTGCGTCCGTCCTTGGGTGAAACCACCTTCCGCGTCTGCCCCCGCTGTAGCGGCCAGGGCACCATTCGCGGCACCAAGTCCCTCGCCCTGTCCATCCTGCGACTGGTGGAAGAGGAAGCGAAGAAAGAGCGCAGCGCAGAAATCCGCGCGATCACCCCGGTGAACGTGGCGACCTACCTGCTCAACGAAAAGCGCAAAGCCATTTCCAATATCGAAGCGCGCAACCGCACCCGTGTGGTGGTGGTGCCTAACGCCGATCTGGAAACCCCGCATTTTGAAGTACTGCGCCTGCGTGATGACGACTCCGCGACCGTCGAGACCTCCTACAAGATCTCCGGCACCATCGAGGAAACCGTCAACAAGAACCGCGAAGAAGAGCCCTTGCGCGCACCGACCGCGGCCCAGCCCGCCGTGCAGCAAATCGCGCACACAGCCCCGGCACCGACCCCGGTGGCGAAGCCAAAACCGAAAAAGGAAGTTGTGTCGAAGCCCGGATTGTTCAGCCGTCTGATCGGTGCCATCGCCGGCCTGTTCAGCGGCGGCGAAGAGGAGAAATCCGAAGGCAAGCACAAGAAGACCAAGGGCCGCGGCAAAGACTACCAGCAGCAGCGCAACCGCAATAACCAGCGTGGCGGACGCGGACGCGGCCGTGGCAATCGCGGCGGCCGCCGCGATGAGCAGACCGGTGACGAGCGTGAAGAACGCAAGGCAGACAGTCGCTCCCGCCGCGGTGACAGAAACCGTGACGACAGAAGCCGCGACGAAAACGCACCTGCTGAGCGCCGTCAGGAGACTGCGGAAACTGCGCGCGACAGCGGCCAGGACAGCCGCGAAGGTCAGCGCGACGGCCAGCGCCGCAACCGCAGACGCCGTGGCGGTGATCGCGGAGATCGCCGCGAGCAGCAGCCAACCGCAGCGGAAGTCGAAAGCACCAACCTCGATAGCGAAGCACAGGCCGATGAGTCCGATGACGACCAGCAGCGCCCGGCGCGCCGCCCGAGCAATGTGCGCGGACGCCCACAACCCCGCCGTCGCGGCCGCCGTGGTGAAACCGGTGACACCAGCGATACTGCGGATAGCGAACAGCAAGAGCTTAATCGCGAAGTCAACGAAGCCATTGACACTGCGGAACGCGAAGCTGCCGCCAAGCCGGTGCGCGCTGAAAAGCCAGCAGCCGATAGCGAAGGCCAGCGCAAGCGCGACCCGTGGGCTGAAAGCAAACCACAGGTAGCCGCACCGACCGCCGCAGAAGTTGCAGTGGAAGCACCGGTGGCAAAAGCCTCTGAAGAGAAATCCGAAGAGAAGCCTGCGGTAAAGCCGGCCCCGCGCCCAGCCAAAGTTGAAGCCGTAGCCGTAGCCCCCACGGCAGAGACCAGTGAAGTTTCTGCAGCACAAGAGCCCGTTGCCGCTGAAGAACCAGCTCCGAAAGTGATCAAGCCGGAAACTGCACCGGTCGCTGAAACCACTTCCGAGGTTGAACAGCCGGCAGAAACCGCTGGCAGCGAAGACGCCAAAGAAGTGGTTAAGACTGAGGAGCTGGTTGCGAGCGAGGAAGTGGTTGAAGAAGTGGCCGAGAAAGCTGCTGAAGAAACTACTGCCGAAGTCGCACAGGTTGAAACCGAAACCGCAGCTACTGCAGAAGTTCAGCCAGAAGCAGCTGTGGAGCAACCCAAAGCCGTGGACACTACCACTGCACCGGCTGCCGCCGCACGCCAACCCGGCCGTGCCGGCAACGACCCGCGCATCAACCCCAAACCACTGGTTGATTTAACCGTCGTTACCGCGCATCCGGAAGTCGGCGAACTGCGCCCGCTGGACACCGCCCAGCCGGCAAACATCGCCCACAACCCGCGCCCACTTCAGCGCCCCGCCAATGACCCTCGTGTCAAACGCGACGCGGCAGTAGAAGCTGGTTCCGACTCTGCGGAAGCCGGCTGAGGGGTATAAAAGGAAATCCTCTGGGTTAGCTGTTTAAAAATGCAGCTAACCCATTGAACTTCCTAAAAAAAATTGTCTGCGTACTTGTACCGTAAAAACAGCTCGGTATAATGCGCCAACAATTTGGAGGGGTGGCTGAGTGGCCTAAAGCACCGGTCTTGAAAACCGGCGAGTGTAACAGCTCCGTGGGTTCAAATCCCACCCCCTCCGCCATACAGAAAAACCCGGCTTAATGCCGGGTTTTTTTATTTCGCGAACCCGCCAAAGCTAACCCAACACCCCGGTCCACTAAACTGATGTGACAGCCAAAAGCTCACACCGCAATGGACCTGGACAACCCTACTGAACCCCCGGCAATCGTCGACGCCGAAAGCATTCTTGCCTTCGCCATCGCGCTCGGCCTTGGCCTGTTGATTGGCCTGCAGCGGGAACGTACTTCCGATCGCCTTGGCGGAATCCGGACTTTTCCCTTAATTGCCCTGTTTGGTGCCTTCACCGCATATCTGAGTAGCACACCTGCAACAAGCGGATTGGTGATAACCGGGTTGATTGGCATGGCAGTGCTCATCCTCCTAGGTAACCTTGAGCGACTGCGCGGCAAAGACGACGACAAGGGAATTACCACCGAGGTCAGCGCGCTATTGGTGTATCTGTTGGGCGCATTTATCGTGCTCGGAGACAAAACAGTGGCGGTTGTCCTGGGCGGTACCATTGCGGTATTGCTGCACTTCAAGCCCGGGATGCACGCCTTCGCGGAAAAGCTTTCGGAAAAAGATCTGCGCTCGATCATGCAGTTCGCGGTGCTGTCGATGATCATCCTCCCGGTACTCCCCGACCGCACCTTCGGCCCCTATGACGTGCTCAACCCCTTTTCCATCTGGCTGCTGGTAGTGCTGATTGTCGGCATCGGCCTCGGTGGATATGCGGCGTACAAGATCGTCGGTGCCCGTGCCGGCACCCTGCTCTCCGGTATGATCGGCGGGTTGATTTCGTCTACGGCGACCACCGTTACCTATGCGCGCCAGGCCAAGAATCAGAGAAAGGCGATCGGCCTGGCAGCGCTGGTGATACTGATTGCTTCCACCACCATGTTCATCCGGATGTTCGTGGAAATCGCGGTGGTAGCACCACGAAAGTTGATGGAATTCCTGCCGCCGCTCGGCTCTCTGTTTGCCATCAGCCTGGTCATCTGCGCCCTCACCTATCTACGCATCCGGCAACGGGAGGATTCCATGCCGGAGCCGGGTAACCCGGCGGAAATGAAACCCGCGCTGATTTTTGGCGCACTCTATGCACTGGTCACAATCGCCATCGCCGCGGCCGAGGATCAGTTCGGCAACCAGGGCATCTATGTTGTGGCCTTGATTTCGGGTTTCACGGATGTTGATGCCATCACCTTGTCTACCGCCAATCTTGCCGCCAACGGTGGTCTGGAAGTCAGTACCGCCTGGCGTTCAATGGTAATCGCCAGCCTTGCGAATATGGCGTTTAAAGCCGCTATTTCCGGCGTTATCGGCGGACTTGCGCTGCTGCGATGGGTGTTACTGTTGTTTGCCATCCCATTTGCCACGGGGCTCATACTGTTGTGGCTTTGGCCACACTAACTCTCCCCCAGAGCAAGGCTGGCTTCCGTTGCGCTCAGGTGGTCCTTAAAACTGCTGATTCAGCTCCTGATGGCTCAGCACCGGCTGGATATGAATTTCCGCATCCAGGGCGACAAACAGTCTTTCATTATGCGCGACCAGATTTTTTGGATTTTTCTCTTCAAAAACAAACAGTGCAGCCCTCTTTCCCTCGCGCAAGAAAAAATAAGCGGCTTCCGGCGTGGAATCCGCCACAAAATCGTCAAATACCTTCTGCATGCTGCCATCACTGGCAGCCGCATTGCCTTTTTCAACAGGAATTACAATTTCCATTAATAACCGCACGATGCACCTCTTCGCTGTTTCTTTTCCAATTGAAGAACAATAGGAGAGCTTCGGGAAGTGAGTAACGATCCGGATCATGTGCGGTGACTGACTTCGCAGAAAATTCTACCAGCACATGCAGATGTACACAGGCCGATGCAGCGAGCGCCATCGCAAGGCTTCTCCACTAATAGGTCGCCACATACTTCTATTACTGCTCACAGTCGCTCCATCGCGACGTAAACTCATAAGCAAATTTCCATTCGTCGTCACGCCGACGTGCCAAGTCACCGAAGCAGGCGAAAAGAATACAATTTCAACAAGAATGTTATCCGCTCTAAGGAAAGGCCTCCCTCATGAATAAAGAACTCGAGACCAAGGAAAATAGGGCAGTGGATACTTCGACAAAGTATGTTTCAACCCACGGGCGCGATTTGGCCTATCGGTCGTTCGGTCAAGGCGTCCCACTGGTTTTGTGCCTGAGATTCCGCGGTGTGATGGACAGTTGGGATCCGGCCTTTCTCGACGCGCTGGCACAATATTTTAATGTGATCATCTTTGACTACAGCGGCCTCGGACTTTCCGGTGGCGTTGCAAGCTACAACCGTGAATCCATGGCCAATGACGCCCTGGAACTTATTGACGCACTGGGCTTTGATCAGGTGGTCCTCGGCGGCTGGTCACTCGGCGGAGTGGCGGCGCAGATTGTCACGGCCCGCCACCCGGAACGGGTAAGCCACGCCATTCTGATTGGATCCGTCCCACCCGGGCCGCAGCCGCATCCTGCGGAGGAAATTTTCCTGCCCACTGCGATAAAGCCTGAATACTCACTGGAGGATGAGTACATCCTGTTCTTTGAACCGGCTTCAGAACACAGCCGCACGGCAGCCAATGCCAGTCATAAGCGTATCGCCCAACGCACACAGGAAGACCGTTCACCACCAATCCCCATGGATACACTCATCCGTATTTTGCAGGACTCCCAGGATCCGGAGGCGATTTTTCCCGACCCCGATGGAAGTTACGCAAAGGCAATGGCTGACACCCTTACTCCGATACTGGCCATCTGTGGCGATCACGACGTGGTGTTCCCGGTTGAGAACTGGTATCGGCTGAACCGGAAATGGAAGTCTCTCAATATCGTTACCCTGCCCCAGAGCGGTCACGGCCCGCAGCATCAGGAGCCCGAGTTCTGCGCTGACATCATCGCGTCATTTGTAAAGCACGTTGCAGCTCCAGACTTACGCTAACGAACGTTACCGAAATCACTCTAGATACGGATTGTATTTTCCGGAAACCGAACACCGCGCGGCTTCCCTGCGATTTGCTAGGCTGAAGCTCGTGAATACACATACCGCCCAGATCGAAAGCGCCGGTCCCACGCCAAGAATGAAACGATTCGCGCCAGGCACGGCATCGTCAAACAAAAAGGAGCTCGCAACCCATGCCCACCAAGCCTGAACTTTTAATGCCCGGAAACTGCCAGTTGATCTTTATCGACCAGCAGCCACAGATGGCGTTTGGCGTTCAATCGATTGACAGACAGGTGCTGAAAAACAATGTCATCGCGCTCGCCAAATCCGCCAAGGTATTCAAAATTCCCACCACCATAACGACTGTTGAGACAGAGAGTTTCTCAGGGCATACCTACCCGGAACTTCTCGCTGTTTTTCCCGACCTGCCGCTGCTGGAACGCACGTCGATGAATTCCTGGGACGACCAGAAGGTACGCGATGCACTGGCCAAAAATGGGCAAAAGAAAGTCGTGGTCTCCGGGCTGTGGACCGAAGTCTGTAACAACACTTTCGCATTCGATGCCATGCGCGAAGGCGGCTACGAAATTCACATGGTGGCTGATGCCTCAGGTGGTACCTCAAAGGAAGCCCATGACTACGCCATGCAGCGCATGATTCAGGCCGGCGTTGTTCCAGTTACTTGGCAACAGGTGATGCTGGAATGGCAGCGCGACTGGGCGCGCAGAGATACCTATGACGCCGTAATGGATATCGTCCGGGAGCACTCGGGTGCGTACGGTATGGGTGTGGACTATGCATACACCATGGTGCACAAGGCCGACGAACGCGTGAAACATGGCCCGGTGCAGGAACCCGTTGCGGCAAAAAAATAGTCAGCCAGTATCCAAGAAACTCTGAGGGCGGATCTATGGGAAAGGAGTCCAGCAATGACACTGAAGCCTCTGTTGAAGGTGTATCGCGGCGGGAAGCCGTAAAAGGCGTAGTCAAGGGCACCGCCGCTCTTGGTGCCATGGCGCTATTTGGCCCTTTTGCCGGCAAACGCGCCTGGGGAGGAAATAAAGTTTTGGCAGACCTCGTACTTCGCAACGGGCAGATCACAACCCTAGATCCAAATAAACCGGAAGTTAACGCCATCGCAATCAAAGATGGTCTGGTGCTCGACATCGGCAGCGACAAGGACATCATGGCACTGGCCGGTGGCGAGACGCAGGTGATCGATCTCGGCGGCAAGCGGGTTATTCCTGGCCTGAACGACAGTCACACGCATCTGATCCGTGGCGGGCTGAATTACAACATGGAATTGCGCTGGGAGAATGTCCCCTCCCTCGCCGATGCCCTGCGGATGTTGAAAGATCAGGCAGAGCGCACGCCGCCACCGCAATGGGTACGCGTCGTCGGCGGCTGGTCGGAATTCCAGTTTGCCGAGCGACGTATGCCAACGCTGGCGGAGATTAACCAGGCCGCACCCGATACCCCGGTGTTCATTCTCCACCTCTACGCCCGTGCGCTGCTCAATCGCGCAGCACTCAAGGCGGCCGGGATCGATCGGAATACCCCCAATCCTCCCGGTGGTGTGATCGAGAAAGACAGCAAGGGCGAGCCCACCGGCATGTTGATCGCCAAGCCGTCGGCGTTGATTCTCTACTCCACCCTGGCAAAGGGGCCGAAACTGCCCTTGCAGGAGCAAATCAATTCCACCCGCCATTACATGCGCGAGATGAACAGGTTGGGTATCACGTCCGTCATCGATGCCGGGGGTGGTGGCCAGAATTACCCGGATGACTACGAGGTGGTACAAACGCTCGAGCGTGACAAACAGCTAACCGTGCGCATCGCCTACAACTTGTTCGCACAGAAAGCAGGCTCGGAATTGAACGATTACGAGCGGTGGGTCGCCATGACGGAACCCGGCGCCGGGTCCGCCATGCTGCGGATGAATGGCGGTGGTGAAAACCTGACCTGGTCCGCGGCAGACTTCGAGAATTTTCTTGAACCCCGCCCGGACCTCGCGCCCACCATGGAAAAGGAACTGGAACCCATCGTCGCCCTGCTGGCGGAAAACGCGTGGCCCTTCCGCATCCACGCCACCTACGACGAATCCATCGACCGGTTTCTCAGCGTGTTTGAACGGGTGAATGGCAAGACCCCGTTCAAGACCCGCTTCATCATCGACCAT
>NZ_DATCMV010000004.1:0-4696 GCF_036563125.1 Microbulbifer sp.
GTGAAAATATGCGCGAGCAGGTGAAAGGTTTCCTTAAAAAACATTATGGCCAGTGCCACCACAGCCAGGCTCAACCCAAGATAGATGGGGGCCAGCAGCCAGCGGGAGCGGTACATGGTTTGTTCGATCAGCTTTTCCAAAGTTACCTCATTGGTGTTTTTTCATTCGCGTTAATTAGGGGTTAGCAATAAAAAAATCGCGGCCTTGCCGCGATTTTATTTTACTCAGTAATTTTTTTAACTCAGTAATACGCCTGAGATTTATCGGAGTGGTCGGTGATATCTTTCACCCCCGCCAGCTCTGGAATCTTGTCTTTCAGGGTTTTCTCGACACCCTCTTTCAGGGTCATGTCCACCATGCCGCAGCCCTGGCAACCGCCGCCGAATTTAAGTACCGCGTACATATCTTCGGTAACTTCCACCAGGCTCACCTGTCCGCCGTGGGAAGCGAGACCGGGGTTTACGTCGCTGTAAAGGACATAGTTGATGCGGTCTTCGATGGGGCTGTCGTCGTTCACCTTCGGCATGCGCGAGTTGGGCGCGCGGATGGTGAGCTGGCCGCCCATTTTGTCGGAGGAGTAATCCACCCGGGCTTCGTCCAGATAGGGAATGCTGCGCCCTTCAAAGTAGGCTTTGAGGCCGTCCAGCTCCAAGGCCACATCACCTTCTTTTTCCTCGCCGGGACGGCAGTAGGCAATACAGGTTTCCGCATTCGGAGTACCCGGGTTGGATACAAACATGCGGATGGCGATACCTTCACAGTCCTGCTTGGCGAGCAGGTCGCGCAGGTACTCCTTGGCGGAGTCGGTGATCGTGACGTTCAATTCTGACGGCTGTTCTGACATAGACCTTCTCAAATTACCGGACTTCCTGAAACCGAGTCGAGCGGGAATAACCAAGCTCGGCGGTCGGGTATTCTACGCCCATCCGTGCCGGAGTGAAACCGGGCAGAATAGCCGGCCGAATCAGGAGGCTGCGGCTGCGCAACCACAGGCTATCCCGCCTCGGACAAGCTCCAGAGAAGTGCGCGCGCGGTACCCTCGGAGGACGCGGGATTTTGCCCGGTCACCAGCAGCCCGTCGATACAGACATGGCTCTGCCAGTCCTCCGCCTTGGAATAGTTCGCCCCCCGCTCCTTGAGCATGTCTTCCACCAGGAAAGGCACCACGTCGGTAAGCCCTACGCCGTCTTCTTCGCTGTTGCTGAAGCCGGTCACCTTTTTGCCGCGGACAAGCGGTTCACCCTGTTCGTCCACGGTGTGGCGGAATACCGCCGGCGCATGGCAAACCGCCGCCACCGGTTTACCCGCGCGGTAGAAGCCGTGAATGATGACCACAGAACGCTGATCTTCCGCCAGGTCCCACAGCGGGCCGTGGCCACCGGGGTAAAACAGCGCATCGAAATCGTCCGTATCCACTTCATCCAGGTTCACGGTGTGCGCCAGGGCCTCCTGGGCGGCGGGGTCTTCGCGAAAGCGCCGGGTGGCGGGCGTCTGGGCATCCGGGGCATCGCTTTTGGGGTCGAGCGGCGGCTGCCCGCCCTTGGGGGACGCGAGGGTCACATCGGCTCCCGCATCCACGAACACGTAATAAGGCGCGGCAAATTCCTCCAGCCAGAAGCCGGTTTTCTTGCCGGTATTCCCTAACTCGTCGTGAGACGTAAGCACCATCAGGATTTTCATGGCTTCCTCCCCTGTCGTCAGTCCACCGAGTGTAGTGTGAGGATCGGTTAAATCGCGGCTAGAACCGGCCCTAGAACCAATGGTTACAAGGTTATGAATACTTGGTCTCGATACATGACTACAGCGCCGAAGAACCCGGTCAACTGTGCTAAGATTGCCGCCCTTTTTGATACCTTGGTTTAAGGAAGTGTCCATGTCCCAGCAGTCCCGCGATCAACGCCTGAAACAGCTATACGCCGCCCTGGGCGAGCGCATCCTGATTCTGGACGGCGCCATGGGAACCATGATCCAGCGGGAAAAGCTCGGCGAGGCGGATTACCGCGGGGCGCGCTTTGCGGACTACCCCTCCGACATCAAGGGCAACAACGACCTGCTGGTACTCACCCAGCCGGACTTGATCGAGCGGATTCACCGGGACTACCTCGAGGCCGGTGCGGACATCATCGAGACCAACACCTTCAACGCCACCCGCCTGTCCCAGTCTGACTACAACATGGAAGACTTGGTGCCGGAACTGAACCGGGTGGCCGCGGAAGTGGCACGCCGTGCGGCGGATGCCCTCTCCACCCCGGAGAAACCCCGCTTCGTGGCCGGGGTGCTGGGCCCAACCTCTCGCACCGCGAGTATTTCCCCGGACGTAAACGATCCCGGCGCGCGCAATGTGACCTTCGACCAGCTGGTGGAAAACTACATCGAATCCACCCATGCACTGATCGACGGCGGCTCGGACATCATCCTGATCGAGACCATCTTCGACACCCTGAATGCCAAGGCGGCCATCTACGCAGTGCAGGAAGTGTTCGAGCAGCGCGGCTTTGAGCTGCCGATCATGATTTCCGGCACCATCACCGACGCCTCCGGCCGCACCCTGTCCGGCCAGACCACCGAAGCCTTCTACTATTCGGTGGCCCACGCTAAACCGTTGTCCGTCGGCCTCAACTGCGCCCTCGGTGCCACCGAGCTGCGCCCGTACATTGAGGCGCTCTCCGGCGTGTGTGCGGAACACGTATCCGCCCACCCCAATGCGGGCCTGCCAAATGAGTTCGGTGAATACGACGAGACGCCGCAGGAAACTGCAGCGATCGTAGCGGAATTCGCCCAGAGCGGCTTTATCAATATTCTCGGCGGCTGCTGCGGCACTACGCCTGAACACATCCGTGCGATTGCCGATGCCGTTGTGGACATCGCCCCGCGCAAGTGCCCGGAGATCAAACCTGCCCTGCGCCTCTCCGGCCTCGAGCCGTACATCGCCGATGAAAACTCCCTGTTCGTGAACGTGGGCGAGCGCTGCAACGTCACCGGCTCCGCCCGCTTCAAGCGCCTGATCATGGACGAGGATTACGATACCGCCTTGCAGATCGCCGCCGCGCAGGTGGAAGACGGAGCGCAGGTGATCGACTTCAACATGGATGAGGCGATGCTGGACTCGGTCGCCGCCATGCGCCGTTTCCTCAACCTGTGTGCCACCGAACCGGACATCGCTAAGGTGCCGTTTATGGTGGACTCCTCCAAGTGGGAGGTGATCGAGGCGGGCCTGCAGTGCATCCAGGGCAAGCCCATCGTCAACTCCATCAGTTTGAAGGAAGGCGAGGAAGAATTTGTCGACAAGGCCAAACTGTGCCTGCGCTACGGCGCCGCCGTGGTGGTGATGGCGTTCGACGAAACTGGCCAGGCGGATACCTTCCAGCGCAAGATCGAAATCTGCAAGCGCAGCTACGACATCCTCGTGGACAAGGTAGGCTTCAACCCTTCCGATATCATCTTTGACCCGAATATTTTCGCGGTGGCTACCGGTATCGACGAGCACAACAACTACGCGGTGGACTTTATCGAGGCCACCCGCTGGATTCGCAAGAACCTGCCAGGGGCGAATGTCTCCGGTGGTGTTTCCAACGTGTCCTTCTCCTTCCGCGGCAACAACCCGGTGCGTGAGGCGATCCACTCCGTATTCCTGTACCACGCCATCAAGGCCGGCATGAATATGGGTATCGTCAACGCCGGTATGCTCGAGGTTTACAGCGACCTGCCCGACGAACTGCGGGACAAGGTCGAGGATGTGATCCTCAATCGCAACGACAACGCCACCGAGGCACTGCTGGAGATCGCGGAAAAATACCGCGGCGACGGCTCTACCGCCGAGCGCAAGGAAGACCTGGCCTGGCGCCAGTGGCCGGTGAAAAAACGCCTGGAGCACGCGCTGGTCAAAGGCATCAATAATTTCATCGAGCAGGACACCGAGGAAGCCCGCCAGCAGTCCAGGCGCCCGCTGGACGTGATCGAAGGCCCGCTGATGGACGGCATGAACGTGGTCGGCGACCTGTTCGGCGAAGGCAAGATGTTCCTGCCGCAGGTCGTGAAATCCGCACGTGTGATGAAACAGGCGGTGGCCTATCTGCAGCCCTATATCGAGGCGGAAAAGACCGAGGACAGTAAACCCAACGGCCGTATTCTGATGGCCACCGTAAAGGGTGACGTGCACGATATCGGCAAGAATATCGTCGGTGTGGTACTCGCGTGTAACAACTTCGAGGTTATCGACCTCGGCGTGATGGTGCCGGCGGAAACCATTCTGCAAACCGCCAAGGAAAAGCAGTGCGACATCATCGGTCTCTCCGGACTGATCACTCCTTCACTGGACGAAATGGTGCACGTGGCCGCGGAAATGGAACGCCAGGGCTTTGATCTGCCGCTGCTGATCGGCGGTGCCACCACTTCCAAGGCGCACACTGCGGTGAAAATCGAGCCCCAGTACAAGCGCAATCAGGTGGTGTATGTGGCAGACGCCTCGCGCGCGGTGGGGGTTGCCAGTAGCCTGCTGTCCGACGAACTGCGCCCGGCATTCGTCAAAAACGTGCAGGAAGAATATGTAAAAGTCCGCGAGCGCACCGCCAACCGCAAGCGCAACGACCCGCGCCTGAGTTACGCGGACGCGCTGAAGGCGGGCCCGCAATTCGACTGGGCCAGTTTCCAGCCGGTGGCACCAAACAAACCGGGCATCACGGTGCTGGACGACTTC
>NZ_DATCMV010000125.1:0-9667 GCF_036563125.1 Microbulbifer sp.
GCACGCTACTGGCGGTACTCACCGCACCTTCCGCCGCGGAAAAATCCAGGCAGCGTTCGTCCCAGGGTAAATCGCAGAATGCAATCAAGCGCCTGCTCTCCGCTTCGGGATTTTCGGTAAAGCGCTCGTAGCTCACTTCAAGAATGCGTTCCGGGTAGAGCTGCTTCCAGTGCTCCATCAACCGGTGAAACTGGACGATATAGCGGGCGGTGTCTTCGAGATCGTAATTGTAGTGGTAGTAGGCAAACTGAAACGAGAACAGCTGGCGGTAGTTGCTGAGGCAGGTATCCAGCGGGTGTCGTCTCAGCAGTACAAAGCGGGCTCCGGGCAGGCACTGCGCGATCAGACCCAGGTAGAGAAAGTTCATCGGCAGCTTGTCCACAAATCGCGGCGCTTTAGTGCCCGCTGCATACAGGCGGTCGGCGACGCTTGCGAGGTAGGCCTGGCCAATGGCTGGCTTGTCGGCATGCGCCAGCCCGCTCAGTACACCGGCATCGAGCACCGCGTTTGACACGCTGCCGGAGGCGCGCTTGGCGGCCATCGGAAAATCCTGAAGCTCGCCCAGCGAATGCACCTGCGGGTGGCTGTGCAGGACCCGCTCGATCAGGGTGGTGCCGGAGCGGGGCATGCCCAGCACGAAAATGGCCTGGTTGCCCGCTGTGCCGTTCACGGTGTCAGACGCACTGGAAAAAGCCGCCCTGACGCCGTCAAACAGCGCCTGGTCGCGGGAAAAATCGTAGTGGATTTTCCGACGGTAGGCGTGCTTGGCCGTGGTCAGTGTCTGGAAGGCGCCGTGGAAGTTGCCTTCGCGTTCAAGTTCGCGAGCGATGGCGTGTGCGAGATACAGCTGTTCCTCCGGCGCAAAGCGCCGTGAGTTCTGCAGTGCCAGCAATTGCGGCAGGCGCAGGTTTTCACTGCGGTTCTTTTCCAGCTCTGACAGCGCCCAGTGGGCGCGGGCGAAATCCGGTCGCAGCCGGATGGCGTGTTCATAGGCGGAGCGGGCAGCATCCAGGTTTCCGAGGAACTGCTCGGCACTACCGAGATTGAACTGGAATTGGGGATTCTGTGGCTGTTTGCCCACGGCGCGGCGAAATGCCTCGGCGGCCTTTTGCTGGTCGCCGACCTTGCTGTAAATCACGCCGAACGTATCCAGTAGCAGCGCCGACGACGGATGTTGCTGCATGCCACAATCTGCGGCCACCCGCGCGTCACCAATCTGTTGCAGCTGTATATGGCAACGGGCTTTCTGTGACAGGTACTCGGGGTTGTCGGGATCGAGTCGCAGGGCTTCGCTGACCAGTTCCAGTGCGCGGCGAATCTGGCCGGTGGCGGTGCTGGCAATACTGGCGAAGAACCAGCCATCGGCCATATCCGGCGCGACCTGCTGCAATTGCGTGGCGAGCAGGGCGAGATCGCGATAGACGCCGCGGTTGAGCGCACTCACCGCGCGCTGGTGCAACTCGGCGATGTTGGGGTTATCGGGTGTTTGCATAAGATGAAAATACAAAAGCCGGCCCGGGTTATCCAGGCCGGCTTTTGTGTGATCCGGGGGCTACCGTTTAGAAATGGTAGGTCACCCGGGCGCCGATGGTGCGCGGTGTACCCACATACTGCGCGTAGGAACGCAGGTTAAAGTCACCGTACAGGGTGCCGGGGCCGTCGGTCTCGCTCTGCAGAATATCCGACCGGCGGCTGTTGCGGGTGCCGGTGACGTAATACTTGTTCCACAGATTGTCGACATAGGCCTGCACCCGCCAGCTATCCTGCTCAAAGCTCGCGGAAATGTGGTGGATCGCGTAGCCGGGAATCGCCTCGCCACCGCGATCGCCGGCGATGCGCTCGCCGGTTTCCTCGTCGATGTAATACAGCGGGTCTTCCGGGCCGCCAACGGTGTTGTATACATCACTGGCGAACACCAGGCCATAGTTCAGCAGCAGGTCCTGGCCCAGCAGCTGGGTGTGGTAATTCAGGTTCATGGAGCCCTGGTGTTCCGCGTGTCCCGGCAGGCGCGCGCCTTTCTCGGCGGTGTAGTCGCCCACCAGACCCGGTGCATCTTCACTCAGTTCCGCATTGGTGTAGGCGTAGCTGAAGTTCAGGTCCAGGTTGTCGCGGATCATCCACTGCCCCTGCAGTTCCAGGCCGCGACTGAAGGCGGTACTGCCATTGGCCAGAATCGGCAGGTTGCCGAACTCGGTGGTGCTGGACAGCTGCAGGTCGCTCCAGTCGATGTAGAACAGCGCCGCGGTCAGGGATACGCGCTCGCCGACAAGGCCCTTGTAACCGATCTCGTAATTGTCGATCAGGTCCGGTTGGTACACGAGCTCGTGCGACTGGGCACACAGTTTCTGTCCGTCGTCCTCACCGGCCAGTTGCTCCGGGCTGCACTCCGGAACGGAGTTCACACCACCGATGCGGTAGCCCTGGGAATAGGTGAAATACACCATGCCGTCATTGCTGATGTCCCAGGACGTATTGAACTTGAACAGGTCGCCGTCGTCGCTGCCCCTGTTGCGGCGGAGATCGACATTGATGGCATCCTGCGGGGCGCCGTCCCACACGGTCTCGAGCAGCGGCAGGCCAAAGCCGCCGGTGATGTCGGTCTCATACTCGTAGGCGCGATAGCCGGCAGTGACCGACCAGCGGTCGCTAAGCTGGTAGCTCACTTCGCCATACAGTGCGGATTCCTTGCTGAGCCGGTCGGTGAGTTCGATGTATTCAAGAGCGTCCGGGCGCAGCTGTATGCCATCAAAGTTATCCACCGCAAACTGGTCGAAGCCGGGGACGAATTCCATGCTGGCATAGTCCCACTGCTTCTCGGTGGTGAAGTAGCCGGCTACCCACGACAGCGGTCCGTCGCTCTGGGATACCAGGCGCAGTTCAAAGGTTTCGGTTTCCTCGCTGGCTTCCTCGCGGGTATACGCGGAGAAGCTGGGAAATTCCTCGTAACCGTACTCAAAGCCCAGCAGCAGGTCGGTCTGGTCGCGCTGGCCTAGCTCGTCGTACTGCGACTCACCGTAGGTGGCGGTGGCCTCGGCAAAGCCCAGGTCCGCGCTCACTTCCAGGCTGGTGAGCTTGTTGGTGAAGTGATTGGGCTCCTCGACGCGCGCTGCGGATTCGTAGCGCCCAGTGCCAAACGCGAGCTGATTGTTCAGCTGGCGGCCCTCGGCCTTGGTGTCCTGGTAGTAGTGCCACAGGCTGGCTTCCAGCCAGTCGTTCGCGGCCCAGCGGAGGTTGGCGCGGCCCGACAGAATGTCGGCGCCGCTGGCATCTTTCACGGTGCGCAGGTTGGCGGCAACGTCTTCGGGGTTGGAGAAGTCCGGCTGCGGGTTCGAGACGCCGGGCTCGCGCACCACATAGCTGTAGTCGATAAAGCCCGGATCCTTGACCTGGTCCAGGTTGACGCGCAGCGCCAGCGTGTCGCTGAAACCCAGGTTCAGGGTGCTGCCGTATTCCTGCCCGAAGCTGTCGCTTTCGGCATTGCGGCTGGCATTGCCGCGCACTTCGGCGGTGTACTCGCCGAATTCAGCCTTGCGTGGGATATAGCGGATGGCGCCGCCAAGCGTGCCCTGACCATACAGGGTACCCTGCGGGCCGATCAGCACTTCCACGCGCTCGAGATCCACCGGGTTCAGGTCCACAGACAACGGGGTTTCCCCCAGGTAGATGGCCACGGCACTGCTGTCGAAGCCCGGGCCGAGGCCGCCGGTATTGAGGCCGCGCACCACGATATCCGGTGACTCATTGCGCGGGCCGCGATCCACCACGGTCAGCCCCGGGGTGTAGTAGGCCAGCTTGGCCACGTCATTCAGGCGCAAATCTTCAATCTTGCCACCGTCCACGGCGGAGATATTGATCGGGGTGTCCATCACGCTCTCGGCGCGGCGACTGGCAGTTACCACGACTTCTTCGAAAACCGGCGTGCCCAGACTTTGCTCTGAAGTCTGGGCGATCGCTTGTGCGGCGGTTAGTAGCGGCAGGGTGGTACAGGAAATTGCGAGCGCCAGATGCGTTTTATTGAACCGGCGGGAGCCCCCATTATTTTGGATCGTCATTTTCATGGTGTGTGAGTTGGTACATCTAACTACAAAAGATTTCCGCAGAATACCATTTGAAAACTGAAGAAAATGCGGTTGTTGAAATTTCCGCCACAGGAAGTTTGTCGGGAGCAAATTTTCGGTAGAAACAAAAGGGTCGACCAACGGGTCGCTCTTGGGCTACTTGAGTGGCAGCAGGTGATCATCCGCACCGGCACCACTCACGATACCGGCGTAGGCCTTGTATAACTGGCTGATCTTCCGCACATAGAGCACGGGTTCGGTACCGCGCACATAGCCGTAACGCGCATTTGAGAAGTATTGCGGCTCGGAGAGTTTCAGCATGGCCATTTCGACATTGCCGAACCACACGTCGGGATCCAGACCCATTTCCTGCGCGAGACGGCGCGCGTCCAGCAGGTGACCATAACCGGCGTTATAGGAGGCGAGGGAGAACCAAAGCTTGTCAATCGCCGGCAACGTCGGCTCAAAGCGATCGCGTACCCAGTTCAGATACTTGATGCCGGCTTTGATATTGCGTTCCGGTTCGAACACGGGCGGTTGAAACCCCATGTCTTCCGCGGTCATGGGCATGACCTGCATCAATCCCTGGGCGCCGACCGGAGATACCGCCTTGGGATTGAAGTTGCTCTCTTGCCACATCTGCGCAACCACAAGGCGCCAGTCGAAGTTGTATTCCTGTGAAGAGCCCCTTACCAACTCGTCAAACGGTGACAGATCCTCCCCCGGAACCACGCGCGCTGCCACCTGTTGGGTGAAGCGTTTATTGGGTTGGAAATAAGCCGCAATTTTTTCCTCGTATTGCGGGCTCTTGCGAAATGCCACGATAAACTGGTCCAGCTTTTTCTTTAGTACCTGGTTCTGGGGCATCAGCATCCAGCCCTGCTCCCTGGGATCGCTGACTTTGGTACCCGGTAGCAATTCCGGTTGCAGTGAAGCGGCCATCAATATGTCATCGGTGTCGATGACGGTAGCATCCAGTACGCCCTCGGCAATTTTGTTAACGATCTCTGCAATGGACATTTCCGGTGGGGCTATCTCTACCGCCACATTGATGCCGCTGTTTTTGATCGCGCGAGCGGTGGCGATAAAAGGGGAATAAGCACGCAGCGTCAGTGTGCGTCCCGCAAGGTCCTGTACGGTTTTAATTTCGGGCTTCTTTCGGTTGCTTACCACCTGTTCCGGGGTTTCCCGATAGGAGGTGGTAAAGGTTATCCCCTGGTCGATACGCTCCTGGGTAATATTTTTCAGCGCGCCGGCAAAATCTCCGCGACCGGCCTTAAGCCAGTCGATCAACGTTTCGTTGTAGGGGACAACAATGACCTGCAGCTGCAAATCGTGTTTATCCGCAAACGCTTTGGCCAGGTCGTAGTCAAAGCCCATCAACATACCTTTCCACAGGTAATAGACGGAGGGCCGGTTGTAGGTCAGAAAGCGGATTACCCCGGACTGCTTGATCGCCTTCCAGTCGGCAATACGATCCTCTGGCGCTTCAACCAGATTGTGTGTGAGGAAATTGTTGACGGTGGTGAGTAACTTCCTGGAGTCCTTGCGCACCGCCCAGGCGATATTTTCAGGCTCTGTGACTGCCGCACCGACTCGCACATCATCCCGGTAACTGAGCATATTCTCGGCGATGTAGTCGTCGAGTATTACCGCGCGATTGTTTTTCTTGTTCAACAGGTCCACCAAGGCATCGCGATCCTCATACACGATTGCTTGCCGGATGGTCAGGCTTGCCTGCGGATACAGTGCGACCAGCTGGCGCGCGGTGTCCACATAGGTGGAGCCGGTCTGGGCAATCAGCTCAATATTGCGAAGTTTTTTTGCATCGCTGATGTCCGGGCCGTTGATGCTGGTGAGCAGCTTCTGGCGGGCCTGCATCAGGGGCAGGGTAAAGGCCACCAGTTGGCGCCGCGCCTCGTTGTCCGTCAGGGAGTAGGCGGCAATATCGGCCTTGCCGTCACGCACCATCTCCAGGGCTTCCTGGGGGGTGCTTGCCTGCAGCCAGACCGGTTCCAGCTTGAGTTCCTTGGCCAATTTGTTGGCAAGATTGACGTTTTTCAGCGTGACGATGCTGTCTCGCGGCAGCAGATCCAATGTGGGCCCCCCCAGATTGACCAAGCGGATAGCGCCGCGCTTGCGGATGTCTTGAAGGTCGCCGGTTTCGATGTAATTGCTTGTTGCTGCTGCTTTGGGCGCAGTGTTTTCGTCGTGTGGAGGCCGCTGACCGCAGGCGGTGATCAAGAGAAGCAACGCCATTGCGATAAACAATGCGCTTGTGAATATTCGAGCAGCGCCGTTACGGTTCCGCATAGATCGGTCCCTCGGGCTGAGACCTCGAAATTTTAGTGTCGCAGTCGGCAAACGGCGGCAGCAGGCAACACCGCTCGCGGGCGAAGAACCCGATGGGCGAAAAACGAGAGGAGGGAGGTATTGTAGGAGTGGAGAGCGGGGCACCCGCTAAGCTGGGCGCCCCGAATCGAAATCGGGGATCAGCGGGTGCCGAAGACCACCATGGTTTTGCCTTTTACGGATACCAATCCCTGTTCTTCCAGGGTCTTCAGTACCCGGCCCACCATCTCGCGGGAGCAGCCGACAATGCGACCGATTTCCTGGCGGGTAATCTTGATCTGCATGCCTTCCGGGTGGGTCATTGCGTCCGGCTCGTTGCACAGGTCGAGCAGGGTGCGGGCCACGCGACCGGTCACATCGAGGAACGCCAGGTCACCCACCTTGCGGGTGGTGTTGCGCAGGCGACCGGCCATCTGGGTGGCGAGGGCAAACAGGAATTCCGGATGCTGACGGGTCAGTTCCTGGAACTTGCTGTAGGAAATTTCCGCGACCTCGCACTCGGTTTTGGTGCGCACCCAGGCACTGCGGGTGTCCTGATCGAACAGGCCCATTTCGCCGAAGAAGTCACCGTCGTTCAGGTAGGCGACAATCATCTCACGGCCTTCATCGTCCTCGATCAGCACGGTTACGGAACCGCGCATAATAAAATACAGGGACTCACAGCGATCACCGGCGTAGATGATGGTGCTCTTGGCCGGGTAGCGGCGGCGGTGGCAGTGGGCGAGGAAATCCTCAATGTTGCCAGTAGACAGGGTATCTTCGGTAGCGACCGTCACGGATCTACTCCTTTTCTAGAATTTTTTGTGCCTGATCCCGGGTAAAAAATGATTATCCCGCTAAAACACCGGTGCCGACAGGGGCTGGGCGCGGCAAAGCTCCGCAATGTGATCTGGGCCACTATTTGCGAAGCGCTGAGTTCGGGTGTTGTTTATAACGGTTGTAGACAGCGCTGACAACCGCCGTAAGTAAAGGCTTACTTTCAATTTCTGACTGGAACGGCGGTACCAGGTGACGCTGTGCTGCGGATTACGCCGGTGGTTGTGATAAGCTCCCCGCCCTCGTTAATTTTGCAGGAGAGAGTTCCATGGCGGGCGGCGTTATGCAGGGTCGGGTGACCTGGGTAGATGGGCTGACATTTGTCGGTGAGGCCGGCAGCGGCAATTCCGTGGTAATGGAAGGCGGTGTCAAGAACAACGGTATCCGCCCGATGGAGATGATCCTGCTTGGTGTTGGCGGCTGCGCCTCCTACGACGTGGTGAGTATTCTGGAAAAGGCCCGCCAGGACGTGATCGGCTGCCATGTAGAACTTAAGGGTCACCGTCCCGATGCGGTTCCGGCGCCGTTTGAGAAGATCGAGATGGAATTTGTGGTGCGCGGTCGCAACATCAAGGAAGTGCAGGTGGCGCGGGCGGTAGAGCTGTCCGCGGAGAAGTACTGCTCTGCTTCCATTATGCTGGGCAAGGCCGGGATTGAGATTGTGCACAGCTACCGGATTGAAGAAATCTGAGTTTGCTGGCTGCTGAAAAAGCCAGATAAAGAAAAACCCCGAGCCTCACCGAGACTCGGGGTTTTTTTATCCAACGGGGCGGGTGGGGCTCAGACCCGGTAGCTCACCGTTGTCATCGCCTTCGACACCAGCGTCATCAGCCCCTTCACCGGCCCGGGGAAGCGCGCGCCGCCGGCATCCAGCGCCGCGTGCTGGTGCTTGGCCTCATCTACCAGCATCTGCTCCACCACCGCGCGGCTTTTCTCATCCTGCGCCGGCAGTTTCTGCAGATGGCTCTCGAGATGTTTGCATACCTGCTCCTCGGTGGCGGCGACGAAGCCCAGACTGACCTTGTCGCTGATCTTTCCCGCGGCGGCGCCGATACCAAAGGATAAACCGTACCACAGCGGGTTCAGCAGGCTCGGGCGGCTGTCCAGTTCCTGCAGGCGCTGCTCGCACCAGGCCAGATGGTCGATTTCCTCATCGGCGGCGTGTTCCATTTCCGCGCGCACCTGCGGCAACTTGGCGGTCAGCGCCTGCCCCTGGTACAGGGCCTGGGCGCACACCTCGCCGCTGTGGTTTACCCGCATCAGGCCCGCCGCATGACGGCGTTCGCTATCGGACAGCTCGGTTTCGTCCACGGCCTTCGCCGGCGACAGCCGTTCGTGGCAGGGGGAACCCGGGCTCAGGGTGCGCAGGGCGCGATCCGCCTGCAGCAGCAGGCGGTCAAGTCCGCTCAGTTGGCGATGACTGCTCATCCGTGTATTCCTCGAAAAACGATTACGCTTCGGCGGACTGTTCCCGCTCTACCGCGCGGTAGCCGATATCCTTGCGGAAGAAGGCGCCTTCCCAGTAGATCTTGCGTGCGCACTCGTAGGCGTTTGCCTGGGCTTCGGCCACGGTGTCACCCAGCGCGGTGGCGCAGAGTACGCGGCCGCCGCTGGTGACAACACGCTCACCGTCCAGCGCAGTACCGGCGTGGAATACCTTGGCGTTTTCGCCGTCGGCCTTGTCCAGGCCGGAGATGGCGTCGCCCTTGCGGTAGCTGCCGGGGTAACCGTGAGCCGCCAGCACCACACCCAGTGCCGGGCGCGAATCCCACTCGGCGGTGACCTTGTCCAGGCGCTTTTCCACAGCGGCCATGCACAGCTCCACCAGGTCGGATTTGAGGCGCATCATGATCGGCTGGGTTTCCGGGTCGCCGAAGCGGCAGTTGTATTCGATGACCTTGGGCGCACCCTCTTCATTGATCATCAGGCCGGCGTAGAGGAAACCGGTGTAGGGCATGCCTTCACTGGCGAGGCCTTTGACGGTGGGCTCGATAACTTCCTTCATCACGCGCTCATAGACGTCCTGGGTCACTACGGGGGCCGGGGAGTAGGCGCCCATACCGCCGGTGTTGGGGCCGGTGTCGCCGTCGCCGACGCGCTTGTGGTCCTGGCTGGTGGCCATGGGCAGGATGTGTTCGCCGTCGACCATGACGATGAAGCTGGCTTCTTCGCCGGTGAGGAATTCTTCGATCACCACGCGGCAGCCGGCGTCGCCGAAGGCGTTGCCGGAGAGCATGTCGCGCACGGCGAGTTCGGCTTGTTCGACCGTTTCGGCGACGATGACGCCTTTACCGGCGGCGAGGCCGTCGGCCTTGACCACGATGGGGGCGCCTTGTTCGCGGATGTATTCAATCGCCGGTTCGATTTCTGTGAAGTTGCGGTAGGCGGCGGTGGGGATGGCGTGGCGCTCGAGGAAGTCTTTGGTGAAGGCTTTGGAGCCT
>NZ_DATCMV010000092.1:0-5313 GCF_036563125.1 Microbulbifer sp.
ACGCCGTGGGGATTGACGCCGTTGAACACGGCGCGGATGGTGCCGTCTTTGCCCGCCGCGTCCAGCGCCTGGAAGATGGTCAGCAGGCTGTAGCGGTCGTGGGCGTACATCACCTGTTGGCGCTCGTCGATGGCGTGGCGCAGCTTGCGGATCTTTTTCTGGTAATCCTTTTTGTCGGAATACAGCGGCTCAATCCGTGTGGGGCACTGCCCCTGGCGATACCTTTTCTCGCCGTCGAAGCGGATCCCACTCCAGTCGATTTTCATAGGCCTGCCGCCTTCCGTGTTGCCTTTGCGATGTCCATCTAAAGCCTAGACAAGCTCGAGTGCAGCGGGGGCGACCAGGTGGCGGCAGGGAGAATTTACGTCGGTCTACTTGTCCGGACCCTCGATGCCTTTCGGCCATTGCTTCCGGTCTGTGGGAGACGGATTTTCCAGCGGAACTGTCGCGCCATTGGGTCCTTTGCCGGGATCGCCCTCGGCCCAGATCCGCTCCACCCACAGCGCCGTACCACCGGCAACCGCGGCGGGCATCACAAAGATGTTCAGCACCGGTACCATCTTTGCCAGCATCACACTGCCACCGAACCCGAGGGTGGTGAGTTTTTTGCGCATCAGCACGCGCTTCAGTTCGCTGAAGGAGCGCTGGTGATTGTCCAGCGGGTAGTCCACGTACTGGATCGCCATGCACCAGGCGCCCCACAGGGCGGTCAGGATTGCGGGTATGAAGACGGTCCAGCTGGTGAGCAGGGCGACAATAAAAATCACGATGCCCCAGCCGAGAAAATACATCAGTTTGCGCAGTTCCCGCCCCAGGGTCCGGAGCACCATGCTGTGCAGCGCTTCCGGTGGCGGTGGGTGCCCGGTGAGCAGCTCCTCGACCTTCTCTGCGAGAAAGCCGTTAAACGGGGCGGCGATGATATTGGTGATGATGCCGAACAGGTAGCCATACACCATGAAGAACAGCAGTACCACGGCAATGGCAATCAACCACGCCAGCCACTGGAAAACACTGGCGGCCCAGTCCGCGCCCTTGGCGAGTATTGCCCGCCACCAGGACATGTTGGAGGTGTCGACCGGCGTGTCCGACAGCAGGCTGCCGATAAAGCGGCCGAGGTCGTCGAACTGGCTGATCATCAGGGCGCCCAGTGCGATAAACAGCACCAGATTGATGAGCAGGGGAATGATGATGAACGGGCGCAGCTCTTTGCGGGTGAGCAGCTGCGCCCCCCGGACCAGTGCGTTGACGCCGTGTACCGGGTTGGAGGTCATGGGTTATTGCGCTCCGGCTGTGCGCAGGATTTCCGCGTATTCCTCGCTCTGCGCATGCTCGCCAATGCGCGCCAGTAGTGTCTGGCCTTCGGGGCTCTGGCTGTTCAAGTTCAGCCCCTGTTGCTTGAACAGGTGCACGAAGGTGGCAAAATTTTCTGCCTTCATGCCGCGGTAGGCGCGCTCCAGCAGATAGAAATCCCGGTTGAAGCCTTCCGGTGCGTCGCCAACCAGGAAACCGGCGATACGCTCGTCATCAAAAATTTCGCCGAGGACTTTTTGTTTGTCTTTTTTCAGGCTCATTGTTACTTCCTTCTTTCAATTGTTGCCGAAAATGTACGGGGCCGGGTCGCCATTCAAAAACCGCGGCGCGCGGCGCTGCTTGCTGGCCTGCTCGTAATTGTATGCGGCGGCAATCAGCCTGTCTTCCTGATTGGCACTGGCAAAAAACGAAATGCCCACCGGTAGGTGTCGCACAAATCCCATGGGCACGGTGATATGTGGATAACCGGCAACGGCCGCGGGGGTTGTTGCGGAGCCGACATAGTGGTCGCCGTTGATGTGGTCGATTTTCCACGCCGGGCTGACCGTCGGTGCGATCAGTATGTCCACCTGGTGCTTCGCCATGGCAGCATCGATGCCGCGGGCGCGCGCGAGACTGCGCAGCTCGGTAATCTTACTGTCGAAATCTTTTTCTTTGCGGCCCTGTGAGCGCTGTGCCATTTCGAAGATTTCCTGGCCGAAATAGGGCATCGCCAGTTCCTTGCTTTCGCGGTTCGCCGCGATCAGCGCATCCAGCGTCTTGTACTGGGTGGTGGCGGTGGCCAGGTAGTCGTTGAGTGCGTCCTTGAATTCCCATGCCAGCAGGTCGAATTCCAGCGCATTCATTTGCTCAAGTGTTTCGATATTGGCGTTGTCGACAATGATGGCGCCCTGTTCGCGCAGGATGGATAACGCCTGCTCGAATACCGCATCGGTCTGTGCACTGTAGCCCATGAGATTGCGCACCACGCCAATGCGCAAACCCTGCAGGCCGTCCGCCCTGAGGTGATCCGCATAGCGGGTCGGCGCCTCAAAACTGTCAGTGTCTGCCGTGTCCTTGCCCACCATGGCATCCAGTAACAGAGTTGCGCCGGTCACGGTGGTCGCCATCGGCCCCGCGGTGTCCTGGTAGGCGGAAATCGGGATGATGCCCGCGCGGCTGATCAGCCCAAGGGTCGGCTTGATGCCGACGATACCATTGATGGCGGATGGGCAGGTGATGGAGCCATCTGTTTCCGTGCCCACCGCGAGCGGGGCGAGGCCAGCGGCAACGGCCACCGCGGAACCGGCACTCGAGCCGCAGGGACTGCGGGTGAGGTCGTAGGGGTTATGCGCCTGCCCGCCGGTGCCGCTCCAGCCACTGGAGGAGTTGGTGGAACGGAAATTCGCCCACTCGCTCAGGTTGGCCTTGCCGAGAATGATCGCGCCGCTTTTCTTGAGCTGGGCCACCAGGTGGGCGTCAGCCTGGGGAAAGTTGTCCTGCAGCAGGATGGAGCCGGCGGTGTTTGCCAGTCCGTCCGCGGTATCGATATTGTCCTTTAGCAGTACCGGGATACCGTGCAGCGGGCCGAGCACCTGGCCCTCATAACGCAGGCGGTCGAGCCGCCGGGCATCCTCCAGCGCGGCTGGATTGAGCTGGGTTACCGCATGCAGCTTTTCATTGAGCTGCTGGATCTGCTGGGTATAGCGGCTGACCAATAGCTCGGAGGTGGTGGTGCCTTCGTCCAGTGCCGCGCGAATTTCGGAGGTGGTGGTGAACTGGGGTTGGGTAACCCCCTGGCTGCTGAAGGTGAGGATAATCAGGCTGGCTGCCAGTTTATTTATTATTTTCATAAGTGTTTTTTCCGGAATTATTGTTCTGGAAGGCACCGGCGAATGTCGCGGGCAGGGTGGCCCTGCGCATAGTCGGGCAGCGGGGTAGGCTGGCGCCGGTGATCTGAGCCTAAAGCGGCGGAGGTGAAGGTGCAAGGGGCGAGCCAGAATGGCCCGCCCCGGCATGGCGCCTTGTTCTATGGTGGCGGCGCTTGTAAATACAGGGGGCGATTACCGCTTCAAGCTTCGATACCCAGCTCGGCGATGGAAATTTCGCGAATGCGGAATTTCTGCACTTTACCCGTTACGGTCATCGGGAATTCGTCGACGAATTTGAAGTAGCGGGGGATCTTGTAATGCGCGATTTTACCCCGGCAGAAGGTGCGCAGATCGTCGGCGGAAACTGACTCACTGCCGGCGCGCAGCCGCACCCAGGCAATCAGTTCTTCGCCGTATTTCTTGTCCGGTACCCCGGTAACCTGCACATCGGAAATGGCGGGGTGGGTATACAGGAACTCTTCGATTTCCTTGGGGTAAATGTTCTCACCGCCCCGGATCACCATGTCCTTGATACGCCCGACGATCTGGATATACCCCTCGCTGTCCATCGTGGCCAGATCCCCGGTGTGCATCCAGCCATCGCTGTCGATGGCGTCGCGGGTCGCGGCTTCATTGTCCCAGTAGCCGAGCATCACACTGTAACCGCGGGTGCAGAGCTCGCCGATCTCGCCGCGTGGCAATGTTGCGCCGCTCACCGGATCGATCACCCTGGACTCCAGGTGCGGCTGGGTGCGGCCGACGGTGGTGACCTGCTTGTCAAAGGCATCGGCAGCACTGGTCTGGGTGGAAACCGGGCTGGTCTCAGTCATGCCGTAGGCTATCTGTACCTCGCGCATATGCATGCGGCTGGTGACCGCCTTCATGACTTCTTCCGGGCAGATGGAGCCGGCCATGATCCCGGTGCGCAGCGAACTGAGGTCGTAGTCGGCGAAATGGGGGTGGTCCAGCTCGGCGATAAACATGGTGGGCACGCCGTAGAGGGCGGTGGCGCGTTCGGCGCTCACGGTTTCCAGTACCACGCGGGGATCAAACCCCTCGCCGGGATAGATCATGGTAGCGCCGTGGGTCACACACCCAAGGTTGGCCATGACCATGCCGAAGCAGTGGTACAGGGGCACAGGAATGACCAGGCGATCTTTTTCCGTCAGGCCGATGCTTTCCGCCACGAAAAAGCCATTGTTCAGGATATTGCGGTGGGAGAGGGTGGCCCCTTTGGGGGAGCCGGTGGTGCCGGAGGTGTACTGGATATTGATCGGGTCGCTACAGCGCAGTGCCGCCTGTGCACTTGCCAGGGTTTGCGGTGTAACCGATGCGGCCTCTTGTGGCAGATCCTGCCAGCGCCACATGCCGGGATAGGGTTTGTCCGCGAGGTTAACCACCAGTTCCAGGTGCGGCAGTTTTTCCGACACTAATCGTGTTTTGTCACTGTGTTCGAGCTCCGGCGCCAGCTCGTAGAGCATTGCGGTGTAATTGGAGCTTTTGAAGTTCTCCGCAATCACCAGCATGCGTGCCCCGGAGTGATTGAGGGCGTATTCCAGTTCGTGCAGGCGATAGGACGGGTTGATGTTGACCAGGATGGCGCCGATCTTCGCGGTGGCAAACTGCATGGTGGTCCACTCGGCGCAGTTTGGCGACCAGACGCCGACCCGGTCTCCTTTTTTTATGCCCAGAGCCAGCAGCGCGCGGGCGCAGGTGTCGACCTGTTGCTTGAACTCCCCATAGGTCCAGCGGATACCCTGGTGGCGCGCGATCAGCGCGTCGTTGTCAGGAAACTCTGCCACCGTCTCGTCAAACTTGTCACCGATGGTCATTTCGAGCAGTGGCTGGGTGGTATCGCCCTTGGTGTAGCTGGGATGCGGCTGGTTCATTGCTGGGCACCTCTTGTTTTGATGTCGCAGGCCGAGCGCATACTGTTATTGGCTCAGCTTAGCGGTTTATCGTTATTGGTCTCAGCTTTTCACGCTCGAGTTCCCGCTGTCCATTAACCATTCGTCGAAAGAGGTGTATCGATATGTCAGTGAAAGGGGGCGGCGAGTAAAGACTAGGGGCAGGAGTGGAGGGTGCTTGTCGGCAGGTAATTATGGCTCGCAAAGCGGGAGCCCAGCGGTACGACGGGCGTGCATTTTGCACG